>NZ_FMUD01000038.1:0-47687 GCF_900100825.1 Agrobacterium sp. DSM 25558 | reverse complement strand
TGCAGCCCTTCTGGGCGTTGCTCCCCATGCGCGCCAATCCGGCAGTTCGAACCGCAGAGGCAAATGCTCTGGAGGACGCAAGCATCTGCGCGACATTGCCTACATGGCCGCGCTGAGCGCAATCAAGATCAAGGATCCCATTCTCGGCACTTTCTACCAGCGCCTGCGCAGCAACGGAAAAACCTTTAAGATCGCCATCGTCGCAACAATCCGAAAGCTCATAACCATCCTCAACGCAATCGCAAAAACAGACCCTGCTTTTACTTGATCGTCCACGGTTGCTTGATGCGGGGTCCAGCGACGCGCGTCTGCGCGCGAAAGTCTTTTCAGCCCAAGGCTTGGGCTGACTGGATCCCGCATCAAGTGCGGGATGACGGAGCAAAAATAATCAGTTTCTCAGCTTATAACCCGTCTTGAACATCCAGCTCACCACGCCAAGGCACACCGCCAGGAACAAGGTGACCATCGCCAGGCTGAGCAGAGGATTGACGTCCGAAATCTCGTAAAAACTCCACCGGAATCCGCTGATGAGATACAGCACCGGATTGAAGTGGCTGACGGTCTGCCAAAATGGTGGCAGCATGTTGATGGAATAGAAGCTGCCACCGAGGAAGGTCAGCGGTGGAACGACCAGCATGGGAATGAGATTGAGCTGTTCGAAATTCGAAGCCCATATGCCGATGATGAAGCCGAACAGGCTGAAGCTGATTGCCGTCAGTACAAAAAACAGCAGCATCATGAACGGATGCGCGATCGATATATCCACGAAGAAGGACGCGGTAACGAGGATGATCGTGCCGATCATCAGCCCCTTTGTGGCGGCGGCTCCGACATAACCGATGACGATCTCAGACATCGCCACGGGCGCTGACAGAATTTCGTAGATCGTACCGGTGAATTTGGGGAAATAGATTCCAAAAGCACCGTTGCTGATACATTGCGTCAACAAAGTCAGCATGATGAGACCGGGCGTGATAAACGCGCCGTAGGAAATGCCGTCCACTTCCTGGATGCGTGACCCAATGGCGGTGCCGAACACGATGAAATAGAGCGAGGTTGAAATAACCGGCGACACGACGCTTTGCAGAAGCGTGCGGCGGGTGCGGGCCATTTCGAACAGATAGATGGACTTGATTGCCTCGAAGTTCATTTTTGACCTCCCACCAGCGCCACGAAAATGTCTTCGAGAGAACTCTGCCGCGTTGAAATATCCTTGAAGTGAATGCCAGCGGCAGAAAGCGCTGCCAAGACATCCGCAATACGGCTTTGCTCGCCATTGCCCTCATATTCGTAGGTCAGGCAGGTACCGTCTTCGGACAGGGAAAGCTGGTATTGCGAAAGACTGTCCGGCAGAACCTTCACCGGCTCCGTCAGTTCGAGCGAAAGCTGTTTGCGGCCAAGCTTCTGCATCAGTGCAGTCTTGTCTTCCACCAGCAAAAGCTCACCGCCATTGATGACGCCGACGCGGTCGGCAATCTCTTCGGCTTCTTCGATATAGTGGGTGGTGAGAATGATGGTGACGCCGGTTGCGCGCAGGTCCTCAACCACCCTCCACATGTCCCGACGCAAGGCGACATCGACGCCCGCCGTCGGCTCATCCAAAAACAGGATTTTCGGCTCATGCGCCAGCGCCTTGGCAATCAGCACACGCCGCTTCATGCCGCCGGAGAGCTCGCGCAGCATGTTGTCCTTCTTGCTGAAAAGCGACAGGGATTTCAGAATGCGCTCGACCAGCTCCGGGTTCTTCTTCTGCCCATGCAGACCGCGGGAGAAAGATACCGTATTCCAGACCGTTTCGAACTGATCCGTCGTCAATTCCTGCGGTACGAGGCCGATGAGTTCGCGGGTTTTGCGAAACTCGCTGACCACATCATGGCCGCCGACCAGCACCTTTCCGCCGCTGGGATTGACCAGCCCGCAGACGATGGAAATCAGCGTGGTCTTACCCGCGCCGTTCGGCCCGAGAAGCGCCAGGATTTCGCCCTGCTGAATGTCGAGTGTAACGCCTTTGAGAGCCTGAAAGCCATTGGCATAGGCTTTGGTCAGGTTCTGGATGGAAACGATTGGCTTTATGGGGGAGTTCATAAGAAATCTTTCAACACAATCTTGCTGGACAGCATATAGGTTCAAGATTGCTTAAAAGCCATCCCCGCAGGAAGATCATTCTACATGCGGGTCCGTTATGAGTAGACCAATCTCAGCTACAATGGCGATAGCCGGATTTGCGGGTGCGCAGATCGAAGTGGAAGTGGTTCCAGTGGTTTGGATCGCTGCCCGGCCCCAGAACGGTGGAGAAATATTTGCAGCTGTCACTGCGCACCGCCTTCAGAAGACCTTTCTCGCGGAATGCGAAAAAGCTCTTGGAACGCACGTCGATTTCCTTACCGTTCTTCAGCGTGATTGTGCCGATATCGATGGCATTGCCGCGCGCATGTTCAGACCATGGATTGCTGGAGCGCGAATTCATCTTGCGGCAGGAATAACCACCCATCGGCGTGATGCGCTCGACGCCGGAGAGATAGCGGAAGCGCGACGATGGCACGAGTTCGAATTTCACCCATTTGGCAAAGGCCAGCGTCACCTGGCAATTCAACTTCACCGCTGGGCGGATTGCGACACCGCTGGCAAGGCCCGATAGTTCGATAGGGTAATCGATACCGCAGGTCGGGCCATCGGCAATGCTCGCAACATCGCGGAACGCCACGCCAAGCCTGCGCAGTTCGGAGCGGCACGACACTTCCGATTGCGGCATCATGCCCGGCGGCGATGACATACGGCGTTCCTGCGTTGGATTGTCAGGCATCAGCATCGCAACATCCTGAACAGGCTGACGCTGACGTTGCCCCTCGCCGGGCGGCGGAATGAGGCGCGATTGGCTGGCAGACTGTCGGCGCGGTGCGGGAGACATCGGCACCTGGCTGTCCATCTCGCCCTGCATGGTCTGGCTGGGCTGGCCTCCGGAGACTTCCATGTCCTGCTCTTCGGCCAGACCGCGTACCGGGGCAACACCCAAGCCGTCATCCATGTTGACACCGCCCTCACCCTCGGCCATCTGGCTTGACATCGGTGGTGATGCACCACCCAGCCGCTGTTGTTGTGCATCCAGTGTCGAATATTGCTCACCTGGCCCTGCCTGCAATAGCGGATCACGAGACGGCGTGTGCTCCGGCATGGGTTGCGACAGCGGTGCATAATCGTTCGCTGGCTGGTTTGAAGCAACACCGGCAGGTGGTGCGCTGTAAGTCTGCTGATTGGATGAGCGTATGGAACTAACGCGCGTCGATCCATCGACTTCGGCAGGCGGCACCAACCCCTCAGCCGAACAGGACGCGATCACCGTGGAAATCGTCAGCAACGTCACAAAACGACGCGGAAGGGAAACATACGCCATACCAGAACCCGTGCCTTCAGCGGCCGCAAAGCGCGGCAATAGAATCAAATCTTAAAGAAATTTGGTAAACGAACCCTTTTTACGGGCGCAGAGAAACTCACGGGTAAGGGTTTGCCGCGCAAAAGCCGGACAGGTCGAAGTCGCCAGGCATTCGACAAAGGGATGAATGCAGTCCGCGCTAACGAAGCGTTCATCATCCTGGCGTATCGTTATGAGACGCAGCTAACGATTACGGGGCTCATCATGGCCAAGCCAGGCTTCCGCTTTACCCATTACGATCTGAGAGAATTGCGCGCAGGCGCGATCATCGAAGTATCGTTGAATGCCGTCAACAATGTCCGGTTGATGACGTCGGGCAACTATCAGCGATTCACGGAAATGCTGGACTTCAAATATCTGGGTGGCGTGGCCAAGAAGTCGCCGATCCGCGTAACAATCCCCGAGACGTCGCACTGGCATCTCATCGTGGATTGTGAGGGGCATAACACCCTTGCAGAATCAGCCGTGAAAATGCTGCCACCGCGTGCCGTACCGCTCAATCGCGAAGCCTCGCAAGCGAGCGCATAAGATCGTTATACGACGGGCTATTTGCCGTTCCGTTCGCGGCGCAGCTTCGCCCACCAATCCAACCGTTTGCGGATATCTCGCTCGAAGCCGCGATCCGGCGGATCGTAAAACGTCGTGCGGCCCATTTTCTCCGGGAAATAATCCTGCCCTGAAAAAGCATCCGGCTCATCGTGGTCGTAACGATAGCCATCGCCATAGGCTTCGCTCTTCATCAGCTTCGTCGGCGCATTGAGAATATGCTTGGGTGGCAGCAGCGAGCCGTTTTCCTTGGCCGCCCGCATCGCTGCTTTGAACGCTGTGTAGACGGCGTTGGATTTGGGTGCGGTCGCCAGATAGACGCAGGCTTGCGCCAAAGCCAACTCACCTTCGGGCGAGCCGAGATAATCATAAGCGTCCTTGGCGGCGTTACAGATGACCAGCGCCTGCGGGTCGGCAAGCCCGATATCTTCAACCGCCATCCGCACCAGTCGTCGCCCAAGGTAAAGCGGATCTTCGCCAGCATCCATCATACGCGCCAGATAGTAGAGCGCAGCATCCGGATCGGAGCCGCGCACAGACTTATGCAGCGCGGAGATGAGATTGTAGTGCCCGTCCTGCGCCTTGTCATAAACAGGCGCGCGACGCTGGACGATATGCGTAAGGCCTTCCGTATCGAACACCTCGTCCTTGCGGACAGCACGCCAAACCTCTTCCGCCAAAGTCAGCACAGCACGCCCGTCACCGTCCGCCATACGGATCAGCGAGGCGCGTGCGTCATCGGTCAGCGGCAACGGCTTTTCCTCGACGCTTTCGGCGCGCGTCAGAAGCTCGGCAAGGCTTTCCTCATCATGCGACTTGAACGTCAGCACCCGCGCGCGCGACAAAAGAGCGGCGTTGAGTTCGAAGGACGGATTTTCCGTCGTCGCGCCCACGAGAATGATCGTACCGTCTTCCATGACAGGCAGGAAACTGTCCTGCTGGGCGCGGTTGAAGCGGTGGATTTCGTCCACGAACAGCAAGGTTTGCCGTCCGTTCATGCGGCGGGTGCGCGCGCCTTCGAAAACCTTCTTGAGGTCGGCAACGCCGGAAAAGATGGCGGATATCTGCTCGAAAGCCAGCCCAGCCTCGCCGGAAAGAAGACGTGCAACCGTAGTCTTACCGGTGCCCGGCGGGCCCCAGAAAATCATCGATCCCAGTGAGCCGCTTTCGATCATACGGCGCAGAACGCCCTCTTCACCCGTCAGATGCGGCTGGCCCGTGACCTCGGCAAGCGTGGTCGGGCGCAACCTGTCCGCCAAAGGCCGCCGGTTGGCGACCTCCGCTGGAATCTGTGGGGCAAAGAGATCGCCGCTCATCGCAAGAATTGCCGGATGCGCTGACCATCACGGATGATCTCAAGACGCCAGAAGCCGGGATTGTCTTCCAGCGCTTTTTCGACATTCGCTGTGGATGTCATATCCGTACCATTCAGCGAGACGATGATGTCCTTTGGCTGGAAACCAACGCGGGCGGCCGGAGAATTGCGCTTCACATCCATGATGACAACACCTGTTGTGCTGGTCGGCATCCGCAACTCGTCGGCGAGCTTCGGCGAAAGATTGGCAACAGTCGCGCCCGCAAAGGGATTGCGTCCTTCCAGCAAGCGTTCATCACGCGGCGCTGTCTCAGGTGCCGTATCAAGCGCGATGGTGACGTTTTTCTCCTTGCCCTTGTCGATCAGGGTAATGGTCGCGGACTTACCGATGCCAGCCGTGGTGAGGCGGTAGCCCAGCGCGTCCGGGTGTTCCACCGAGATACCATTGACCGCCGTCACCACCTGCCCCGGCTCGATGCCCGCCTTTTCGGCTGGCCCATCCTTGACCACGCCAACGACGAGCGCGCCGCGAGCTCGCTTGAGGCCCAGTGCCTCGGCCACTTCCGATGTGACCGGATCGAAAGTCGCGCCGACGTAGGGACGCTGGAAGCTCGTTTCACCCTTTTCGGCAGCAGCCAGAAACACCCGCACCAGATTGGCCGGAATGGCAAAACCGATACCGTTGGAACCGCCACCACGTGAGAAGATGGCCGTGTTGATGCCGATCAGTTCACCCGCCATGTTCATCAGCGCGCCACCGGAGTTACCGGGGTTGATGGAGGCATCCGTCTGGATGAAAAACCCGAAATCGCCCTGGGTGACCTGGTTGCGCGCCAGTGCCGACACGATACCGCTCGTGACCGTCTGTCCAACGCCGAATGGGTTGCCGATGGCAAGGACGAGATCACCCACCTCGGTCGCATCGGAATTGCCGAGCGCCAGAACAGGGAACTCTTCCTTGGCGTCGATCTGCAGAACCGCGAGATCCAGACGGTCATCTTTCAGCAGAACCTTGGAGGGAAACTCACGCCCATCGGCCAGCGCAACCTTGATATCGTCTGCACCATCGATGACGTGGTTGTTCGTTACCACCAGCCCGCTTGCGGTGGCGATAACGCCGGAGCCGAGCGACGACTGCTTTTCCGTGCGGTTTGGCGATTGCTGCCCGAAAAACTGTTCGAAGAAGGGATCGCCCGCAAAGGGTGAAGCCCGCTTTTGAACGAGCCGTTCGGCGTAAACGTTGACCACGGCCCCCGCTGTGCGCTTGACCAGCGGCGCAAAGGACAGCTGCATTTCCGCCGTGCTGGCAGGTACGGTCTTGTTGTCTTGCGCCTGCACGGGAACTGGCAGAGCAAGCATCGTTGCAAGAAAGCCGGTGGTTAAATAGTTCAACATGCTTGGCATGTGATTCCTCATCCTCATCAATATGATGGAGTTATAACGCTTGAGCCTATAAATCAAAGGGCGGCGAGATCATGACGGAACACGCCTTAAACTGCGGGATGGAACAAGTTACCCTGTTTCCTGCTTTAGACGGCTTATAAGACCGTTTATGGAAAAGAGATCCACATGCATTTCAAGAAACATATTCTTGCTGCTCTTATTGTCGTCGCCTCATATTCCCATGGCTCACCCGTCGGTGCTGCCAGCTTCGATTGCACAAAGACAGATCTTGCCGCCGACGAAAAAACGATTTGCGAAAACCGTGCGCTAAACGACCAGGACGTGCGCATGGCCACGACATTCGACATCGTCACGCAATTGATGGCAATGGGCGCACGCGATGAGTTGAAGACCCAGCAGAGTGAATGGCTGAAACACCGCCAGACATGCGCAGCAGATGTCGCCTGCCTGACCACCGCCTATGATGAGCGCATGAAGAAGCTCAGCGAAGCCTTTCTCAACATCAACAGACCGCTTTAAACCGCTGAAATGATTCCGCCCATCAGCCCGTGCAACTGGTCCCGATACCCGGTGCGGGCTGATGGCGCATCCTCGCGCGATGTCATCACCACAGACAGTTTCTTCGAAGGCACGATGTAAAGCATCTGCCCGCCATAGCCCCAGGCGTAATACACCATCTCTCCCGCCATCTCCTTGATGAACCAGCAATAGCCGTAACCATCGCCGTTGAAGACGGAATTGGTGCGCTGGACCCAGGATTGGTCAATCCAGCTCTGAGAGACAATTCGCTCCCCATCCGGCGTAACGCCACCGCGACGATAGATCTCGCCAAACGCCAGCAAAGACCGCGCCGTCATCGCCATCTGGTTTCCACCGAGATAAATGCCCTGCGGGTCACGCTCCCATGAGCCGATGGAAAAGCCGTTGAGTGGGGAAAACCAGTCACGCGCCAGAGCGAGTGTAGACTTGCCCGACGCCTTGGTCAGAATAGCCGACAGCAAGTGCGTGGACCCGGTGGAATAAAGCATGCCGCCACCCGGCTCTCCCGCAAAACCAGAACCGAGCGCCATGCGCACCCAGTTTCGACTGGAAACCCAGCGCCCGTAATTGGGGCCGGACATGCGCTCCAGACCGGATTGCATGGACAGCAGATTGCCAATTGTGACACGTTCAATACGCGGATCGGGTTTTGCTGGAAAGTCTGTCCGAAGCAAGGAAGATATCGGCTGATCGACACCTTCCAATATCTTCCGGTCTATCGCTATACCCACCAAGGCGGACACGATGGATTTCGAAGCGGACTTGATATTGGTCGAACCATTCAGCGAAGCACCATGATAGGCGCGGCTGGCGACGTCCTTGCCATCGATACTGACGATGACTGTCTTCAAGCTATCCAGCGCGTCGGCATCTTCGAGCAGCTTCGGCACGCCATCGCGCGTTTGCGCGCGAACGACTGATGCGAGTGGGAGTGAGGCGATGAGGGCAAGTGCTGTGCGGCGTTTCATGGTGCCTTACTTAGTGCCTTTCGAAAGAGGCAGAAGGCCTCTCACTCGTTTGTGACTTCACCCAGCGGTGACAAAGCGCGCGCGAACAACGGTTTCAAAAGCTTTGTTGAATCAGTTTGCTAACCCGTTGAATCAGTTTCGAATGGCTATTCCTCGTAAATCATCTTCTTCGTCATACCGCCATCAAGCACCAGAACTTGCCCGGTCATGAAGCCCACGCGGCTAAGGTAAACGACGGCATCCGCGATATCCTTTGGCCGTCCCACCCGGCCGACCGGATGCTGCTCATGATCTTCTTTGCGCAAATCCGTATCATTGGTGATCCAGCCCGGCGCAATCGCATTCACCCGAATTTTTGGTCCAAGGCTAACAGCCAGCGCATGCGTCAGCGCAACCAACCCGCCCTTGGACGCCGCATAGGCCTCCGTTTCCGGCTCCGACATGAAGGCCCGGGTGGAGACCATGTTGACGATGCTGGCACCCTCACCCATCAGCGGCACCGCGGAGCGCGTCATCAAAAAAGCCCCAGTCAAATGGCTATCCGTCACCTTGCGCCAGTCGGCCAGCGACAGCTTATGGATCGGGCCGTTGTTCGGCCCGGCAATACCGGCATTGTTGACAAGAAGCTCAAGCCCGTCCCAACCAAGCTGCGTGAATGCCTCCGCAACAGATGCCTCATCGCCAACGTCGCAGTGAATGTGCCGCGCTTTCGTCTTACTCTCTTTGATATCGAAGGATGCCACCGTCCAGCCATCCTCCAGCAGAGTTTTGATAATCCCGGTCCCGATCAAACCGGCACCACCGGTCACGATTGCGCGTTTCATGCCTAAGTCTCCTGTACTTGGGGAGGCGAACGCGGCGCATTGGCTCGTTGTTCCCACATCAAAACAAGCTCAATCTGACAGCTATACGAGGTCAGGGCTTAACGTGAATGGGGATCATCTAAATGGCTTAGAAGAAAGCTAGATATTTCTGCTCTTGCAATGTTTCGATTGCGTTCTCAAAATAGGGGTAAAAAATTGGCCCGTTCAATTTAATCTCAGCCTTGAGAAAATCCGCCCCCCAAAATTGTGGCTTATAGTCCACGCCCCACTTAGCTGCAAAAAAGTTACGACTCTGTCTGTGATACTGGGACGATTCGATATGGGACGCATCATTTCTTTCAAATCCACTTGGCGTTGAAGTGATGACATTTTCGACCGTGTCCAGCGCGTTATACAACCGTCCGTGATAACCATCATTGATGGAGACACGAGGGCCGTGATATTTCGCTGCCCTTAGGAAATAGTCGGCCTCTTGGTAACCAATGTTGCAGAACCGCTCGTCCCACAACCCGATACGTCGGACTGCAGCAGCACTGTAGCTGATACAACTATCGCCAGCGCCATATGTCACGAGATCGTATTTTTCGTGGTTCGCAACAAGCGGTTCGAGATAATCTGGAGCGAAGATACAATCGTTCTGGCTCAGTATTAACAAATCTGAAGATGGATTTCGTAGGTCAACAAATCCCGCAATGAGTGCTTGATTCCAGTTGCGTGAAAGATGACCAGTTGAAAAATCAGGTCTGGTTTCATTTCGTAGAAAGACGACAGGATGAGGCCCCTCATATCGATCTGCCGAATGGTTAGCGATGACAAAAACCTGCCGTTCATGATCCGTATCGGTTCGAAATATGCTTTCGATTGCCTGTGCAAGCATAGGATCATTTTTATACGTAACGATATAGTGCTTGATTTTCATGCGTGGCCCCAGAGCTAAAGTCCTCTTCATAGAACAACTAAAACTTGCTCAAGGCTTACTTTCATGGATGACCCGGGGCGGAGATAAAACGTGCGCTTGGAGAGCTCGCTACCCTTGATATCGAAGAGCAGAGTTTCCATAATCCCGGTCCCGATCAACCCGGCACCGCTGGTCACGATTGCGCGTTTCATCTGTCTACACATTCTCGTTTTCTCAACGCCCGGCCAACTTGCGGGAGAGAACACGGTTCCGAGATCACAAACGTAGTTGGCACGAGCGCCGAAATTGCGCATCTTGAGCCGCATGCGATCACCAGACAGACAAGTGCCTCGGTTGATGTCAAACCGTCTCATTCTCCGACCGTTCGAGATAACGGATGCACCTGCTCTGGCACGGATCACCAACGATCCGCTGGTGCTACGCAATCTCCTTCGGACGTCATATCCCTTTACCGTCCATGATGCCCGAAACCGGATATTGCGCTTTCGGAAAAACAATCTGCCAGTCTGGGCAATTGATAACGGCAAGTTGCTGGGTCTCATCGGGCTGGCCGGGGAGTTCGGCCTGTGGCTGGGCCGAAGTGCGTGGGGCAAAGGTTACGGCGACGAAGCCAGTCGTCTCGTCATCGACCACGCCTTTACGCACATGAAAATGACTGTGCTTCACGCCAACCCTATCAGCGACAACAGGGTATCCTGTCATTTGATGGATAAGCTTGGATTTAGGGATGTCGGACGGACGCAGTCATTCTGCAAGCAGCGCAACAATATGGTTGCGCTGCGCCGTTATGAGTTAAAAAACCTTGGGTGAAGAAGGTATAACGGCCCTTCCAACGTCTCCTCGGGCTTGACCCGAGGATGACGTCCAATGGAAGCCTATTCAGGCAAAATCCGAACCGCACCCTTATCCGCGCTCGATGCAAAAGCCGCATAAGCCTTCAGCGCCGTCGTTACATTGCGCTTGCGCTGTTCGGCTGGCTTCCAGCCCAGCTGATCCTGCTCCGCACGGCGGGCTGCGAGTTCGGCATCTGGAACCTTGAGGTTGATCGTCCGGTTCGGGATGTCGATCTCAATGGCATCACCTTGACGCACGAGGCCGATAGCACCACCTTGGGCTGCTTCCGGAGAAGCATGGCCAATGGAGAGGCCCGAAGTGCCGCCGGAGAAGCGGCCGTCGGTGATCAGCGCACAGGCTTTGCCGAGACCCTTGGATTTCAGGTAGCTGGTCGGATATAGCATTTCCTGCATACCTGGGCCGCCTTTGGGGCCTTCGTAGCGGATAACGACGACATCCCCAGCCTTGACTTCGTTGGACAGAATGCCCTTCACGGCTGCGTCCTGGCTTTCATAAACCACGGCAACACCATTGAATTTCAGGATGGATTCATCCACACCGGCAGTTTTAACTATGCAGCCGTCCAGCGCGATGTTTCCGTAAAGCACGGCCAGACCGCCATCCTTGGAGAACGGCTTTTCGACTGAGCGGATAACGCCGTTTTCACTGTCGGTGTCCAGCTCATCCCAGCGTGAGGACTGGCTAAAAGCCACCTGCGTCGGGACGCCGCCGGGAGCAGCCTTGAAGAACTGGCGCACGCTTTCGCTGTTGGTGCGGGTGATGTCCCAACGGTTGATGGCATCACCAAGCGTTGCCTCGTGAACGGTGTAGCAATCCGTATTGAGAAGACCACCACGTTCCAGTTCGCCCAGAATACGCATGATGCCGCCTGCGCGGTGAACGTCTTCCATGTGCACGTCCTGCTTGGCAGGCGCGACCTTGGAAAGGCACGGCACCCGACGCGACATGCGGTCGATGTCTTCCATGGTGAAATCAACCTCGCCCTCATGGGCAGCGGCCAGAATGTGCAGAACCGTGTTGGTGGAACCACCCATGGCGATATCCAGCGCAATGGCGTTTTCGAAGGCGGCCTTTGTCGCAATGGAGCGCGGCAGGACGGTGTAGTCATCCTGCTCGTAATGGCGGCGGGCCAGATCGACAATCAGATGACCGGCCTCGACGAACAAGCGCTTGCGATCCGAGTGCGTGGCGAGCGTCGAACCATTGCCGGGCAAAGCCAAGCCAAGCGCTTCTGTCAAACAGTTCATTGAATTGGCCGTGAACATGCCGGAGCACGAACCGCAAGTCGGACATGCCGCACGCTCGATTGTGTCGACTTCTTCGTCTGTCATCTTGTCGTCGGCAGCGGCGACCATGGCATCCACGAGGTCGAGCGCGACGGTTTTGCCGTGCAGCACGGCCTTGCCCGCTTCCATCGGTCCACCGGATACGAAAACAACGGGAATGTTGAGGCGCATGGCAGCATTCAGCATGCCCGGCGTGATCTTGTCGCAGTTGGAAATGCAGACCATGGCATCGGCGCAGTGCGCATTAACCATGTACTCGACCGAGTCGGCAATGATTTCGCGTGATGGCAGCGAATAAAGCATGCCATCGTGACCCATGGCGATGCCGTCATCAACGGCAATCGTGTTGAATTCCTTGGCAACGCCGCCAGCAGCTTCGATTTCACGCGCCACGAGCTGACCGAGATCCTTCAGGTGGACGTGGCCCGGCACGAACTGCGTGAACGAGTTAACGACAGCGATGATCGGCTTGCCAAAATCGCCGTCCTTCATGCCGGTCGCGCGCCAAAGGCCACGCGCACCGGCCATGTTGCGACCGTGGGTTGTCGTTCTGGAGCGATAAACTGGCATGTGCTTATTCCTCGATGTGTTCGATATGAAGGCGCGTTTCCGCAGTGCAGTCTGCTCACACCTTCGCTTTTGAGAACTTTCTACTCGAAAGCCGGTTGCCTGTCACTGTCACCTTGCGGCGAAACAGTACGGCTCGGTACGGTACGGCTTCTCGTCCTTTCGCTGCTTCGGCTTACTCTGCCGCATCCCTCAGCATGGGTTCCTGGCTCGGTGCGAAATCCGCCAGGAAATTTTTGTGGTTCGGGCATTGGGACAAGCATTGATGAAACGAATCTATCAACCACTGTGCTGCTGGGCCAGCCGGCGTGTCAGATTTACGCAGGGCATAAAGCGCATACTCCCCGCCCTCATAAGCATCCAATTTCAGCGCTTTCAGAACGCCGTTGATAATATCGTTGCGTACAACGGATGCCGGAAGGCCACCCCAACCAAGCCCGCCCTTGATGAGCTGATATTTGGTCGCGATGTCGCTGACGCGCCATTTCTTGTAGGATAGGACGTTGAAATCCCGACCTTTGGTCAGGCCTGATGCGTCTGTCACAACAAGCTGCACCTCTTCGCGGACATCCGCGAGCGTCAAGGGCCGATCTAGCAAAGCAAGCGGATGGTCGGCGGCGGCCACAGGCACCATGAAGGAATGGCCGACCTTATCGATAACAAGACCATCATCCTGGTGGAATATGGCACCACCAATGCCGATGCCCGCCTTGCGGTTCAGCACCATATCCATGACCATGCCGAGTTCCCCCACATTTAGATTGAGAGAAACGGTGGGAAAATGGACCCGAAAATCGCGCAGGACGGCAACCACCGCCTCGGCAGGCACCATGGTGCTGATGGCAAGATTAACCTCCGCCTCAAGCCCCTGCTTCAACCCTTTCGCCCGGGCGCGCATATCCTGAAGCCCAGCAACGATGCGCCGCGCATGCTCCAGCATGGCTGCACCGTCTGCTGTCAGCTTGGGCTGGCGAACACCGTTTCGCTCGAACAACGTGACTTCCAGCTGCGCTTCGAGATTAGCAATCGTGTAGCTGACAACCGATTGCGCCCGGTTCAAAGCCCTTGAGGCAGCAGAAAAACTGCCGGTTTCGGCAACACTCAAAAACACCTGCAACTGGTCCAGTGTGGGGTTAGCTTCCATGGTCCATCCACTTCATCGATAGGTCACTTCCAGATTATCACAGTTTTCTAGATGACAACATTGAATGATATAAGCGGCAACCATCGGGACACTCTGCCCGCTTGAACGCCTAAAATTGAAACAAGGATATTTCAAATGTCGAAGATTCTCCTCCTTACATCGAGCCCACGCGCTGAAGAATCCCTGTCGAACAAATTCGCTGGCGATCTCGCTGCCAAGCTTCAGGCACAGACGAACGGCACGATCACGCATCTCGATCTCGGCCAGAACCCAATCCCGCATCTGGATCAGGTCACGACATCTGCCATCCGCAAGTCTGCCGATCAGCGCGATGCGCAGGAAGCCGCAGCCGCAGAATATTCCGACAAGCGCGTTGCCGAATTGCTGGAAGCCGACACGATCGTCATCGGCACGGGTATGATCAACTTCAACATCTATTCCGGCCTGAAGTCCTGGATCGATAACATTGCTCGCGCTGGCCTGACCTTCAAATACACCGAATCCGGCCCGGTCGGCCTCGCAACCGGCAAGAAGGTCTACATCGTTCTGTCGTCGGCTGGCGTTTATTCCGAAGGCCCGGCAGCAGCCTTGGACCACGCCATTCCATATCTCAAGACGGTTCTGGGCTTCATCGGCCTCACAGATATCGAAGTCATCCGCGTCGAAGGTCTCGCATTCGGTCCTGAAGCTGCCGAAAAGGCAATCGCTTCCGCAACCGCCAAGGTTGAAGAGCTGGCCAAAGCTGCCTAATCCCAATTAAAAAAGCGGCGTGTCACCACGCCGCTTGTCAGAATTACCGTAACGGCTGCGATCAACTCGCGGCCGTTATTTTTTGTCGGTGAACAGCGAAGCGCCGCTCTGGTCGATGATCAGCTTGGCCTTGCGGACCGTGCATTCCACCGCATCATCAAGGCTGGTGAAAACATCTGCACGCACAAATTCATGCGCAAGCGTTTCCTCGCCCACCTTTTTCTCGATGCGACCGGCCAGACGGTACTGGTTGCCCTCTTTCAGAGGCGTCGCGTAAATCACACAATCCTTGTAGGGATGCGCTTCCGATGTTTCGGCCTTCTTCGGCGCATCATCCGATGCGGAACCGAAGCCGGAAAAGAGTTTCGAGAAGAATGAGGCCATTGTTTTACCTTCCTGTTGTCTTGTCCGAAATCAGATGATCAGATTGGCGAGGATTTCGTTTTCGGTTATGTCCTCGTAACCCAGGCCAGCCGCCTCGAAGCGCTCGAACAGGCCGCTGAAATTCTCAGGTTCCGTGGTTTCGATGCCGATAAGGATGGAGCCAAAGTTACGGGCTGACTTCTTCAGATATTCGAAACGCGCGACGTCATCATCGGGTCCCAAAAGATTGAGGAAATCGCGCAATGCGCCGGGGCGCTGCGGCAGGCGCAGAATGAAGTATTTCTTCACGCCCGCATAACGCATGGCGCGTTCCTTCACATCCGGCAACCGGTCGAAGTCGAAATTGCCGCCGGAGACGATGCAAACGACACGCTTGCCCTCCAGTCGTTCACGACCCATCTTCTCAAGCGCCGCAATCGATAGCGCACCGGCAGGCTCCAGCACCACGCCTTCGAGATTGAGCATATCGATGATGGTCACGCAGATGGCGTTTTCGGCGATAAGCTCGACCTGCTCCGGTGGAAAATGCTTCAGCGCCTCGAAGTTCAGATCGCCAATGCGCGCCACGGCGGCACCATCGACAAAATTATCGACCTTAGTCAAGGTGACAGCCCTGCCCTCTGCAAGGCTCGTCTTCAGGCTCGGCGCACCAACAGGCTCACAGAAAATGAAGTTGCTGCTCGCAACCTTGTCCGCGAAAAATCCCGTGAGGCCGGCTGAAAGACCACCACCGCCAACGGGCATCACCAGCAGATCCGGTGCCTTGCTGTCCGGCAACTGGTCCACGATCTCGGCGGCCACGGTCGCCTGTCCCTCGATGATGTCCTTATGGTCGAAGGGCGGCACCATATAGGCGTCGGTCTCTTCCACGTAAGCGCGGGCAGCGGCATAGCACTGGTCGAAAATATCGCCAATTAGCTTGATCTTGATGAACTCGCCGCCAAAGATGCGGGTCTTGTCGATCTTCTGCTGCGGCGTCGTCACCGGCATGAACACCACACCGTGTACACCGAAATGACGGCATGCGAAGGCAAACCCCTGCGCGTGGTTGCCAGCAGATGCGCAAACGAAAATCTTGTCCTTGCCCGTGGTAGCAACGGCTTTACGCAGAAAGTTGAACGCGCCTCTAATCTTGTACGAACGAACAGGCGTGAGGTCTTCACGCTTCAGCCAAATCTCGGCTCCATACCGGCGGCTCAGATGTTCATTCAACTGCAACGGCGTTTCGGGAAACAATTCCCGAACTTCCCGCCGTGCGGCCTCTACAAGCAATTTATCCACGATTTTCAATCCATTGAATTTCACGATGGCACCCGCTATGCCATAGGAAAACGCCTGACACAAAGACTCTTTGCGCAACTTCGGTACGCTTCACTCGATCAAGGTTCCATTTATTGAATAGCAACCTTCTGCGCGCAGTCCTCTATATCGCGTCGGTCTTCGGGCTATACATGGCGACGGCGATGTTCATTCCAGCCATGGCCGATCTTTATTATGGCAACAATGACTGGGGCGTGTTTGCCGCCTCGGGCTTCATGTGCGGCGGACTGGCGCTTGCCTGCGCCTTTGCCACCCGCGCACCCATGCCGACCTTCAACAAGCGGTTCGGCTTCCTGCTGGTCAACGTATTGTGGCTGGTTTTCTCGCTGATCGGTGCCGTACCGCTTTATCTCTCGGAACTGAACCTGAGTTTCGGGCAGGCCATGTTCGAATCCGTATCCGCCATCACCACCACCGGCTCCACCGCCATTTATGGGCTGGACAAGGCACCGCAGGGCATTCTCATCTGGCGCTCGCTGCTGTGCTGGCTGGGCGGTATCGGTATCGTCGCACTCGGCCTGTTCATCCTGCCGCTGTTGCGCGTCGGCGGCATGACGTTCTTTCGCATGGAATCGTCAGATACCGCCAATGACCGGCCATTTGCGCGGCTGGCCAGCTTCACCAAGGCCTTTGTCGGCATTTACGTTGTCATGACGCTGGCCTGCACCATCGCCTTCGATTTCGCAGGCATGACGCATTTCGATGCGCTGAACCACGCCATGTCCACAGTGGCAACCGGCGGGTTCTCCACCCACGATGCGTCTTTTGCCTTCTTCGGGGACAATGTCGCGCTGCTCTGGATTGCGACCTTCTTCCTCATCCTGGGAAGTCTGCCCTTTTCCGTCATGATCCTGCTGGCTCTGCGCGGTCGCATGGACATTCTGTATGATCCACAGATCCGGGTCTTCATCGGCTATCTTTGCGCAATATCGCTGGCCGTCGGCATCTATCACCACATAACCAATGGCGTGCCGCTCTACATCGCGCTTAGCCACTCTTTCTTCAACATGACGTCGATCCTGTCGACAGGCGGCTTCGCCAGCGATGACTACACGCTGTGGGGGCCCTTCGTCGTGGTCGTCGCCTTCTTCGCCACCTTCATGGGCGGCTGTTCCGGCTCGACAGCCGGCGGCATCAAGGCCTACCGCTTCGTCATCGTCTATAATGTCGTGAAAACCGGTCTGAAAAAGCTGCTCTACCCGGACGCAGTCTATTCCGTGCGCTATGGTGCCCAGGTCGTGGACGCCGAAACCATCCGCAACGTCTTCCTGTTTCTGAGCTGTTTCATCGCCCTGTGGATCGGCGGCAGCATGGTCATGAGTGCAATGGGCTACGATTTCCTGACGGCAACCTCCGCCGTCGCCACTTCGCTCGCCAATGTCGGCCCCGGCGTCGGCCCCATCATCGGCCCCGCCGGCAACTTCTCCACCATCAGCGACCCTGCACTATACCTGCTGTCGCTGATGATGCTGCTCGGGCGTCTAGAGATATTGACAGTGCTGGTGCTATTGATGCCGTTGTTCTGGAAGGCCTGAGCAATCCAAACATCGGCAATTGTCATCTGCCTTCATAGGCTGCTTTCATCTTCTCCATGGTAGCGTCGACTGCGCTACGCACCTTCGGCTGATCGATGATCTCTGCACAATAAAAGACCGGCATCTGCTTAGATGATGTGCCGTCACCCTTTATAACCGCCACTGATCCATCCTTAAGCGCTGAGTTCACAGCGTCGATCAGGGGCTGCCAGTCTTCAACATCTCCATACCCGCGCTGAACAATGATGCTTGCCCAGCCATCTCCCTGGTCCTTTAAATAATCCGAATTCTGGGCGGCTAGACACGTGGCGACGGCATATCCTTCTACGTCTTGCTGTAGTTGAGAGCGGGCGTCGGCGCGCGCGATGCCGGAGACAGCGGATATGAATCCACACGCTAGAAAGAGCCGGGCTCCTGTGATGAAACTACGTGTCATTCAAGGCATCTCCCAAAATTCGCCTTTAACCGTGGCAGCAGGACCATCGGAAAATTGCGAGTAGTCATCAGATGTGGGCTCCCGAAACGCTGAGCCATTCCATAAGGCGATATGGCCTACGGCACCGGTCCAACCTCTTACATTGAACGCCACAATACCCTTTTTCCCGCCAAAGGCATCGTTGTACGGAGAAACATTGTCTGTTTGCGGCTGCCCGAAAGCTATCATAAGATAGCTTCTCAAGTCCGCAACACCGTAAATGATGCGGTATCCCTTATCTGTTCCCAAGGTCCTCGCCCGCGCTGTCTGGGCAATGCCAGCGTCGATTTTATGGCCAGAAAGACTGAGTGCCACGCTCATTCTGCTCGCACATGCGTTTCCATTTGCGCCGAAACCCGGTGCGTGAATATTTTTCTGAGCAGCACCTCCGAGCATCATATAGAGATCGAACATCGTCTTGTACTGCTGGTGGTCTGGGAAACTTTTCCAAAGGTCGGCAAACTTAGGCTTCGGCAAAGTTTAATCTCCTGAGTAAATAATCACTCAGGTTGAATATTTTTGAAATGTGGCAATTTATATGCAATCGTAGCGATTATTCTGCACAGCGCCAAAATCATCAGTTTACCGGACAGATTATGAGCGCTGGTGCGGACGGCGGGACTTGAACCCGCAAGACCAGAGGTCGGCAGATTTTAAGTCTGCTGCGTATACCGATTCCGCCACGTCCGCTTGCGGTTTTTATCTACACAGCGCAAGCGGCTGTGGTCAACGGGCAGGTGTGGTGCGAAGTCGAAATTACCCGCACCAGGATTGATTTCCCCTGCCCGCTGGCAGCGCTAGACCTTCGCGCACCAACTGATCTGCGAAAGAGACGCCGGATCTCGATAGTGTCGAGGCACCTCCCATGGAGGCGACCTGGAAATTGCCGCCGTTCAGCATATCGCGCAGGCGAACCTTGGCGGCAAAGCCCTTCTGGCGCTCTTCCAGGCATCGGGCCTGATCCGTTTGCGGAACGGCGATACCGGCGAGTTTCATTTTCTCGCCTTTGAACCAGAATGTGTTGCCATCGGCGACGCAATTGTTGAGGCCCGATCGACCGCAGAAAGCGAACGTTCCGGGCTTTGCACCCAGCGATACGTTTTCCACCGGCGGGCGGGATGATGGCAGGGCAGTGGTTGATGCCTGAGTCGACATCGTCGCTGCGCCGTTGGGCATCGCGATGGAGCGAGGCGGCACGGGTGCGCCACTTGCCGGAAGCGCTACGGTTTGTGTAGCTGACGGTTTTGGCCTTTCAGCGGCAACCTCACGCGACCTTGGTTGCGGCGCGGCGGGCTTCGATACGGCGGCAACCGTGTCTTTCAATTTCGGCATCAGACTGTCGCGATGCTCATAGACCTGAATGCCTCCGACGGCGACGCCGAACAGCAACAACCACGACCACAGACCAGAACCGCCAGACTTGGCCGAACTACGACGACGACTTGAAGGTTTTCTCTTGCTCACGGGATAACTCCTTGTCCGGGCCGCATTATCGGCCCAAGGAGTTTCCGAAAGGTTGGCATTTGACATAAATGCCGCTTAAAAATTTGGGTTATCCCCAAACTTTATGATCGTCAGCGGACCTGATCCAGCAGTCGTTTGCATTCCAAAAGATCGAACAGGGCTTCCTGCAGGAGTGCACGGTCGTCCTTGTTGATGCTGGATTTGCCGAGGGATATCTCCGGCGTGTCGTCTGAACCATTGCCACCAAAGCCGAAGAAACGGCCACTGGGCCGGGCCTTGGGGCGGCCAACGACTTCATCCTCTTCTGAAGCGGCGACGCGCGGCTCAGGTGTATCCTTCTCACCGCTGGCGGCCATGATGGCTTCCATCGTCGCCATATCGCCTGATGCGATGGCGGAGACGAAGCGGTTACCATTGGTCTTGAGCAGCTTTTGCACGCCCTTGATCGTATAACCGTGGTCGTACAGAAGGTGGCGAATACCCTTCAAAAGATCGACATCGTCAGGGCGATAATAGCGACGGCCACCGCCGCGCTTCATTGGCTTGATCTGCGGAAAGCGTGTTTCCCAGAAACGCAGAACGTGTTGCGGCAGGTCCAGATCATCCGCCACTTCGCTGATCGTTCGAAAGGCGTCGGGGCTCTTATCCAAAGTTCAACTCCCATTCAGACCAAAGGCAGAATCCAAAACACGCAACAAGGTATGATGCGAATCGCCTTTGTTTCAACAGCTTGGCGGTTGAAATTCAACTATCTTCACAGGAAGAAAGGAATCGCAGCGTGTAAAAAGCACCTCGACTGCGGAAAAGAATGCGGCTCAGGAGCCGGCTTTCTGGCTTTTCTGTTTCGCCTTGCGCGCCGAATGGGCTTTGAGAATGCGCTGCTTCAAAACGTTGGATGCCTTGAAGGTCATGACGCGGCGGGGAGAAATAGGTACCTCTTCGCCGGTCTTGGGATTGCGACCGATACGCTCGTTCTTTTCACGAATCTGAAATGTCGCGAAGGAGGAGAGCTTTACCACCTCTCCGCGCGTGATCGCGTTGCAAATCTCGTCGATGACGGTTTCAACCAGTTCGGCGGATTCAGTCCGGGACAACCCCACTTTTCGAAACACAGACTCGGCTAGATCCGCACGTGTCACTGTTTTCCCGGCCATATTTCCCCGCACCGCTCTCTTTTATTATGCTGAACCGGGCAGAGATTATTGCCCTTGCCTCAACCGGTCAAGCAAAGTTTCCAGAATCGTTTAGGGATTTCCATTAATAGTGGCAATGGCTTACCGGGCATCATAAAGCAAATTTTACCAGCGCAGCAGAACAGCACCCCATGTGAAACCGCCGCCCATGGCTTCCAGCATCACCAGATCGCCCTTTTTGATGCGGCCATCGGCAGCGGCAACAGCCAGTGCAAGCGGAATGGAAGCGGCAGACGTGTTGCCATGCTGATCCACCGTGATCACAACCTTTTCGCTCGGAATGCCGAGTTTTTTCGCAGAACCGTCGATAATACGACGGTTTGCCTGATGCGGCACCAGCCAGTCAAGATCGTCAGCGGTCGTACAGGTCGCCTCGAATGCAGCCTCGATAACATCAGTGATCATGCCAACGGCGTGCTTGAACACCTCACGGCCTTCCATGCGCAGATGGCCGACGGTGCCTGTCGTGGATGGGCCACCGTCAACGTAAAGCTTGTCCTTGTGCGAACCGTCGGAACGCAGATTGGATGTCAGAATGCCACGATCGGAGGTCTTGCCCTCGCCCTCGCCGGCTTCAAGAACAACAGCACCGGCACCATCACCGAACAAAACGCAGGTCGTGCGATCGGTCCAGTCGAGAATACGCGAGAACGTTTCTGCGCCGATGACCAAAACCCGCTTGGCCATGCCGCCACGAATATAAAGGTCGGCGGTTGCCATGGCATAAACGAAGCCTGAACAGACAGCCTGCACGTCGAATGCAAAGCCGCCTGTAATGCCAAGACGGTTCTGGATATTCACAGCCGTTGCCGGGAAGGTATTATCCGGCGTTGATGTCGCCACGATGATGAGATCGATGTCTTCAGGCTTGATGCCAGCATTTTCAAGAGCCGCGCGCGCTGCCAACTCGCCAAGCGAAGAGGTCGTTTCCCCCTCACCCGCGATGTAGCGCTGCTTGATGCCGGTGCGCTGCACGATCCACTCATCGGTGGTCTCTACGATCGCTTCAATGTCCTGGTTCGTCATGACGCGCTTTGGCAGCGCTGCACCGTAACCCCGTATAATTGAGCGGATCATCTTCTATTCCTCATCAACCACGATCGCTTCAGGTGCCGGAGGCGGAAGACGTCTTGCGTGGTAAGCTTTCAAATCATTTTCTATTTTGGCTGTCAGGCCATTATGGGCCATGTCATATCCAACATCGACTGCGGACGCGAAGCCCATGGCATCCGTGCTGCCGTGGCTTTTGATGACGATGCCGTTCAGACCCAGAAACACTCCGCCATTGACCTTGCGCGGGTCCATCTTCTCACGCAGCACATCAAATGCGCTTTTCGCCAGAATATAGCCGATTTTGGCAATAAAGCTGCGAGAAATCGCTTCACGCAGCAGCGTATTGATCTGCCGGGCTGTGCCTTCCGCCGTCTTCAACGCAATGTTGCCGGTAAAGCCTTCGGTCACGACGACATCGACCGTACCCTTGCCGATATCGTTGCCTTCGACGAATCCGCGGTAGTCGATAGTGCCAAGACCCGCTTCACGAATGAGACGACCCGCTTCGCGAACCTCTTCCTGTCCCTTTACCTCTTCGGTGCCGACGTTCAGAAGGCCGACCGTCGGGCGGTCGATATCGAACAACGCACGAGCCATGGCCCCGCCCATGATGGCGAAGTCGAGGAGTTGCTGGGAATCGGCACCGATCGTGGCACCCACATCGAGAACGATGCTTTCGCCCTTTGTAGTCGGCCAGATACCGGCGATGGCAGGCCGCTCGACACGCGCCATGGTGCGCAGGCAGAATTTTGCCATGGCCATGAGAGCGCCGGTGTTGCCTGCGGAAACCGCAACATCGGCTTCGCCAACCTTTACGGCTTCAAGCGCGCGCCACATGCTAGAGATATAGCGGCCACGGCGCAGCGCCTGGCTCGGCTTTTCATCCATCGCAACGGATACTTCGCAGTCGAAAAATTGTGCCTTTTCCCGAAGCTTCGGAAATTGCGCCAGAATGGGCTCACATCTGGCCTTCTGCCCATAAAGCAGGAAAACCACATCGTTATGCCGCTCCAGCGCCTTGGCAGCGCCGGGTATGGCAACATCAGGGCCAAAATCCCCGCCCATGACGTCAATTGCAATTCTGATCACGCGTCCCTGATCCTTCTAACCGCCGTGCGGTGGAATTTTGCGCGAAAATACCGTTTCCGCGCTCTCTTACAACCGAATTATTGGTGCTAACCGGATTCAGTCTTTTTTCCAGTCCTTCAACGCCGCAAAAGGCGACGGCTTTTTTTCTTCCACAAGCTTCTCTTCGCCGTACCCTGCAAAATCCACATCGGGCTTGCGCGGATAAGGTTCGATGGCAAGCGCTGCGAACTCCGCGACGACGACACCGACATCGATCGTATCACCGCTGAACTGGTCGGGAATATCAGGACCCTCCGGGTCCAGAACGATTTCGCCTTTTTCGTCCGGCATCATGCGCGCCAGTTTGGAACCCTCTGGCACGAAAATCTGATCAATCTTTTCATCGATAACACTCGAAACCGGCTCCAGTGTGACAACACAAGCCTGGGTCAGAGCAACACGCACATCACCGGTAATTTTCAATCCATCTCTTTTCCAGCGCGTCACCTGCAATTCGCTTTTCAGAGACTCGACCGACACGACATCCCACAGTTTTGCCAGCCCAATCAGTTCTTCCGGGCTGGCGGTGAGACCAATCCTGACGGGATTGGCGGAAATATGACCTACCTTCACAGGATAGGAAAAAGGTACGTCGTCGTTGGCCGGATGTTGCGAACTCATGGAAACCTCATAACTCGGGGACGGGCAACGTGACATATCCTGTCGCGACAAGGTCTTCCGACTGCGCAGACAAGGCATGGGCGGCCGCCATCATCCAATTGGCAAGTCCGCGCATATCAGGCGCGGACGCTTCTGCCTGCGGGTATATATTGCGTGCAAGGGCTGCCGCAAGGGCCTGCGCATCCGAAGCGTCCAGCGCCGCAGCGTAGGATTCAAGGCGTCCATAGAACATGCCAGCGAATTTCTTTATCCGCTTGGGCACGCCCTGGTCCCCGATACCAAGCTCGCGCATGGAATGATCGAGGTCCTGGAAGAACGCATCCACGATCTCCTGCGCAATCTCCTGCCCGCTGGTGGCGGAGGACTTTGTGCGACGGAAGTAGAGAATCATGATGATGGCAAGCATCTCGAAACGGCCCATGACTGTATCCGGCACACCAAGGTGCAGATAGAAATCCGGGTGGCGCGCGGCAGTGGTGAGCGTGTGATATTGCCTGTCAACAATGGGACGATTGTTGTTTTTCTTTTTGAAAAGACCGAACACCATCGAAATTCCCGAATATTGATCGGCGAAATGGCGTCTCGCCCGTCGCGCTTGTTGCATGATTGCGAAAGCTGGTTTACCGAAGCATCCAAGAATTGCAATGCCGTTGAGGTCACGTTCATCGTCTGGCTGAAACAGTCGTAGAGAAGCGTCGCAAGAGACGTGATTTTCGAAAACCTGTTGCATTGCTTGATGAAACGGGGAATTCCTGTCCCCGGATTGACATAATCGTGTGTACACAAGCGCTACAACACGCAATGCCGGAAGGTGCCATTCATGATCGCAGTCGGGGAAACGCAGGTGAGCAAGCAGAATTCAGGACAGCAGACCACGTTTCTGAGCAAGACCGCCGTTGCGATCGTCATCGCATCCAGCCTCCTGTCGGCCTGCTCCAGCACCACCGATGTTTTCCATAATGGCTACGTTGCGGACGAGCAGTCCCTCCAGCTGATCCCGGTCGGTTCCAGCCGCGAACAGGTTCTGCTGACCATGGGTACGCCCTCCACCACCGCGACCTTCGGCAACGAGGTGTTCTATTACATTTCCCAGAAGCGCGTGCGTAGAGCTGCCTTCATGAAGCCGCAACTGGTTGAGCAGAACATTCTGGCGATCTATTTCGACAAGAACGGCGTCGTTTCTCAAAAGGCAAACTACACGCTGCAAGACGGCAAGGTGTTCGACACCATTTCGCGCACCACACCGACAGGCGGCAAGGACCTCACCTTCCTGCAGCAGCTGCTTTCCGGCGGCACGGCGGGTGCCGGTATTGCCAAGAGCATTCTGGGCCAGAGCGGCAACAATGGCAGCGGCTTCTGATCCCAAGAAGAGAAAATGCAAAAATCCCGCGAGATGATCATCTCGCGGGCTTTTTTTTGTTTCAGGTTTTAATGAGCCAGAACAGCCAACAGCAGCAACGCCACGATGTTGGTGATCTTGATCGCCGGATTGACCGCAGGGCCAGCCGTATCCTTGTAGGGATCACCAACCGTATCACCAGTCACCGACGCCTTATGCGCTTCTGAACCCTTGAGATGCGTGACGCCATCCTTGTCGATGAAGCCATCCTCGAAGCTTTTCTTGGCATTGTCCCATGCGCCACCACCTGAGGTCATGGAAATGGCAACGAAGAGACCGTTGATGATGACGCCGAGCAGAGACGCACCGAGCGCAGCGAAGGCCGAGGCCTTGGAGCCGGACATCAGCAACACCCCGAAATAGACGACGATGGGGGCCAGAACAGGCAGCAGCGAGGGAATTACCATTTCCCGGATGGCTGCCTTAGTCAAAATATCCACGGCCCTGCCGTAATCCGGCTTTTCCGTACCCTGCATGATGCCAGGCTTTTCGCGGAACTGACGGCGCACCTCTTCCACGATGGACCCTGCGGCCTTGCCAACCGCTGTCATGGCGATGCCGCCGAAGAGGTACGGAATCATGCCGCCAAACAGCAATCCGGCAACCACGTAGGGGTTGGAAAGGCTAAAGGAGATTTCGCCGATATCCTTGAAGTAAGGATAGAGATCGCCATTGGCCGCGAAATAGGAGAGGTCGTTGGAATAGGCGGCAAACAACACCAGCGCGCCAAGGCCTGCCGAACCAATGGCATAGCCTTTGGTCACGGCCTTGGTGGTGTTTCCGACAGCATCCAGCGCATCCGTTGCCTTGCGCACATCCGGGTCGAGACCCGCCATTTCCGCAATGCCACCGGCATTATCCGTGACTGGACCGAACGCATCGAGGGCAACGATCATGCCCGCAATACCGATCATCGCGGTGACCGCAATGCCGGTGCCGAACAGGCCCGCGAGCTGATAGGTCGAGATGATGCCCCCTACGATGACGATGGCCGGAAGTGCTGTTGATTCCAGCGACACGGCCAGGCCCTGGATGACGTTGGTGCCGTGGCCCGTGACGGAAGCCTGCGCGATGGAATTGACCGGACGCTTGTTGGTGCCGGTGTAATATTCCGTAATCACGACGATAAAGGCGGTGACGACCAGACCGACGATACCGCACAGAAACAGGTTGGTGCCGGTGATATCCATACCGGCGACAATGCCGATGGAGCCCCAGCCGATGGTGAGCGATGTTGCCACCGCAAGACCGGCAATGGAAAGCACGCCGGTGGCGATCAGGCCTTTATAGAGCGCGCCCATAATCGAGTTGTTGGTGCCAAGCTTGACGAAGAAAGTTCCGGCAATCGAGGTCAGGATGCACACGCCGCAAATTGCCAGCGGATAGAGCATGACGCTTTCAAGGATCGGCGCACCGGCAAAGAAGATGGCCGCGAGAACCATGGTGGCCACGACGGAGACGGCATAGGTTTCGAACAGGTCCGCTGCCATGCCTGCGCAATCACCAACATTATCACCGACATTGTCGGCAATGGTGGCGGGGTTGCGTGGATCGTCTTCGGGAATACCCGCTTCCACCTTGCCGACGAGATCACCGCCGACATCGGCCCCCTTGGTGAAGATACCGCCGCCAAGACGGGCGAAGATCGAGATCAGCGAGGCACCGAAGCCGAGGGACACCAGCGCATCGATGACGACGCGAGACCCGACCGGATGGCCAAGGCCCGCCGTCAGCACGAGGTAATAGATGGATACGCCCAAAAGCGCGAGACCCGCCACCAGCATGCCGGTAATGGCACCGGACTTGAAGGCGATGTCGAGACCCGCAGCCAGACTGTGGGATGCCGCCTGCGCCGTGCGCAGATTTGCCCGCACCGAGACGTGCATGCCGACAAAGCCGGCGGCACCGGATAAAACCGCGCCGATGACGAACCCGATAGCCGCTTCCGACGAGAGAAAGAACCAGACCGCGACTGCGACGATGATACCGACGATTGCGATGGTAAGATATTGACGGGCGAGATACGCCTGCGCGCCCTCCCTGATATAGCCTGCTATTTCCTGCATGCGTTCACTGCCTTGATCGGCATCGAGAACGCTTTTCGTTGCCCAGACCGCGTATACCACGGACAAGACACCGCATAAAATTACCAATGCAATGACGGTCATTCGCACTTACCTCCTGTGTGCCGGGTTCTCACTCCCTCCCCGGCGGGCGAAACCATGCGGGGCGCAGGGTGTAGAGCCCTGACGCCAAGGTGGACCATTTGTTCCCCTCCCAAGGAAAAATGGTCTGCGTGCGGAGATTGCGTTGGTGAAACCCGCCGCGTCAAGTCCGAAGATTCGCAACGAATGGCTTATCGCTCTGATTCAGACCGGTTTTTGAACGGCCTTCTGTTTCGACAAAAGGAAAGCAGAAGCAAAAGGCACCTGCCGGCGAAGGCAACCGGTGCCAGCAAATCCTGACGGATATCGCCAGTTGCGGAGACCACGCCGCATGCAAGAATCAAGGACATAGTTTGGTGAGAAGTCGGCAGACGGTGCCGTAGCCAGCGATTTATCCGCACCGAGAAGCCAATGATCGGCCAGCGCGCCGATCAAGTGCGGCGGAGCCCATAATGGCCTGCGCTACGGCAAGCAGGAAGACATTGCGCTAGGCTTCGGTCCGTTGGTCTTCAGTCCCGGAACAGAAACGGCGCTTATGTCTTCCTCGAATGTTTGTTAGCGCTTCGCCTCGCCGCGCACCTGCTTGGCAATGCGGTCCAACACTGCATTGACGAGCTTCGGCTCGTCATGTTCGAAAAACGCACGGGCGATTTCGACATATTCCGTCACGATAACGGCGACCGGAACGTCTTTGCGTTCCAGGATTTCGAAGGTACCGGCACGCAGGATTGCCCGAACGGTGGTATCCAGACGCGACAGCGGCCAGTCCTCCTGAAGGGCCGAGCGCACCAGCGGGTCGATCTTGGTCTGGTCACGCACGACGCCAGAAACGATGGAGCGGAACCAGGACGGATCAGCCTTCAGATAGGTCTCGCCATCCACTTCCTGGCCAAGGCGATGCGCCTCATATTCGGCGACGACTTCCATCACACCGGTGCCGCCGACATCCATCTGGTAAAGCGCCTGAACCGCAGCAAGGCGTGCAGCGCCGCGCTGGTTGACCGGCTTTGTAGACGGTGGGCGAGGCTCGGAGCCGTTCTCAGTATTGCTCATGCTCTCAGCCACCCAGTTTCTTTTTCAGTTCGATCATGGTCAGTGCCGCACGGGCCGCAAAACCACCCTTGTCCTTATCGGAACGGCGAACACGCGCCCAGGCCTGATCTTCGTTCTCGACGGTCATGATGCCATTGCCGATGGCCAGCGATTCACTGACGGCAAGATCCATCAGCGCGCGCGAGGATTCGTTGGAAACGATATCGAAATGGTAGGTCTCGCCACGGATAACCATGCCAAGCGCGACGAAGCCATCATATTCCGTGCCTTCATCATCCGCACCATCCAGTGCCATGGCGATGGCAGGCGGAATTTCCAGCGCGCCGGGAACGGTGATGATGTCATAGGTCGCGCCAGCTTCATCAAGCGCAAACTTTGCGCCATCGAGAAGAGCATCAGCCATATCGTCATAAAATCGTGCTTCCACGATGAGAAGGTGAGGTTTGGACATGGGGATTTCCTGAAAATCTGCGCCGGATCATCCCGGCTTTTGGCGCGGTCAAACCATGGCTTGCGTGCTTTAGCAAGCATTTTTCACGCATGGCAGGTCCGATGTCCCGAACACTATCGCAAAATTTCGCAGTTTGATCGCAAGAAAAATATGTTTATTTTTGCGCGATAACCGCAGGAGCATAGCTTGCACAGCATCCCCGTCATCGAAACCCCTCGTCTTCTCCTCAGATCACATCACGTCAATGATTTCGCCGATTACGCAACGCTATGGGCGGACCCGGGCGTCGTGCGCTACATAGGCGGGATACCTCAGACCCGCGAGCAAAGCTGGAGCAAATTGCTGCGCTCCGCCGGACACTGGCATCATCTCGGATTTGGTTTCATGGCAGTTGAAGACAAGGAGAGTGGCCGGTTTATTGGTGAAGCAGGCTTTCACGAGGCACGTCGTGAGATCACCCCCTCCGTGGAAGGAACATTGGAAACCGGATGGGTGTTCTTTCCGGATGTCCATGGCAAGGGCTACGCATTTGAGGCCGTCAGCGCGTTGATCCAATGGGCGAAGGTCAACTTTCCAGACATGCGTATGACTTCCATCATCCACCCGGAAAACGGTCCTTCGCTGAAGCTGGCCGCCAAACTCGGCTTTGTCGAACTCGCTCGCACGGACTACAACGGCGACATCGTCATTCTTTCCCGGACGGAAACTCCGCCAGCCTAGCGGCATAGCGCGCCATGGTATCGACTTCGAAATTCACGAAATCGCCCGGCTGACGGTCACCCCATGTGGTGACGGAGAGTGTGTGGCGGATGAGCAGGACGTCGAAATCCGTGCCATTGACGGCATTGACGGTTAGCGAGGTACCGTCCAGCGCGATGGATCCCTTTGGTGCCACGAACTTCGCAAGATGCTCCGGCGCACGAAGGCGGATGCGCACGGCCTCGCCTTCAGATTCCACCGACAGAATTTCGGCCTTGTCATCCACGTGGCCGGACACGATATGGCCGCCGAGTTCGTCGCCGATTTTCAGCGCGCGCTCCAGATTGACGCGGGTATCCTTGGTCCAGCTGGCAATGGTGGTCAGGCGAAGCGCCTCTTCCCAGGCCTCGACTTCGAACCAGCGCTCGTTGCTGCCCTGTTCGGGAAGCTTCGTCACCGTCAGGCACACGCCGCCGTGGGAAATCGATGCGCCGATATCGATGGTCTTCGGATCATAAGCGGTCGCCACACGCAGTCGCACGCCTTCCGGCAGAGTCTCCAGCTCGGACACGGTTCCAACGTCGGTGACAATTCCGGTAAACATCAAAGCGGCCTTTCAAATTCAAAACAGCGATCCGGCCCATAAGCGGTCTCGCCGACAATTGTAAATTCCTGTGGGATATCGTCACGTGTAAGCGGGCTTTCAAGCCCACCTGCACCGATGATAATGGGGCTTTCGAACAGCAGAATACGATCAACGAGGCCAGCTTCAAGGAAGGATTTTGCGACGTGAGCGCCACCTTCGACCAGAAGTTCCGACATTCCGCGGTTGGCGAGAATGGTGAGGAGGGACTGGAGGGTTGGGGTGGTGAGGACTTCGACGCCAGCCGTTTCGAGTTGTTGGCGTTTTTGGGTGGCTTCGAGTTCGGAATGCTTGTGGGTGGGGCTACCCCCCTCTGCCCTGCCGGGCATCTCCCCCTCAAGGGGGGAGATCGGCTGGGCGCTTACCTTGCCGGACATCTCGCCGTTGGCGTCAAACGCCAAAGACGCATCCGTGATCGATGCCTCAGAAGAAGGTTCCAGATTGGAGCGACCGGCCAACCACGAGTCGATCTCCCCCCTTGAGGGGGAGATGCCCGGCAGGGCAGAGGGGGGTAGCTCCGCACTCGACGCCAACTGCGCCACCACCACACCCACATCCCCAGCCGTCCGCACCAGCTTCGACTCCACCGGCAACTCCAACCGCCGATCCAGCACAATCCGAACCGGCGAGCGATACTCCAGCCCCGGAATGCGCACCGTCAATTCCGGATCGTCAGCAACCGCCGTCCCAATCCCAACAAGAATAGCATCACAGCTTGCGCGCAACTCATGCACGGCATGGCGGGACTCCGGGCCGGTAATCGCCACCTGCCCTTCCCCAACCCGACCAATCATGCCATCCGAGGAAACAGCAAGCTTCAAAATCACATGCGGCCGGTTCTTCACCTTTCGTGTGAGATATCCGGCCAGCACACGCTCGCCCTTGGCTCTCAGCAAACCGGTCTCGACCGCAATCCCGGCATCCCGTAAAATCTGATAACCGCGCCCGGAAACCCGTTCATCCGGGTCATCGACGGCGACCACAACACGCGCCACGCCAAAATCCACCAGCGCGTTGGCGCAGGGCGGTGTTATGCCGAAATGGGAGCATGGCTCGAGGGTTACATAGGCAGTCGCACCCCTCGCCGCCGCACCCGCCAATTCCAGCGCCTGACGCTCCGCATGCGGGCGCCCGCCAATCGCGGTCACGGCTTCGGCGAGGATCTCGCCATCCTTGACGAGAACGCAACCGACGGAGGGGTTGGTATCGGTGAGGCCTGTATGGCGGCGGGAAACCTCGATTGCCCGTGCCATGAATCGTTCATCATCGGCGCGGGTCGTCATGATTACTTCCCGGCGTCCGTATCGCGGGCGATCTTGGCGTTGATCTCGGCAATGACGTTTTCGAAATCTTCCGCATGGCTGAAATCGCGATAGACTGAAGCATAACGCACGAAGGCCACGTCATCGAGACTTTTCAGCGCTTCCAGCACCTGCAAGCCGATTTCTTCGGATGGAATTTCCGTCTCGCCCGAGCTTTCCAGACGACGTGCGATGCCGGAGACCGCACGCTCGATGCGATCTCGGTCCACAGGGCGCTTTCGCAGTGCGATCTCGAAGGACCGCACCAGCTTTTCGCGATCGAAGGGCAGCTTGCGGCCGCTCTTCTTGATGACCATCAACTCGCGCAACTGCACGCGTTCATAAGTCGTGAAGCGACCGCCGCAATCCGGGCAGATGCGCCGCCGGCGGATGGACGTGTTATCCTCCGCCGGACGCGAGTCCTTGACCTGCGTATCTTCCGAGCCGCAAAAAGGGCAGCGCATCTGCGATCCTTCCTTAGAGGTACGGGTACATCGGGAAACGGTCCGTCAAAGTGACGACCTTTTCACGAACACCTGCTTCGACGCTGGCATTGCCTTCATCCGAATTGGCGGCTTTGAGGCCATCCAGCGTCTCGACGATGAGCTTGCCAATTTCGCGGAATTCCGCTTCCTTGAAGCCGCGTGTCGTACCGGCAGGTGTGCCGAGGCGCACGCCGGAGGTGACGAACGGCTTTTCAGGGTCGAACGGAATGCCGTTCTTGTTGCAGGTAATGTAGGCGCGACCGAGCGCTGCTTCCGCCCGCTTGCCGGTGGCGTTCTTCTTGCGAAGATCGACCAGCATCAGGTGGTTGTCGGTACCGCCGGAAACGACATCCAGACCGCCTTCGATCAACGTTTCCGCCAATGCCTTGGCGTTCTTCACGATCTGTGCCGCGTAATCCTTGAACTCAGGCTTCAATGCTTCACCAAAGGCAACCGCCTTGGCAGCGATGATGTGCATCAGTGGGCCACCCTGCAAGCCAGGGAAAACAGCCGAATTGAACTTCTTCGCCAGATCTTCGTCGTTCGTCAGAATGACGCCGCCGCGTGGGCCGCGCAGCGACTTGTGGGTCGTTGTCGTTGCAACATGGCAATGCGGGAACGGCGATGGGTGCTGACCACCGGCCACGAGGCCAGCGATGTGGGCCATATCAACCATCAGGTACGCGCCGACCGAATCTGCGATTTCGCGGAAACGCTTCCAGTCCCAGATGCGGGAATAGGCGGTGCCACCGGCGATGATGAGCTTCGGCTTGGTTTCCTTGGCCTTGCGCTCGACTTCGTCCATATCCAGCAGGTTATCGCCTTCACGAACGCCATAGGACACGACGTTGAACCATTTACCGGACATGTTGACCGGCGAACCATGCGTCAGGTGACCGCCCGAATTCAGGTCGAGACCCATGAAGGTATCGCCCGGCTGCAACAGCGCCAGGAACACGGCCTGATTCATTTGGCTACCGGAATTCGGCTGAACGTTGGCGAAGTTGACGCCGAACAGCTTCTTGGCGCGCTCGATGGCCAGCTCTTCGGCAATATCCACAAACTGGCATCCGCCGTAATAGCGCTTGCCCGGATATCCCTCGGCATATTTGTTGGTCATGATCGAACCCTGCGCTTCAAGCACGGCGCGGGAAACGATGTTTTCCGAGGCGATCAGTTCGATCTCGTGGCGTTGACGACCGAGCTCCTTCTCGATCGCGCCAAAGATATCTGGATCGACGTCGGCGAGCGGACTGGAGAAGAAGGCATCTGTATTCGTCATGATGAAAGCTCCTTAAACAGTAATGCGATGGCGTCTTAACGCCCTGCCCTTTCAAGAGCAAGATAGCCTGCGAGATTTGCTCGTCAAACTGCGACTTAGGCGGAAAAATTCTATTTTTTGCTTTGCCATTCCACCAAAAACAAAAGCCGCGCTTCAAGAAACGCGGCTTTTATAACATCTAGAGCGATGGATCAGTTACGTGGCAAGAGGTCGTCGTCGATAGAACCCGACGGCTGTTCCTGGGTATTGGTGGTGTTGAGCGCCAGTTCGGCGTTGCCGTCCTTGCTGTAGATGTCGTCGCGGAACTGTACGACGCCATCGCGTGTCGACCATGCTGTGATGTAGACGAAATATACCGGAATTTCCTGCGCAAGCTTGATCGGCGTGTTGACGCGGCTGGCGATGACGCGCTCGATTTCCTGTCGTGACCAGCCGGGCGTGTCACGCAGCATCCATGATGTCAGATCGCGAACGTTCTGCACGCGAACACAGCCGGACGATTCGAAACGCATCAGCTTGTTGAACAGGCCCTGCTGCGGCGTATCGTGCATGTATTCGTTGTTCGGGTTGTGGAAGTTGATTTTTGTCGAGGACATGGCGTTGTTCTTGCCTGGGTCCTGACGGAACATCAGGTTCGGAGCCTTCGCCGCATTCCAGTCGATGGTTGTCGGAGACACTTCCTGGCCCTTGCCATCCAGAAGACGGATGTTGTTGCGCTCCAGATAGGTCGGGTCCTTCTGCATCAAAGGAACGATATCCTTTTCGATGATCGAGCGCGGCGCAGTCCAGTAAGGGTTGAGAATGATCTCGTAAATCTTGGAGTTGATGATGTGGGTCGGGCGGCTGTCGCGGCCCACAACGGCCGTGTTGCGCAGCACGACGCGGTTGTTCTCGACCGCTTCGATGGAGGCAGCTGGAATATTGACCATGACGTGACGTGGACCGAGGTCGCCAGACATCGTGTTGACGCGAACGAGGTTCGTCTGAAGCTGCCCCAAGCGGATCTGCGCCGAAACATTCAGTGCCTTCAACGTATATTCGCCGATGACGCCGTCAGCCGGAAGGCCGTGACGCGCCTGAAAACGCTTCAATGCACCATCGACATAGGAATCGAATGCGCTGGAAATACCGGCTTCGCGTGGCAGATCGCCGGAGATCATCAGACGCTGACGCAAGGCCTGAACGGACGGGTCACTGACGCCGATCTGAAGCTTCTGCTGGCTTCCAGGAACGGCAGGCCAACCGCCGTTCGAAACGATCTGCTGATACTGCATCACCGCCTGCTGAACGAAGGCAGGTGATTCCGGGCTGAGAACCGGCGTGTTGGAAGCAACACCAGCCGCGGCTCGCGACGAGTTCGCATCGAACTGATCGTCCCAGTTACCACGGCGCGACGATCCGATCAGATCGTTGAACGCATCCTGCGCCAAGGCGGGCGCGGCGAGAGCCACAGCGCCGAGGGAAACGGCAGAGCGCAACATGGCGCGCCGTGAAACAACTTCGGGGACGATTTTCTTTGTCATTTTACCTACCAGCCAATTTATCAGGCATCTTAAACAATGCCTAAAACAACATCGTTAACAAACACGTATAAACGCGCCTGCCGGCAGGATTGACTCGATGCGAACTTTAGGATGACGCATGACGCGAACACAGGAGAAACCGCCGGCTCCTTCGCTTGTGGCGGTCCCATACCAATATGGCCAATTCGTGTCACCTGACGGTGCCTCACGAAGCTGTGTCAGCGTGTGATTTTAAGGAAACGCCGCACAAAAATGCAACAAGCCGGATGCGCCCCGCATCCGGCTTTGCTCGAAGAATGATTTAGCCAGCGATTACAGGCGGTAAGCGATGCTGTCGTTCCAGAAACGGTCCAGGCGCTGGAGCATCTTGTTCATTTCGGCGAACTCGCCGGTGCCGATGCCGCCGACTTTTTCGATGGAGCCGATGTGGCGCTCATAGAGGCCTGCAACGGTTTCTGCGATGTCCTGGCCTTTTTCGGTCAAGCTGATGCGAACCGAGCGGCGGTCGATGCGGGAGCGCTGGTGGTTGATGAAGCCGAGGTCTACCAGCTTCTTGACGTTGTAGGAAACGTTGGAGCCGAGGTAGTAACCACGCGAGCGGAGTTCGCCAGCAGTCAGTTCGGAAGTGCCGATGTTGAAAAGCAGGAGCGCCTGAACTGCGTTGACATCATCGCGACCCTGACGGTCGAACTCGTCCTTGATGACATCGAGAAGGCGGCGGTGGAGACGCTCAACCAGGTGAAGCGATTCCATGTAGAGAGAGCGGATGGTTTCGTCCTGAGCGTCGGAAACGATGGCCTGTGGCTTTGCTTTGCTATTGATCATGACTGCCTCACTGTTTTTGTTTGGCGGTGTTTGTTTGTTTCCCGCCTTGAGACCAAATCTAAGCAATGCGCATAAAATTCTACTTAAAATGCACGATTAATGAAACGTTACTTGCATGTTCGGCTTTTGATGAAGCTTGTATCAAATCCAAAATCGGCCAAATCACCCCTATATATTTCAATGACTTACGTCAAAAAAATGAGAAAAATCGGGCCTGAATAGCTTTAATTTTATGGTAAATCAATTCTTGAGCGCTCGTCATTTTGGCGGGCATCCAGCCAAAAAGCGACCTGGAATAGTATATAAACAGTTGATACGATGCCGTGCATAACGGGCACGACGGTGTTGTGTCCGAAAATATCCGGCCACACCCGGTACATGGCAATCTGGGTACCCGCACCGATGACCCACATCACCGCGCCCCAGGATACGCCAAGCCACAACCCCAGCGCTGCGACAGGAAAAACAACGGCGAGACTGGTGCCCGCCACGCGCCATTGCATATTGAGCATATCGAAGCGCGCCTGCCCGTTCAGCGAATAGCCCGTCAGCATCGCCCAATATTGCAGACTGAACCAGAAGCACGACAGCGCCACCAACCTCAGAAAAATGAGGTAGAGAATTTCGCTGAGCGGCATTTTCGGATGTGGCAGAGAATCAGGTTCCATGGCGGCAAGATACTGACCTGTTGCGGAAGCGACCAGCGGATATTGCTCTGCGGCAGAAGCACTGTCAAAAACCCGCAACGATCTGCCGCATTCGCATGTGCGATACATTGTGTTATGGGCAGCACAATACACGACAAGGGCCGTTTTTAGACGTCGACATTTCCCCTTGCCCTCATTCCTGTGCTTGTCACAGGAATCCAGTCGTCGCGCGTCTGCGCGGCGGAGCGAGTCTTCTCAGCCCAAGGACTTGGACTGGCTGGATTCCTGTGACAAGCACAGGAATGAGGAAGAGAATGCGTCGGCATCTAAAAACGGCCGTGCCGCGCGTCATACGCGTGGACATTACCCGCTACGGAAGGACTGATAATGAACGACAAGACACATCTCGTGGATCACATTACCGGCCACCGCCGCATGCGCAGAAACCGCAAGGCGGACTGGACGCGCCGGCTGGTGCGCGAAAACCTGCTGACGGTGGATGATTTCATTTGGCCGGTGTTCATCGTGCCGGGAACGAATATTCTGGAGCCGATCCCGTCCATGCCCGGCGTCAACCGCATGAGTGTGGACAAGGCGGTCGAAGCCGTGAAGGAAGCAGCCGATCTCGGCATTCCCGCCATCACCACCTTTCCCAACATCGAACTTGGTATGCGTGACGAGACCGGCTCTCAGGTTCTGGAGGCCAACAACCTCATCAATCAGGCGACAGCGGCCTTCAAGAAAGCGGTGCCGAACATCGGCATCATTACAGATGTCGCTCTAGACCCCTTCACCAGCCACGGTCATGACGGTATCTTGCGCGGCGATGAAATCATCAATGACGAGACGGTGGATCAGGTCGTAAGAGCTGCCATCATGCAGGCGGATGCTGGCTCCGATATCATTTCACCATCCGAGATGATGGATGGGCGTATCGGTGCCATCCGTCGTGGTCTGGACGCGAGCGGCCACCAGAATGTCGGCATCATGTCCTATGCGACGAAGTTCGCCTCCGGCTATTACGGCCCGTATCGCGATGCGATCTGCACCAGCGGTCTGCTGAAGGGCGACAAGAACAGCTACTACATCAGCCCCGCCAATGGCATGGAAGCGGTGCGCGATGCTGCCCTCGATGTGGAAGAAGGCGCAGATATGCTGATGGTCAAGCCTGGCCTGCCCTATCTCGATATCTGTTGGCGCTTGAAGGAGGCCTTCGGTCTGCCGACCTTCGCCTATCAGGTGTCCGGTGAATACACGCAGATCAAGGCCGCCGCCCTCAACGGCTGGATCGATGGCGAACGGGTAATGATGGAAACGCTGCTCTGCTTCAAGCGCGCCGGTTGCGACGGCATTTTGACCTACTTCGCGATCGAGGCCGCAAAAAAACTCGCCAAGGGTTGAACAGGCAGATCATTGCATTGCACGGTTTCGACACCATATGATTTTGCGAACAGGAGAAACCGTCGATGAGCCTCGACCCGAACACGACATATGTCCCGACCGAAGACTGGCGCGCCTATAGCGGCGTGCTGAGCCGTCGCGTCTTTGCTTTCATCATCGACTACATGATCGTCCTGCTGCTGTGCATTCCAGCGGCGGTCATCATCTTCTTTCTCGGCGTCCTCACGCTGGGTCTTGGCTTCGTGCTGTTCCCGGCGATGTTCTTCATCGTGGCGATCCTCTATTTCGGCATGACGCTGGGCAGTTCCGCACAGGCGACGCCGGGCATGCGCGCCGCAGGCATTGCCATGGCGCGGACAAATGGGCAGCGTATCGATTTTCTGCTGTCCACCGTGCACATCGCGCTATTCTGGATCATCAACTCCATTCTGACGCCGTTTATTCTGCTGGCTGGCCTCTTCACAGAACGCTCGCGACTGCTGCACGACTTCCTTTTGGGAACCGTTATCGTTAGAACAACCTAAAATTCTTAAAAGCCGCCTCTGGCGGCTTCAATTCGACGTGCGTCCCACATCAGCCAGTTGACGTTTCATGTCTTTTTGCCATTCTGGTAGAAAGGCTTGACTGGCGAAGGGAGCGATCAGGGTTCGATGAACACGCAGGCGACGCCTTCTCCGCAATTTTACCTGACAGCACCGGCCACCTGTCCTTATCTGCCCGGTCAGCTGGAGCGGAAGGTTTTCACGCATCTTGTCGGTCCGCGCGCGACGGAAATGAACGATCTTCTCACCCAGGGTGGCTTTCGTCGTTCGCAAAACATTGCTTATCGTCCAGCCTGCGAGACGTGCCGCGCCTGCGTGTCCGTCCGCATTCTGGCAGACCGTTTTACGCCAACGAAATCCATGCGCCGCGTCATGAGCATCAACAGCGATCTCGTGGCAACCGTCCATCAATCCGAACCGTCAACCGAGCAGTTCTCCCTCTTCCGCCGGTATCTGGACCGGCGCCACCAGTCGGGCGGCATGTCGGATATGTCGGCGCTGGATTATGCCGTGATGGTGGAGGATACCCACGTCAGCACCCGCATCATCGAATATCGCAAGCGCGAACCCGGTGCCGGCATAGACGACAGCAAACGTGGCGAACTCATCGCCGTCGCGCTAACGGATACGATGAGCGACGGGCTGTCCATGGTCTACTCGTTCTTCAACCCGGACTATGAAAAACGGTCGCTTGGCACGTTCCTCATTCTCGACCACGTTGCCCGCACCCGCACGCTTGGCCTGCCGCATGTCTATCTCGGCTATTGGGTCAACGGTTCGGACAAGATGGGCTATAAGGTCAGATACCATCCGCAAGAGCACCTGACCCCACGTGGTTGGGAACTCTACCAGCCAGAACCACCGGAGCCGGTGCAAGCTGACATGACATGAAGACAAGCAGGAAAACGCGTGCCTAGATTTCTCACAACCATCCTCGTCACAGGCACTCTCCTTGCTCTTTTGGCACAGACCGCGAATGCGCAGACCGGTGGCTGGACACCCAGCGAGCAGATCAAGACCTACGCGATCAGTGGCAATACCGGCTTTGGACTTTACCAGTCCATCGGCGAGCGCGGCCCGCAGGCAGGCGTCCAAGCCGTGGCCCACACCACGTTCAAGCTGACCTGGCGGCGCGATTATCGCCCGCAGCCGGATGGCGCATGCGTGCTGGCAACAGCACGCCCGAACCTCACCATCATCTATACGTGGCCGAAAGCACCGGCAAAGCTGCCGCCAGATGTCGCCGCCAGCTGGCAAAGCTTCATCTCGGGCGTGGAAAAGCACGAGCGTGTGCATGGCCAGCATATTCTCGATATGGTGAAAAAGATCGAGGCTTACAGCGTCGGCCTGCGTGCAGAGGATGATCCGAAGTGCCAGAAAGTCCGCACCGTTCTGCAGCAGCGTTTAGGCGAGCTTTCCAACGAACAGCGCCAGCGTGGCCGCGATTTCGACCGGGACGAATTATCGAATGGCGGCGCAGTTCATCAACTCATTCTGGCGCTGGTGAACGGCCCTTGAGGCGCACCGATTATTCGGCCGCCTCACCTTTCAGCACAGGCTCCGCCAGAATGGCGATCTCCAGTTCGTAGGAATACCCCTCAAGCATCGTATAGGCCTGCTCGATCACTTCGATCTGCGTCTCGGCATTGCGAATGGCATCGGCAATGGACTGGCTGCGGGAGCGCAGCATGGAACCCAGCACATCCGTCTCAGGCTTGCGGCCAAGGCGATCCATGTGCTTGCGCACCCGGGCGCGGTGGCGCTCCAGTTCCAGAATATGAAAGCGGCTTTTCAGAATATCATCGGTCAGCTTGCGGCGCATGGCAGCCACGGGATCGAAGCTGCCAGGCTCCCGCTCATCCAGAATGAATTCGTTGACCAGCGTTTCCAGCATCAGCAAACCCTTGAGGTCCTTGGCATCAGCCAGTTGCGGGTCATAGCCTGTGTCGTCAAACACACGGCGACGCACGGGGTCTTTCAGGAGGTCATAGGCCAATTGCAACTTTGCAAATTGCTCGGCATCACCGCCGCTGTCAGGGTGGGTGCTCTTGGCCACCTTGCGATAGGCGGACTTGATTGCCGCCTCATCCGCATTGCGCTCCACACCCAGCAAAACATAAGGATCGATCACCGAAACACCTGTACCCGCATTCTCGAAAACAGCCCTGCCCGCAAATCAGAACAGTGGCCGCCACGGGATCATACGAAATTTTGCGCGCCCAAGGCACCCCTCTGTCGCGGTTTTGAACGCAAAACGACAATCACGCCTCACCATCTCCAACCGCAACTCGCCATCACCCGCAAATTTGTCCAGCACATGGCGAGCGCCAACCTGCGCATCACAAATATGTGGAGAACGATCGATTCCCAGTTTGCCAAACGGTCTTCAAGGCCGGGTTATACGCTGGTTTCAAGGGGTTATAGCGTATTGATGAAAAGCCGTGTACTTTAGAAGGCACTTCTGGAGGGAGGAGTTCAATGTCCGAAACGATTGCCCAAACCGTCTCAGATTACGTGCAGGGAATGACCTACGCCGATGCCAGCCTGTTGCGGGAGGTGTTCGATCCGCGCGCATTTATCGTGGGTAACTACGAAGGCGCAACCGAATGGCTATCGCTCGAGGATTTCATCCACCAGATCCGCTCCGCCGATCAGGGCCTACAGGAACAGCAACAGGAATTCGAAATCCTCGGAATAGACAAAACCGGCGACACCGCCTCCGTCAAACTCACCACCCGCTTCGCCGGTCTGGGTTTTTCCGAATATCTCACCCTGCTCGAACGCGACAACAACTGGACCATCATCCACAAGCTCTACTACGTCCGGGCCTAAATCACAGCGCCCACCCAAAAATCACATAATTTTCGAGCCGCAGATGAAATTTCCACTTTACACCGGAAAAGAATCTGCTAATTCCACACGCACTGGATTGCCCTTGTAGCTCAGTTGGTAGAGCACCTGATTTGTAATCAGGGGGTCACGAGTTCGAACCTTGTCGGGGGCACCAGTTAACTCTTTGAAATCCTTAGTGATTTTCTTAGCCTCCCCCGATATTTCATGTTGCATCGCTGATTTTCGCTTTCCCTTGGTTTACAGGGCTTTTCCCTGCTTTACAGGGGCTTAACGGCGGCTCCATGCAACACAGATGCAACATGGCGACATGGCGCAACATGGCGTGACTTGGGAATCGAATCATCCCTGTCACGCCTTTGCCATCCCGGTTTCTGCCTATGGCAGTCGGGCAGCTAGCAAGGCGCAGCCGCGCAGGATCGGCGCTAGCCGGTCAATACGATCCATGACAGTCAATCAGGTTCCACCGGCTGCGCCGATGGCTGCGCGCTTCGCTTGCTGCTGCCCGCGCTCTCGCTGTTGATATTCCCGGAACGAAAAAGCCCCCGGCTGTTATGCCAAGGGCTCATGATGGTTATGCGTGGCGCTCAAGGTATTTTCCCGGCTCTCAGGACTTGCCCGCCTGCCTTTCCACGAATGAATATAAGAACGCGCACGCGAGCCGTTAGAGCGGGCTGGACGCCTGTACTTGACCTTTCCGGCCTCATCTAACAGGCGATTGACTTGCTCGCTCGTAAGGGCGTGAAAATCCGCGCCTTGTCGATCCCGCAGGCAAGCAGGATTGCATTTGCCTTGCTCACCAATCTGCCTCCCTTTCGCTTATTGGCCATATCCTGCACGTTTCAAGGTGGAATCTAAGCCAGCGCCTTGGTTGGCAGTCTCCATTTCTAACCGTTGGAGTTTTTATAATTTGCGTATTTTGCAAAACTTGCATTTTATTTGTTGACCGTTCAAGGCGGATTGCCCTATTTGGATGACAGACGATCAAACAACGAAAGGAAACCTAATGGGAGAAACTGATAAGCCGCGCCTTGTCTCACCGAAGGAAGCCGCGACCATGACGACACTTTCAACCGTGCACCTCGCAAACATGGCTACGCAGGGCCGATTCCCTAATCCGGTCCGGGTCAGCGATAAGCGCGTTGCTTATGTCAGAGAAGAGGTTGAGGCATGGATAGAGGCGCGAATTGCCGGACGAAAAGCCGAATGACCTTGCTTGAACTGCTCATGATCCATGTGGCTCGTTCGCTAGCCGGGGGCCTCCTAGGTCTGGCTGTAGTGGTACGCCTCACCCCGGACCTGACAGCGCGGTAACTGCCTGCCCACTTTGGAACGGCATCGAATTTGAATGAAATCAACGAAAAGGAGTACAATCAAAATGAAGGATATCAACACGCACACAACCCCGGAACGAGCTTATGCACATGGAAACTCAAAGCCGTTTAAGCAGTCCGAAGAACGCATGGAATTTCTGTTTTCCACGGGCCACAAGCTTGAGGCGTTCCGCCGTCCCGATGGCGAATTGCAATTGAACTGGATGCCGGGAATCCCTCCCCTGTCGACCTTTGACCAGCGCGGACGGATCGTGCCAAACTATCACGTAGCAATCAGGGAAATTCGCTCCACGCTAGGCGGCGGAACGATCCATGGTGCACTACCGGAAAGCGTTATCAAGCTTCCACACTAGGCACCCGCCGACAACATCAAAGCCCCTGCCTATGCCTCCATGGCCTGCGCAGGGGCTTTTTTCGTATCTAGGGCATGGAACGCAACACGCTGGCAGGCATGACCGTGTTAGCCGTCGATCTTCTCCGTTGCCGCGAATTGCCGCAAGCCGTGCCAAGCCATAGAGACGCCCGCCAGCTTCTTTAACGGGGTCCATATACGCTTGTCGAAATTGGTGTGTCGAGTGAAGCCGCCCCGCGCATCCGGGAAAACAAAATCATCGTCGCCGGGGTAAAGCGTTTCCTCTCGCCACGCCTTCAAATCAGCGACCGTAGAGCGGTCCATGGGAACGTTTCTTGCTCCCGCCGCCGTCCTCGTAACGTCTATCTTACCGAATGCGTCCACAGACTGCACAACGCTGATTCTAGCGCCATCAAAATCAACGTGCCTCCATTGTAGAGCCCATTGCTCAGAAGCCAGCAAACCCGTCTTAGCCGCGAACCGGACGCGCAAGGCAATGGCTTGTGGTTGCTTGGAACGCACCGTGGGCATTCTGTCCGCCGCAGCTATCAGGGCGTCATAATCGGCCTTGGATGGCGGAGTCACCTTGCCGTGGTCATTCCGGCTCTTGGCTGCGATCTTCGTTCCCTTGGCAGTGTTTGCCGCTACCATGTCATTGCGCCTTGCATAGTCCATACAGCGCGACACCCCGGATATGACTTTGCGCACTAGCTCAGCACTCAGCCCGTCCGCCTTAAGCTTGTCCGCATGGGCTTGAAACACGCCAGCCGTTGCCGCCGCTAGCTTGATATCGCCAAGGGCCGGTATGACGTGCATTTCAAGCTGACGTTTCGTGTTGCTCACATACATGCGCGAAGCTGCGCCTTCTGTTTCCCGTGCGTCCAGCGCGTCACTATAAAGCTTGATAGCGTCCGCCACGGTTTTGGATTGCGCGTCCGGCACTAGCTGGCCAGATGAATCCAGATCGTCGACCGCCTTTAAGCGCGCCTCCGCCTCTGCCCTAGTGGCGAATTGCTCCTTGTGGCGTTTGCCCGCGCTATCGGTATATGACAGCCGCCAAGCTTCGCGTTTCTCGCCGCCAGCCGTTTCCCACGACCGTTTGCCAATGCTCGCCATTCGTGCTTGCCCTCTTTGACGTAAATACAATTCGGTACATGCCTATTTAATGATTGCCCTGCCCGTCAACTGCTATTTCGCTTCGCTCACTGCGCGCCCGGAGGGCTTGCTAGCTGCCTGCCCTCTCTGGAAAACATGGGCTTTACACCCCGGAAAGGCTTTCCAGTTGCACTGCGATGGCGACGGGTTGCAAGTATGAAATTCCATTTTGGACTCCAAACCGGAATAATTTTGCACAAAATCGCTATGGAAGGATTGACTATGGACAGTAAGCGGAGGTAAAGGGTGTTTACGGAAGGAAAACGGGCTAGCCCAAAACCTTCCGCCTGCTAGGCCTAGGCCAACCACGACCCCCCTACATCGATATCCCCATATCGCGGCATTGTCCTAGCAGGGCAAACGCACGTCCGAACAACGAAGGATTCGCCCATGAGCGCAACCATTACGAAAAGGAGAAACACGAATGACGCAGGCCCTACAGACTGAAATGATCGTCGGCGCGAAACAGATTGCAGCCGCAACCGGCCTTTCCTCGCGCCGCATTTACGCCCTTGCCGAACAAGGCAAACTGCCGGTCCTGAAAATCGGCGCAACCCTCGCCATCCGCCGTGCCGCCTTGGCCGACTGGATTGCAGGACTAGAGCAAGCCGCAACCGGCACCGCTCACTAAGCCAGCACGGCACCAATTTCCAAAATCAGCAATGACCGGCGCACCTACTTGGAAGCGCAACGGAAAGCTATGCCCTTAAACACGTCTACCCGCCGACAAAGGAGGAGAAAATGAACTTCGCAAACACCGTTGCAGCCTCGAAAGCTATCGTCGCGATGCTAGCCCGGAAGCCAGAACCATGGACAGGCGGCAACAAGTATGGCCCCGGACCGAAGACAGGAAGCGCCAAGAATTGAGGCCCGCAGAACCTTGGAAAGTGACGCCGTCCGGTATTGAGCGCGATGGCGAGACGATCCCGGCCTGCGACCTAACCCAGATGCACAACGGGCGCTATTACACAATTGTGGAATACACCCGGCGATGGCTTGGCGATAACGAAGACATGGCCTTCATTTCGGCATTCCGGCGATGGACCGCAGAAACGCAAGGTTGGGTTGATGAGGATGTTTTTCACGCAACTCTCAAGGTGTCGGCAAACATGAAGGCTCACAAATACGTTTACAGCGTGATTGAGTCCATCACCTCGCCGCTAGGGCCTGACGATCCTCACCAAGCATTTGCGAAACGCCGCAAGCGCCGAAATCACAGGCACGTCGCGGATGAAACGAAAGCGGTTCTTAGAATGTATCTAGGGCCAAAGGAATTGGAGGGCAGATATTGACCGGGGACATTTGGAAAGTGACGCAATACGGCTTGGAATGCGGGCCGATTGAAATTGACAACGCTAGATGCACGAAAGTCAAGAAGGGCCGGTACGCCGCGATTAAAGAGGTATGCAGCTTATTCATGGGCGACGAAAGCGATGTGGAATTTATCAATGCTTGGCGAGAATTGATGATGTGGCAGGGCAAGGTTGTGGATGAAAAAATGTTCAACCTAACCGTTAAGGAGTGCTCCCGAATGAAGGGGCATAGGTTCCTTTACGCCGTGGCGCGCAACACCTTGTCACCACATGGAGACACACTGACAAACAAGGATTACCACACTCGCCGTTACATGGCGGAGTGGCCGCAAATTGAAAGCCGGGTCACTGAAATGCAGCTGACTCAAACCCCAAACCGCAAAGGCAATAAATTGGCCCACGCGCAACAGATCAAGGAGCAACAAACGGCATGAGCAATAATCAAATCCAGTTCAACACGAAGGCGGTAGTATCCAGTAATTCAGAGTTGACGCTAGCCGTCCTGAAAAACGAATTCGGGCGAAAGACTGCCCGTTTCGTGAGAGTCGTCGCAATCGATCCGGTTAGCCAGATCGTCACGACCGCAGATTTTCACGATCCCGACGCCCCGCATGAAAACCTGCCTGTTTGGGATGGCTATACCGACGCAAGCGGCACCCCCAAACACATGATTTGCGAAACGCCGCAAGGGGCATGGGAATACGCCAAGATGCACGGATTCAAAGTCCAAGCCTTGCAATCATAACGGGCAACCCACCAACTACAATTTACCAGCGCAAGAGCCAATCCCGGCCAGCGCGAATTAAAAGGAGACAAAAAAATGCAGGATTTTCTTTCACCACTCCGCTTGGCCGTCATGGAAAGCCGTTTTCAGAAGATGAAAAAGGAGTCAATCATTCGGGATTTACGCCGAAAGGGTAAGACCAAGCCTTCGCAGTCCAGACCTTTGCAATCCGCTAGTGCGAAATCTCAATCGCTTGTGCGCGAAATCAAAGCGTTGGAAAGCGCGGCTTCACATGCACGTCAAAAAGCTTTGGATGCCTTCACAAACCCCGTCGAGCCATTTGCGGAATCGGGCGCGCAGGCTAAGCGCCACGTTGTAGTGCGATCACCGTTTGAAAGCTCGTCGGATATCCCGTTCAAGTACATGTCGATTGTCTTCGAAATTGGCGATGTTATCGGTAACAAAGTCGCACTTGATAACCGAAGTGAGACGCTCGCCGGGGAAAACATTCCAAGCTTAATGCTCTCAATTTCGAAGCTTGGAACGGATGACTATAAGGTTTATCCGAGCTTTGAAGCTGCAAAAGCCGCTGCCGACAACGACAACGCCGCGATTAATGCTTACATGCAAACCCTTGCAAAGGCCCACGCGAAGTAATCCGCAGGCCAGCGACTAAAAACCGCCTGCCGTGATCCAGTATCGCGGCGGGCAACCTCTAAATAGAAAGATGAGAATAGGCGCTAAACGAACGAAGGCCCTAATAATCGTCTTAAATACCGCCTGCGCGCCTCACCTGTAGGGGCAAGACTTGAAAACAGCACCTTTCCCGAACCGACCTAGCCGAATTTTGCAAATGCCTTTTACCGGGCTTGTATGGCCGTTTCTGGAAATGAGCTTATTCCGGCTCATATCGGCCCGGACGCTCAAGACAGGGATTGGCGTAAAGGCACCTCAGAGGCCCGCACAGCGCGTTTTGCGCAATTTGGCTATGGTTTATCATTCTGCCCTTGTTTCGCGCCTGACGTGGCAGGAAGGCCGGTTTTTGGCCCTACCCCTCACAATAAGGTCTAGTATTTTTCGGAAGTCGCTTTTTTCAGGATCGCAAATCGGAAATCGGATCGATGTTTACCGAGTGGAGACTGCCCACGGCCTTGCGGCCATGGCTGACGCGCTGGCGCTTGTCGCTGCCCGCCCTCTCTCAATCCCAACCGGCTAAGGCTTTCCATGATCGAAATGCGAAACCAATCCCGACAAATCCCGACCCATGGCAAGTAAGGATGCGGGCAGCTAGCAAGGCGCAGCCGCGCAGCCATGGCCGTTGAGGCCGTGGAGCCTGATTTCAACACGATGGCACGGCACCGGCTCACCAATTCAAAGCCATTTCCCGCGATCCTTGGCACTTACGGGCTTCATCCGGGCCGGAATAGGGCGTCCCATCGACAGGCAAGCCCATGAGCGTTATTTAGGCCATTTGGAGCGGTTCCACTTCCTTTCATGGGGCTAACGCGCGTCACGGGCAACATATGGCAATTTGCTAGGATGCTAATGTAAGACATGGCCCATTTCATCGATTTTCAGACCGCTAATTTTGCGTCAAATTGATTTCCAGATTTATTTCGCTTAAGGATTTCATGCGTTGCATTAAGAACGGGATGCAACCCAATGATCGAGTTCCAAATAATGGAACTATATTCCATAATAATGGAAGTGAGCATTTGCCCATGCAGTGAGCTTTTGCCCCTAGGCCTGAATATGCAAACCTGCGCACAAGCCCCCTTCACCGGTTCCCGAGACTAAGGACCCCCACATATGAGACCTCCCC
>NZ_FMUD01000030.1:0-66148 GCF_900100825.1 Agrobacterium sp. DSM 25558 | reverse complement strand
AGGTTACTGCGAGTCGATCTCCCCCCTTGAGGGGGAGATTTCCGGCAGGACAGAGGGGGGTAAGCCCCACCCACAAACCTCAAAACACGAACGGAAACCCCATGCCCAGCCCCACCGTTCCCCCACTCGGCACCATCCCCACGGCAAACGGCACGGCATTCTCCGTCTACTCCCGCCACGCCTCGCACATCGACCTCTGCCTCTTCGACCCCACCGGCACCACCCAAACCGCCCGCATACCGATGAAGCGCGATGAAAACGACATCCACCGCGTCACCACCAACGCCCCCGTAGGCACCCGTTACGGCTTCCGCGCCGACGGCGTCTTTGCCCCCGGTCACGGCCTGTGGTTCGACCCATCAAAACTCCTGCTCGACCCCTATACCACGGAGATCGACCAGCCTTTCGTTCATGACCCGGCACTGTTCACCTTCGGCACCGACACGTCGCACATCATGCCCAAGTCCATCGTTTCGCAACACCAGCCCGTAAAGCGCCAGGCACCCCGCTTCGCACCGGGTGGCCTGATCTACGAAGTCGCCGTTAAGCCTTTCACCATGCTGCACCCTGATGTGCCCGATACCATCAAGGGAACGGTCGCAGCGCTCGCTCACCCCGCCATCATCGCGCATCTCAAGCACATTGGCGTCGATGCCATCGAGCTGATGCCGATCACCGCCTGGATCGATGAGCGGCATTTGCCCCCGCTCGGCCTCACCAATGGCTGGGGTTACAACCCCGTCGGCTTCATGACGCTCGATCCACGCCTTTGCCCCGGCGGCATCACGGAACTGCGCGATACGGTCGCCGCGCTGCATGAAGTGGGCATCGGCGTCATCCTCGATCTCGTCTTCAACCACACCGGCGAAAGCGACCGTTTCGGCTCGACGCTATCGCTGCGCGGGCTGGATAACCTCACCTATTACCGCCATTTGCCCCAAGATCCCGGCACGCTGGTCAACGACACCGGCACTGGCAACACAGTCGCCTGTGATCACCCGCAGGTCCGCCAGCTTGTTCTCGACACCCTCCGGCATTTCGTGGCACATGCGGGCATAGACGGCTTCCGCTTCGATCTCGCCCCCATCCTCGGCCGCACGGCAGACGGTTTTGATAGCGCCAGCGAAACCCTAAACGCCATGAAAAACGACCCATTGCTGCACGATCGTGTTTTGATTGCAGAGCCTTGGGATATCGGCCCCGGCGGCTATCAGCTCGGCAATTTCCCTGACAATTTCCTTGAATGGAATGACCGCGCACGTGATGATCTGCGACGCTACTGGCGTGGTGATGACGCTACGACGGGCGCGCTGGCCGATGCGCTTGCCGGCTCCTCGCCCATCTTCTCCCGCCACGACAGAACCGAAACCCGCAGCGTCAACTTCCTCGCGGCACATGATGGCTTCACCCTGTTCGATCTCGTGTCCCACGCCCGCAAACACAACGAGGCCAATGGCGAAGACAATCGCGATGGCCACAACGAAAACCATTCTTGGAACAATGGCGTCGAGGGGCCGACCAATGATCCGGCAATCCAGGCAGCCCGTATCAACGACGTCAAGTCGATGCTGTCAACGCTGTTTACGACGCGCGGCACCATCATGCTGACGGCAGGGGATGAGGGCGGGCGCAGCCAGCAGGGCAACAACAATGCCTATTGTCAGGATAACGAGATCACCTGGGTCGATTGGGCAGCGCTTTCGCCGGAGCTGATCGAACACACGGCGTTTCTGTCCGGTCTGCGCAGGCGCTTCAGCGCTTTCAGCGACATGAGTTTCTTTTCGCCCCATACCGATGACATCTCCTGGCTGTCGCCGTCGGGAGAGCCGCTGACCGCGACCGACTGGGAAAAGCCGGAAGGCACGCCGCTAGCGGTGCTGGTCAAAACCCATGGCAGCCTGACCGATGAACCGGCCCGGCTTGCCATTCTGTTCAACCGAACCCACGCGGTCGTGCCGTTTTCACTTCCCGGCGAAGGCTGGCAGGCCATCGGCACGGATTTCGGCAATCCCGCCCACCTGCCCGCCCGTTCGGTCGTCTTCTATCTGCGGCCTTGAATGCTGCATTGCAAAAAGGCCATTGTTCTTTAGGCCCGCCCCTGTAGAGTTCGGCACGTCACAGCGTTCAAACGTCCTGTCTTCGCGAGGAACCATGCCCAAAGAAATTTCTCTGGCTGACGTTAAAGACCTAGTCGGCTCCGAAGTCGGCGTATCGGACTGGATCACCGTCGATCAAGCGATGATCGACGCCTTCGCCAAAGCCACGCTCGACGACCAGTTCATCCACACAGATCCCGAACGCGCCCGCGACGAAAGCCCCTTCGGCGGCACCATTGCCCACGGTTTCCTGACGCTCTCGCTGCTCTCGGCCATGAACTACAGCGCCCTGCCCAAAATCCGCGAACAAACGATGGGCATTAATTACGGCTTCGACAAACTCCACTTCGTCGCCCCCGTCAAAAGCGGCGCCCGCATCCGCGGCCACTTCACACTCGCCGAAGCCCGCTTCCGCGGCGGTGCCATGCTGATGAACACCTATGACGTGACGGTGGAAATCGAAGACGAAAAGAAACCCGCATTGACAGCGCGGTGGACTACGATCAGCCAGTTTAACCCGGAGGATCGTCCAGAAGACGTGTGATTAAAAATTAATCTGACTGTGGAGGCCTTATGAAGTTTGCTTATCTGATGGAGCCCCCGTTCAACTATCGCACTGACAACGGCCATGTGACAGGCTGTGACGTAGAATTGGCAAAAATAGTCCTGTCGATGATCGGCATCGATAAAGTTGAATTCATCGAAACCGAATTTTTCAAACTTCTCCCGGGTCTGGAGCAACGACATTGGGATATCACAACTGGTCTGTTCGATACGCCTGAGCGGAGAAAGATCGCAGCTTTCAGTCGTCCTATCTGGGCATTGTCCGACGGATTACTTGTCAGAAAAGGAAATCCAAAAAAACTGAGCGGATACGCCTCCGTTTCAGTAAACCGGAAATGCAAGCTGGCGGCGATACACGATCAGGTCCAGCACAAAGCTGCGCTTTCTGCTGGCATTCCGGAAGACCGGGTCGTTTTATACAAAACCTATGATGAGGCTGCAAATGCCGTTCTTGAAGGCAAGGTGGATGCTTATGCGAGCGTTGCCATGGCACATCGAGGACATCTCTCGCGACATCCAGATATCGATATGGACGTTATTGCTGTCCCAAGGACGGAACACACTGCGGCTTTCGGTGCATTTGGTTTTCGTCAATCAGACGACACATTGAAAAATGCGATCGATTCCGCGCTGACGCAATATCTTGGTTCGAATGAGCACCGGGCGATGATGAAAACTTTCGGCTTCAGCGATGCGGATATCAACATGATTACGACTTAGCGAGCATTGCAGGCCAGCCTCTGCCCGCAACAAGCAACGGCCCGTGTTCCTCAATGAGTTGAGCCAGCAATGCCTCTTCGTCATCGGTCAGTGCTTCTCCGTCGACGAAACGCCAGTTCCGCTCATAAAGCGTAAACGCCTCATCGCCTCCCAAAACCACGTTTTCAGCACGGTTCCAACAAAGCGCTCGCAACTGCGGATATTTTTCTACATGAACCTGCATCGCTCGATGTCCTCTTTAAAGGATATATACGCGATTGACCTCAATCATTCCACACTTCTGACGACATTCATTGCGCACAACGTTTTCTCACCAAAGAGCCGGAACCTGTCCCCGCTATACGCGTTGAAGGCTACACGCCTTGAGGGGGGACAATTCAATGGCACAAAATATCACGCAACCCGACGATTCCGCAGAGCCTAAAACTGAGCTCAAACGTGTCATCGGGCCGGGGCTGCTGCTTCTGTTTATCGTGGGAGATATCCTAGGCACTGGCATTTACGCGCTGACCGGACAGGTCGCCGCAGAAGTCGGTGGCGTTGTCTGGCTACCATTCCTCATAGCGTTCGGTGTGGCCCTTCTCACCGCCTGCTCCTATCTGGAACTGGTCACGAAATACCCCAAAGCTGCCGGTGCAGCGCTCTATACGCACAAAGCCTTCGGCGTACACTTCATAACCTTCCTCGTCGCCTTCACGGTCATGTCGTCGGGTGTTACATCCGCTTCCACGGCGTCACGCGCCTTCGCCGCCAACTTCACCACCGTCACCGGTTTTGATTTCGGCGCTTTCGGCGTAACGGGCGTCGCCATCGCCTTCATCGTCGCCATCGCGCTCATCAATTTCCGGGGCGTGGGCGAAAGCGTGAAGATGAACGTCGTGCTGACCGTCGTGGAACTCACCGGTCTGCTCATCATCATCGGCATTGGTTTCTGGGCCATCGGCAATGGTCAGGGCGATGTTTCTCGCGTCTGGACCTTCCAGCCTGCGGGCGAACACGGTGTTATCTGGTCAGTGGTCGCCGCCACCACGCTCGCCTTCTTCGCCATGGTGGGCTTTGAGGATTCGGTCAATATGGCCGAGGAATGCAAGCAGCCAGCTCGCATCTTCCCGAAAGTGCTGCTTGGCGGCCTCGCCATCACCGGCGTCATCTATATTCTCGTCGCCATTTCCGCCATCACGCTGGTTCCGGCAGCTGATCTCGGAGAAGGCGAAACGCCCTTGCTGAAGGTGGTGGCCGCAGGCGCACCCAACTTCCCCATCGGCATTTTCGGCATCATCACCATGTTTGCGGTCGCCAACTCCGCGCTCATCAACATGATGATGGCGAGCCGCCTGATCTACGGCATGAGCCGCGAAGGCGTGTTGCCGCCAGCACTCGGCAAGGTCCACAAGGCCCGCCAGACGCCCTATATCGCCATCGTCTTCACATCGTTGATAGCCATCGGCCTCATCGCCTTCGCAGGCGGCGTCCCGGCGCTGGGCGGCACCACGGCGCTGCTGCTGCTCGGCGTCTTCACCATCGTCAATGTCGCCGTGCTGGTGCTGCGCAAGGACAAGGTCGAGCACAAACATTTCCGCACCCCGACAATCCTGCCCATCATCGGTGCCGTCAGCTGCTTCTTCCTCGTCGGCCCGTGGACGGGTCGCGACCCGGTACAATATTCGATTGCCGGTGTGCTGCTGTTTATTGGGGTGCTGTTGTGGCTGGCGACGGTGAGCTTCATGAAGATGCAGCAGAAGGCGGCGTAATACGCCCCATCTTCACCCCGCAGATGATGCGGGGTCCAGCCGCCGCGCGTCTGCGCGGCGAGAGATGCTTTTGTTGTGGAATCACGCCGCCTTGGCGACGTGATACTCCTTGATCGCAGCCATCTTGATGCCCGGATACCGTTCGGCCTCATACCGCAGGGAAAACGCATCCTGCGCCAGAAACACCGGATCGCCATCCAGATCGCGGGCGATATCACCACGCTTGACGGTCAGGAACTTCTCCATATCCGCCGCCTGCTCCGCTGAAATCCAGCGGCAGATCGAAAAGCGTGACATTTCGAACGAAACCGGCAGGCCATATTCGCCCATCAACCGTTCTTTCAACACGTCCAGCTGCAACGCGCCGACAACACCGACGATGGCAGGCGAGCCGTCTTCCGGTGAAAACAGCTGCACGACGCCCTCTTCGGCCATCTGGTGCAGCGCTTCCTTCAGCTTCTTGGCCTTCATCGCATCTTCCAGCCGCACGCGGCGCAGAATTTCCGGCGAGAAGTTCGGCACGCCCTGAAACACCAGGTTTTCGCCTTCGGTCAGCGTATCGCCAATGCGCAAAGTACCGTGGTTGGGAATGCCCACCACATCACCTGCAAAGGCCGTGTCAGCAATGTGGCGCTGTGAGGCGAAGAAGAATTGCGGTGCCGTCAGGCCCATCTGCTTGCCGGTGCGCGCCAGCCGCGCCTTCATACCGCGCTCCAGCTTGCCGGAGCAGATGCGGGCGAAAGCAATGCGGTCGCGGTGGTTCGGGTCCATGTTCGCCTGAATCTTGAAGACGAACGCCGTCATCTTGTCTTCATCGGCATGCACGGTGCGCGTATCGGCCACCTGGTTGCGTGGCGGCGGCGCGATGTCACCGAGAGCATTGATCAGGTCGCGAACGCCGAAGTTGCGCAGAGCCGAGCCGAAGAAGACCGGCGTCAGATGCCCCTCCAGAAACGCAGTGCGATCAAACGGGCGGCAGGCTTCCAGCGCCAGTTCGGTCTCTTCGATGAAGGCATCGCGCTCGTTTTCCGGCAGACGGCTTGCTACCGCCTGCGGTCCGTTGACCTGCGTAGCATCGACCTCGTTGTCAGAACCGCGCACGCGGTTGCTGGCCAGATGGTAGGAGCCGCAGAAGCTTTTCGAGCGACCGATCGGCCAGGTAATCGGTGCCGTATCCAGCGCCAGCTTCTCCTCGACTTCATCGAGAATCTCGAAAATGTCCCGGCTTTCGCGGTCCATCTTGTTGACGAAGGTGATGATCGGAATATCGCGCATGCGGCACACTTCGAACAGCTTCAGGGTCCGTGGCTCGATACCCTTGGCGGCATCGATGACCATGATGGCCGCATCCACCGCCGTCAGCGTGCGATAGGTATCGTCGGCAAAGTCTTCGTGACCGGGCGTATCGAGAATATTGAAGACCTTGTCGTCATATTCGAACGTCATCACCGAGGTGACGACCGAAATGCCGCGCTCGCGCTCGATTTTCATCCAGTCGGACCGCGTCTGGATACGGTCCTTCTTCGCCTTCACCTCCCCGGCCAGCTGAATGGCACCGCCGAACAGCAGCAGCTTTTCGGTCAGCGTCGTCTTACCGGCGTCCGGGTGTGCGATGATAGCGAAGGTGCGGCGGCGGGAAACCGCCTCTGCGAGTGTTTCGGGCATCAAACAAATCCTGTGGAATTGCCGGGTATCTAACGTTTCGGGGCCGCTTTTGCAATTGACCTTGGCACCCACACGGCAAACTAATGCCGCATGACCCTAAAAAACGAAAATCGCCCCGCCCTTAATCTCCTTCGTCTAGCCCATGCGGACGGCATAGACCTGCCATCCTACGAAACATCAGGTGCCGCCGGCATGGACCTGCGCGCCGCAGTCGCAGCAGAGGAACCCCTGGTCTTGAAGCCGGGCGCGCGCGCCCTCGTCCCCACCGGCTTCATCTTCGAAGTGCCACAGGGCTTCGAGGCACAGATCCGCCCGCGCTCCGGCCTTGCCATCAAGAACGGCATCACCTGCCTCAACACGCCGGGAACGGTGGACAGCGATTATCGCGGCGAGGTCAAAGTCATCCTCGCCAATCTCGGGCAGGAAGATTTCGTGGTCGAACGCGGCATGCGCATCGCCCAGATGGTCATTGCGCCCGTTACCCAAGTGGCCGTCTTCGAGGTAACGGAGACGTCAGATACCGCCCGCGGCACCGGCGGCTTCGGCTCCACCGGCGTCTGATGCCTCACAACCGCTCGCAAATTTCTGCCCGGTATAAGTGAAATTGTTCACTTCCTGTTCTTGTTTTCCGGTTTGCGTTGTGCAAGGTTGCATGGGCGGACACTTACACGCTTGATTGCGCGTTTTCTAAAGTCCGCCTGTTGGGGGCTTACATGGTTGCGCGCGTCAATACGGTGGCATTTCAGGGCATAGAGGGCGTGCCCGTCGAAGTTCAGGTCATGGTCGCACCCGGAAAGGTCGGCATGCAGATCGTCGGCCTGCCGGATAAAGCCGTTGCCGAAAGCCGGGAGCGGGTGCAGGCAGCCCTCCACGCCTCTGGCCTGGCACTTCCCGCCAAGAAGGTCACCGTCAATCTGGCACCCGCTGATTTGCCCAAGGAGGGCAGTCACTTCGATCTCCCCATTGCGCTCGGCCTCATGGCTGCCTTGGGTGCCATTCCCGCAGATGCACTGGGTTCCTATGTCGTCCTGGGCGAACTCAATCTGGATGGCACCATCGGCGCCGTGTCAGGCGCGCTTCCCGCCGCCATCGGCGCAAATGCGCAGGGCAAAGGCCTCATCTGCCCGGCTGACAGCGGCGGCGAAGCCGCATGGGCGGGGGTCGATTTCGATATTCTCGCACCCCGCAGCCTCATCGCACTCGTCAATCATTTCCGTGGCACACAGCGCCTGTCACGTCCCGTCCCGGCCATTCGCGCCCATCCCGCCAACCTGCCTGACTTGGCCGATATCAAGGGGCAGGAAAGCGCCAAACGAGCATTGGAAGTGGCCGCCGCCGGTGGCCATAATCTCCTGATGGTCGGCCCACCCGGTTCGGGAAAATCCATGCTGGCCTCGCGCCTACCTTCCATTCTGCCGCCACTGTCGGCTGCGGAATTGCTGGAGGTTTCAATGGTCCACTCCATCGCGGGCCAACTCTCCGGCGGAAAATTGTCGGATCGCCGCCCGTTCCGTACTCCACACCACTCCGCCACCATGGCAGCCCTTGTTGGCGGCGGCTTGCGTGCCCGACCCGGCGAAGCGTCCCTTGCCCATCATGGGGTACTCTTCCTCGATGAGTTCCCGGAATTTTCGCCACAGTCTCTGGATGCCCTGCGCCAGCCGCTGGAAACCGGCGAATGCATCATTGCCCGCGCCAACCACCGCGTCAGCTATCCCGCAGAAATCCAGCTCGTCGCTGCCATGAACCCGTGTAAATGCGGCATGGCGGGCGAACCCGGCTTCACCTGCGCGCGTGGTCCGCGCTGCGTCACGGACTACCAGCAGCGCATTTCCGGACCGCTGATGGACCGTATTGATATCCGCATCGAAGTTCCCGCCGTCTCCGCCGCCGATCTCATCCGCCCCATGGCCGCCGAAGCCAGCGCAGATGTCGCCAGACGCGTCGCCCGCGCCCGTGATCTACAACAGGACCGTTTCGCGGCCGCAGGTTTCAACGGCATCCGCACCAATGCCCGCTGCTCCACGGCGCTGATCGAAAAATTCGGTGAACCCGATGCCCCAGGCCTGCAACTGCTCCGAGACGCCGCCGAAAAACTGAAATTCTCCGCCCGCGGCTACCACCGCATCCTCAAAGTCGCCCGCACTCTCGCCGATTTGGACGACAAGACAACCGTTACCCGCATTCATCTGGCAGAAGCGATTTCCTATCGGATAGCAGGGGAGCGACTGACGGCGGCGGCCTAACCTTACCGCTTGCGCTCCGCCAGACGCAAAAATCACAGGTGTCATCAAGCACAGTTGCAATCGGCATCAAGAATGATACATCGGAATTCCGGCTCCCATTTCAAAAGGAAAGATTATGCCGGACTTCTCCACACTGATACTTTTTGCCGCCGCAGCCCTTGTTCTGACCGCGACGCCCGGCCCTGACATGCTGCTCATCGCATCACGCAGTGTCAGCCAGGGTCGGTCCGCGGGTTTTCTCACCTATGCCGGAATAGCTGTCGGCACCTATTGCCACGCAATCGCTGCCGCTCTCGGCCTGTCCCAACTCTTTTTGACCGTGCCAATTGCCTATGAAATCGTGCGTTGGGTGGGCTGCGCCTATTTGCTTTATCTGGCTTACAAGACCCTTCGCTCACGAAGCTCCGCCTTCGCACCATCAGCAGGTCTCACGCGACTATCGGGCAAGCGGATTTTCATCGAGGGTCTGGCGACCAACATTCTCAACCCGAAAATGGCGCTGTTCGTGCTGGCTCTTTTCCCGCAATTTATCGATCCGAATGGCAGTTCGATGCTCATCCAGACGTTAGTGCTCGCCAGCATTCTGAACGGCATTGGTTTTTTGGTGAATGGTGCGGTCATTCTGTTGGGAACCGGCATCCGTCGCCGCTTATCAGCCATCAGCCGCTTTCCCAAATTGCCGCAATATCTGCTGGCAACCGTTTTCGCCGGGCTTGCATGCCGTCTGGCACTCGGCAGCAGAAACTGAAAACGCCCTAAGAGGGCGTTCTCTTAGGCATCCCGCGCGCCCTCGTCCAGCAACCCGAACACATAGTCCGCAAAAGAGCGCCAGCATTCCACCCGGAACGTGTCTTCCGCCACGCGCAAGATCACCACTTCCGCCTTGCCGAACACGGTGCGCGAACACGCGCCGACGGGAAACACGGCGAGCGACAAATCCTGCGGGCAGCCCGTGTTCAGCGTCGCTTCCGCCCCCGTGCCGGAGACGGTGATGGCCGTGTTGCGGTGGGAGACGTCTGTAGCGGAGTGCGGAGCCGAGACGGTGGCGCAGGCATCCATCAGGTTGCTTTCGCCCTGGTCGATCACTAGCCACTCGTCCGGCCCAAGCCACAGCGCGGCGCGCAAAGCTGAGGTGGTGGACGTCTTGGGGGTCTCAGGCAGGCTGATATCGAGAGCCTGCGAAAGCTCCGCCACCGCATCTGCCTTGGCGCGCAGGGACAGACGGTAGGCGGGAGCTGCCATCTTGATAGAGACGGTTGCGGAACCGGCGCGTGCGCCTTCCAGAACCAAAGTGCGGTTTGCCAGATCAGCCATTGATGCGGCCTCCTTCCTTGTCGAAGAACACCATGTCCGTCACCTCAACCGCAATCGTCTTGTCGGCCAGCGGAATGTAGAGCGTTTCGCCTATCCGCGCGCGTCCACCGGCCACCAGCCCGAAGGCGATGGAGCGGCCGAGATTTTCGGACCAGTAGGATGATGTGACGTGGCCGAGCATGGTCATCGGTTTCGGCTGGTTCGGATCGGCAACGATCTGCCCGCCCTCTTCCGGCACGTCATGCGAATTTTTCGGTAGCAGACCCACCAGTTGCTTGCGTCCCTCACGCTTGAGGTCCGGCCTCTGCAAGCCGCGAATACCAACGAAATCCGTCTTCTTCTTGGACACCGCCCAGCCAAGCCCCGCATCGTCAGGCGTCACCGTGCCATCGGTATCCTGACCGACAATGATGTAGCCCTTTTCGGCGCGCAGAATATGCATGGTTTCGGTGCCATAGAGGCAACCGCCGACGGCCTCGGCGCGCTCAGCAATTTCCTTCCACACGGCAGGACCGAAATCGGCTGGTACGTTGATTTCGAAACCGAGTTCGCCGGTAAAGGACACACGGAACAACCGCGTCGGCACGCCGCAAATCGTGCCCTCGGCAATGGCCATATGCAGGAAGGCCTCGGGCGAAAGATCGATACCATCAACCAGCGGCGCAATCACCTCACGCGCCTTTGGCCCCTGTACGGCAATGACAGCCCATTGTTCGGTGGCGGATGTCAGCCACACATTGAGGTCCGGGAATTCGGTCTGGAGATAGTCTTCCATGTGCTGCAACACGCGCGGCGCACCGCCCGTCGTCGTTGTCACATGGAAACGGTCTTCGGCCAGACGCCCCACCACGCCATCATCATAAACGAAGCCGTCTTCGCGGGTCATGATGCCATAGCGGCAGCGGCCGGGCTTCAGCGTGCCCCAGGCATTGGTGTAGAGCAGGTTGAGGAACTTGGCCGCATCAGGCCCCACAACCTCGATCTTACCGAGTGTCGACGCATCGAACACGCCCACCGTCTCACGCACCGTTTTGCACTCGCGGTTCACAGCCTGGTGCATGTCTTCACCGGCGCGCGGGTAGAACCATGCGCGCTTCCAGTTGCCCACGTCTTCAAAGGTGGCATCGGCAGCCTCTTCCAGCGCATGCATCGGTGTCTTGCGGGCGGGATCGAACAGCTTGCCGCGCGAATGACCCACCAGCGTGCCGAAAGTCACCGGCGTATAGGGCGCACGGAATGTCGTCAGCCCCACCTTGGGCAGGTCACGCCCCAGCGCTTCGGATGCGATGGCCAAGCCATGCATGTTGGACATCTTGCCCTGATCGGATGCCATGCCATTGGTGGTGAAGCGCTTGATATGCTCGATGGAATGCATGCCCTCGCGCACCGCAAGGCGGATATCCTTGGCGCAGACATCGTGCTGGAAATCGATAAAGGCCTTGACGTTGTCGCCTTCGCCCGCCCCTTCCGCCGCACCAATCATGCCGCCAGTCCACACATGCGCGTTGCTGGCGGAAAATTCCACAGCGCCACCGCCCGCAGATGCCGCCTCGGCAATCAGCGCGGCCAGATCATCCGTGCCGTTGCAGGCACCGATGGAAACGCAATCCTGCACATGCACATCGGGGAGAAAACGCTGGTTTTCCCTGTCGTATGTCAGCTTGCCGCGCGATTGCGAGAATAGATGCACGGACGGCGTCCAGCCGGCGGAAACCACCAGCGCATCCACCTTGATCTTGCGCTTCGAAGACCCGCCATTACGACCGACGGTGATGGAGGAGACCCGCAAACGCCCAGCTGTATTGTAAACGCTATGGCCCGCCAGCACCTCGATGCCCAGCGCCCGCGCCTCGTCCAGAAGCTTGGCATCCGGGTTGGCGCGGCAATCCACGATGACCGCAATTTCCACCCCTGCATGCTTCAGGTCGAAGGCGGTTTCGTAAGCGGAATCATGGGCGGTATAGACAGCCACATTGTGGCCCACGGTCACGCCGTACTGGTTGAGATAGGTGCGCGCAGCCGATGCCAGCATGATGCCCGGCCGGTCATTATTGGCAAACACCATGTGCCGCTCGATAGCGCCGGTCGCCAGCACCACCTTCTTCGCCCGCACTTGCCACAGCCGCTCGCGCGGCGCGTGTCCCGGTGTTGCCAGATGGTCGGTCACACGCTCGGCAAGGCCGATGAAATTGTGGTTGTAATAGCCGAACACGGTGGTGCGCGTCAGCACCTGCACATTCGGCATGGCCTTCAGCTCGGCCAGAGTCCTCTGCGCCCAGTCATAGCCGTTGATACCGTCGATCGTCGTGCCGGTATCGAAACGAAGAGCGCCGCCAACCTCCGGGTTCTCATCCGCCAGAATGACCTTCGCCCCGGTCTTTGCCGCAGCCAGCGCTGCCGTCAAACCGGCCACGCCGCCGCCTGCCACCAGCACATCGCAATGGGCATAACGGCTGGCATAATGATCCGTATCGCCTTCCTTGGGCGCGTTGCCAAGCCCCGCCGCACGGCGGATGATCGGTTCATACAGCTTGTCCCACGCCGCCTTCGGCCACATAAAGGTCTTGTAGTAAAAACCCGCCACGAACAGGGGCGAGAGGAAATCATTCACCGCACCCACGTCGAAGGACAGCGAAGGAAAGCGGTTCTGCGAAGAGACGATCGCCCCATCGAACACTTCCTGCACCGTGGCGCGCACGTTCGGCTGCTTGCGGCTGCCATCGCGCGACACGTCAATCAGCGCATTCGGCTCTTCCGGCCCGGCGGAGAGAAAACCGCGCGGACGGTGATATTTGAACGAGCGGCCAATCAGATGCACGCCATCCGCCAGCAAGGCAGAGGCCACCGTGTCACCCTGAAGGGCCGTGTGGATCTTGCCATCGAAGGTAAAGCGCGCCGTGCGCGCAGGCGTCAGGCGGCCAGCGCCTTTGATGCGATAGGCGCCGCTCATCGGGCTGCTCCTTCATGTCCGGCCAGAACCGTGGCCTCGTCCGGCTTCGGCTCGCCCGCCTTGTAGGTCAGGTAAATCTTGTCGCTCACGGAATGGCGCGCAGCGTTGAAGAACCGCCCGCAGCCGTGAATGTGCCGCCAGCGCTCAAACACCATGCCCTTGTCATTGTCGCGCATGAAGAAATATTCGGCGAATTCCTCATCGGAAATTCCGGCAATATTTTCGGGCCGCGCAATATGCGCCTCCCCCGCCCAGCGGAATTCCAGCTCGGAACGCTCTTCTTCACAATAGGGACAACGGATCAGCAGCATGTTCTTGCCTCAAAGAGAGCTTTCCGGAACGACAGTTCCGGCGGGTTGGTCACACAGGCGTTTCCCCATGGTGATATAGGGGTAAAGCCTGCCCATCAGTTCATCGACAGTCGTGAAGTCGCGGAAAACCTTCGTTTTTCCGAGATTTATAACAGCCATCATCATCGGGTTCGTGTTGAGAATAACAGGCTCTTGCTGCCCACCACCCTCGGTCGTGCCCACGAAATAAACTGCTTTGTCACCGATGACAGGTGCGCACAGCAGCACGCCCTCGGTTGCAGCAAAAGGCCAGTTGGCCTCCCCTTGCGCCTTGCGGATCGTCTGCATGCGGAAATCTTTCTCTTCCAACACAAGCTTGCTGGCCTGCGCCGGCGAGGCTGCAAAAGCAGCAGCAAGAATTGCCGCAGCCGCCCTCAATGCGCCACCGCCGCCGCCGCCGCCTCATCGATCAGCCGTCCCGAACGGAACCGCTCCAGATTGAGGCCTTCCGCCAATTTGTGCGGCTCGCCGCGGGCGATGAGATGCGCAAACAGATGCGCAGACCCCGGTGTCGCCTTGAACCCGCCCGTGCCCCAGCCGCAATTGAGGAACAGGTTCGGCACCGGCGTCACGCTCTGGATTGCCGAGCGATCCGGCGTGTTGTCGGTAATGCCGCCCCATTGGCGCATCATTTTCACACGGCGGAAAATCGGGAACAGTTCGCAGATCGCATCCAGCGTGTGGGTGATGATCTGCAACCCGCCGGTCTGGGAATAGGAATTATACTGGTCCGTGCCCGCACCGATCACCAGCTCACCCTTGTCGGATTGGGAGATATAGGCATGCACCGTGTTGGACATGACCACGCAAGGAAAAATCGGCTTCAGCGGTTCAGACACCAGCGCCTGCAACGGGTTGGAGGCCAGCGGCACCCGCACATCGGCCATCTTCATGACCACGGAGGAATGCCCCGCCGCCGAAACGCCGATCTTCTTGGCACCGATAAAGCCGCGATTGGTCTCCACACCCGTCACGGCACCATCCGGCCCGCGACGGATGGCGGTCACTTCGCAGTTCTGGATGACATGCACACCGCGATCCGACGCCGCACGCGCATAACCCCAATTGACAGCATCATGCCGCGCCGTGCCGCCCCGGCGCTGAAGCGCTGCACCATTGATGGCGTAACGCGCATTGGCGGAAATATCGAGCGGCGGACAATAGGCCTTGGCCTGTTCCGGCGTCAGCCATTCATTGTCGATGCCGTAGAGACGGTTGGCATTGATATGGCGCTTGAATGACTGCTGGTCGTGCACATTGTGCGACAGCATCATCACGCCGCGCGCCGAATACATGACGTTATAATTGAGATCCTGGCTCAGGCCTTCCCACAGTTTCAGGGAGTGCTCGTAAATGTCCATGCTCTCTTCATAGAGATAATTGGAGCGGATGATGGTGGTGTTGCGTCCGCTGTTGCCGCCGCCGATCCAGCCCTTTTCCAGCACCGCGACATTGGTAATGCCATGTTCCTTGGCCAGATAATAGGCCGCACCCAGCCCATGCCCGCCACCGCCGATGATGATGACATCGTATTCCTTGCGCGGTTCGGGAGAGGCCCATTGTGCATCCCAGCCTTTATGTCCGCGCAGAGCCTCGCGAGCCACGGCGAAAACCGAATATTTGCGCATGCGCGAACCACTCCTTGAAAACCGGCTGGATTATTCCGGCACCATCATACACATGGCAAATCAATATCAACTGCAATGTCCATTTTGCGACGCGCCGACATGATTGTTTTGACATATGACAGAAGAATGGTCTCTACGCTGGTTTTTAAGGCCTCTAGACAGTTAACGGCTGGACTTCACGAAAACGATCTGATATTGCACGTCACCAATCGCGTCGGCCACCGGCCAACCGAACGATTTTTTGTTTGCTTGCGAATGCCACAATTCACACGGCAAAATAACCAACCAAAGGAACGGGATTCACGTGCAGGTACTAGTCCGCGACAACAACGTTGATCAGGCGCTTCGCGCTCTTAAGAAGAAGATGCAGCGCGAAGGCATTTTCCGCGAAATGAAGATGCGCGATTTTTACGAGAAGCCTTCCCAGAAGCGCGCTCGCGAAAAGGCTGAAGCTGTTCGTCGCGTTCGCAAGCTGGCACGTAAGCGCATGCAGCGCGAAGGTCTGATTGCAGGCCCACGTCCAGCAGCTGGCCGCACCTAAGGCCGTTTTTTAGACGTTATTGAATGCTTATGGGGCGGGGGCGATTTTTTCGCCGCCGCTCTTTGAGTTTATAGCCGTGAAACGGACTTGGTAAAGGGAACCCAAATCGCATGAACGCTGTTGATACCCGTGATTCCAGAAATCCGTTTGCAATCTCAAACGGCGTATCCCAGAGAAAAAAAATGCGGCTTAGTTCTTCCCTGTTCGTCTGCGGAGTGCTCGTAACCCTTTCGGGCTGCGCCACGACGACACAAACGAATGACGTTTTCCAGTTGGACCGAGCCCAGGGCTCGTCAGAAAACATCACCTCGCTGACCTCGGTCATCAATGCCAATCCGCAGGATCCCGAAGGCTATAATGTTCGCGGCTCGGCTTACGGACGCTCGGGCGATTCCAAACGTGCCATCGCAGATTTCGAGCGCGCTTTGCAGCTCAATCCGCGTTTTTATCAGGCATATGCCAACCGCGCCCTCGTCTACCGCAACAGCGGACAGCAGCAGCTGGCCTTGCAGGACTACAACTCAGCGCTTCAGATCAATCCCAGCTATGACGTCGCATTGATCGGTCGCGGCAATCTTTATCGCCAGACAGGCCGCGTCAACGAAGCCTTCAACGATTTCTCCGCCGCCATTAATCTCGAGACCACCGATGGCCGCGCATGGCACAATCGCGGCCTGATCTATCAGCTGCGCAACCAGCATGCCCAGGCCATCGAAGACTTCTCGAAAGCCATCTCGCTGTCGCCAAACTCGCCAGAGCCTTACAACGGCCGGGGCATTTCCTACGTCGCCCTCAATGACGACGAAAACGCCTTCGCTGACTTCAATCACGCGATTGCGCTGAACGGTGATCTGGCCGAATCCTGGGCAAACCAGGCACTGGTTTACGAGCGTCGTGGCGAAAAAGACAAGGCCGCCAAATCCTACGGCCACGCCGCCCGTCTCGACCCGAAGTATAAGCCAGCCGTCGATGGCTTGGCCCGTACGCGTGGCGCAAGACCAGCGTAACCGGCAGCAATCATATATATAGAAAAAAGCCGGAAGCATCGCTCCCGGCTTTTTTTGTTGCGGAGACCCCTCCCCAACCATCACATCTTTAAGCGGCCAGTTCTTGCGCCAATGCCCGCCCAGCCAAGCGTGCGATATGCAGCAGGCGGTCGAGGTCGAGGCCCCTGCGGGCCTTAGCGGACAGGCCTGTCATAGTGGTGCCGATGAAATCCGTCAGGCGTTCCGCCTCCTCCGGGTGGCGTTCGGCAATGTAGGCGCAGATGGCACCCTCTGCAGCCGTGTGGAAGACACAAGCCGCCGCGCGCGCTTCCTCGTCATTGCAACGTGTGCCTTCCAGCACAAGACAGCCAGCGGCTGTCGGATCGGCAGCATAGAGCCGAGCGGCTTCTTCCAGCAACAACGCCAGGCATTCGGCGACCGGTCGGTCGGGTCGCAGGATATCGGCAAGAGGAATGGCACCTGTTGCCGCGTAGCGAGCTAAAACGCGGTCATAGAGGCCCGCCTTATTGCCGAAGGCAGCGTAAAAACTGGGCGGATTGATACCCAGCGCTTCTGTAACATCCGCCACGCTGACAGCGTCATAGCCGCGCGCGTGGAACAGGTGTTGGGCAACGGCCACACCCTGGTCGGGATCAAAACGGCGTGGACGGCCACGCGGGCGTACAGTATTTGTAGTACTCATTACAAAAATCTCTTGACGAATATTTCCAGGCATTTATGTAGCATTCATTAAATTAATTCTCAAGGAACCAAAATGTCAACTTTTCAAGGAAAATCCGTTCTGGTCCTCGGCGGCAGTCGGGGTATCGGAGCAGCCATTGTACGCCGGTTTGCGGCAGACGGTGCTGTCGTGACCTTCACCTATGCGGGCTCCCGGGATGCGGCAGATCAACTGGCTTCTGAGACGGGAAGCAAGGCAGTTTTGACAGACAGCGCCAACCGCGATGACGTCATTTCCCGGGTACGCGAAAGCGGCCCTCTGGACATATTGGTCGTCAATGCCGGGATAGCCATTTTCGGCGATGCTCTGGAACAGGATCCAGATGCGATAGACCGACTATTTCAGATCAATATTCAGGCACCCTATCACGCCTCGGTGGAGGCGGCTCGCCAGATGCCTGACGGCGGACGGATCATCGTCATCGGCTCGGTCAATGGTGACAGGATGCCCGTCGCTGGCATGGCGTCCTATGCGGTCAGCAAGTCCGCCCTACAAGGCTTGGCGCGAGGGCTGGCGCGCGATTTTGGCCCCAGAGGAATCACGATAAACGTCGTCCAGCCGGGACCGGTCGATACCGATGCAAACCCGGAGAACGGCCCGATGAAAGACCTCATGCACAGCTTCATGGCCATCAAGCGCCATGGCCGTGCAGAAGAAGTCGCAGGTATGGTCGCCTGGCTTGCCGGCCCAGAAGCCGGTTTCGTGACCGGGGCGATGCACACCATAGACGGCGCGTTCGGCGCGTAACCATCCATGGTTGCCATTCAGACTCATGGTTGGATGGCAGCCGCTCCCCCATTTTCTCTGGTAATGGCGTGCTTCAAGTGAGGCAGCAATTCGCGGTAGGTTTCCAGAAAAAGGTCATTCATACAATGGTTTGATGCCCTGAAAGCTATAAACAGTTCATTGCGAAGATCATCCAGCGTTTCGCGCTTTTGCGCCGTCGCCGCATCGGCAGCAGCCTGGAACGAGCCGAAATGCTGATAGCCATTGAAGGACAGTGAAAAATCCGCCACCGCTCCTTCATCTGCGGCATCTGGCAGATCCTCAATTCGAAGGCGGCTGCTCTAGATCAACAGCAATGCAGGGTCACGTTCCATGGGTACACCTCCGTTCCGCCAATACATTAGCTCATCAACAAAGAAAAAAACAACGCTATGAACAGCACCCCCGCCGCCCAATAGGTAGATTGCCATGTCGGCAAATACCAGAACAATCGGGGATATATGAACCGGTTCAGAAGCAGCGCCTCCGAGGCCATAGCGGAAATGAACAGGCAGACGATGATCTCGTGCATATCAATCACGGGTCCAGTTTGTCGCCAAGAATCCCCCGGTCTGCCGTTGCCACAGACGCGCGTAAAGCCCATCCCGCTCCAGCAATGCCGCTGGCGTCCCCTCCTCCACGATCCGCCCCTTATCCAGCACGATGATCCGGTCCATCTGCGCGATGGTCGACAGGCGGTGGGCGATGGCGATAACCGTCTTGCCCGCCATCAGCACATCCAGCTTTTCCTGAATAGCTGCTTCCGACTCACTATCCAGCGAAGATGTCGCCTCATCGAGAATGAGGATGGGCGCGTCTTTTAAAAGCACGCGGGCAATGGCAACACGCTGGCGTTGGCCGCCGGAAAGCTTCACGCCCCGGTCTCCCACGAAAGCCTTGTAACCGCTGCGGCCCTCCGCATCGGTCAAGTCGGCGATAAAGCCGTCGGCCTGTGCTGCCCTTGCCGCCGCATTGATTGCTTCGGCGGAGGCATCCGGCTTACCGTAGCGAATATTGTCGCCCACGGAGCGGTGCAGCAGGGAAACATCCTGGGAGATAACGCCGATGTTTTCACGCAGGCTCGCCTGTGTGACGGCGCGGATACTTTGGCCGTCGATGAGAATGTCGCCCTTATCAAGCTCGTAAAAGCGCAAAAGCAGGTTCACCAGCGTCGTCTTGCCTGCACCCGACAAGCCCACCAGCCCCACCTTTTCACCGGCAGCAACCGTGAGCGTCAAATCTTCGATCACCGTTTTTTCCGAACGGTAGGCAAAGCGAATATGTTCAAAACTGATATCTCCCCGCCTCACCAAAAGTGGCGCTGCATGCGGCGCATCCACGATCGTCGGTGGCGTCGTCATGACAGGCATGGCGTCACGAATGGTGCCGATGGCCTGAAAGATTTGCTGACCCATATCCAGAAAAGCCCGCGCATTTGCGGAAAGCCGCTGTGTCAGATAGATCGAGCCTGCGAACTGGCCGGTGGTCACAAAGCCAGCGATCATGCCCCAAAAGCCGATGCCCAGCATGGCAATCCACAGACAGACACTGAGGAGAAGGATGTTCGACCGCGTGGTCAGATAAGCCCGTCGCTCCTTGTGCTGCGTGTCGATGACATCGCCGAACACCTTGCGCAGCATGCCCGCCTCGCTGTCTTCGGCGGCAAATTGCTTGACCATTTGTATATTGCCGTAGAGATCGGTCATCGATCCCACCAGAAGACTGCGCTGCTTGGCAGAGCGTCGGCCCAGTTCTGAAAATTTCGGCACGGCGCGAACGGCAATCACGACACTGATGATGATCCAGATCAGCACCGTCAACGCCAGCGGCCACGCAACCGTGCTCAACAGGAAGAGCGAGCCGACGAATTGCATCAGAAAATACGGGATGGAGTAGAATCCCACGACGACCTGTTGCTGAACCGCCGACGCGACCTGCGACAGACGCGAGGCAACCTGCCCGGCAAAGAGATCGTGAAAGAAGCGGATATCCTGACGCTCGACCGCCTTGTGCCCCTGCCACTGAATGGCTGCGGGCATGCCGACCCCCAGCGCTTGTGAGGACAAGGTGTTGGCTATGAACGCAAGGATCGGCTGCACGGGAAACAGCAAGAAAACCATAATCGCCAGGAGTTGCCATTCATTTTCCAGGAATGCCTTGGCACCTTGTGCCGTCACGCCATCCACGATGGCCGAGAAACTCCAGATCAGGAAGAGGTTGGTCGCCTCCATCAACATTGCAGACACAGAGATCGCGATGAGAACCCCGCGAAACATCCGTACAAAATACATCAGCAGATGAAACGGCCCCTGCGCGGGCAGAGGCTTGTAGGGAATGTCAAGCGGTCGGATCAGCCGTTCGAACGGACGGTAGAAGAAGTCTGAAAAAGCCATGGTACCAAACAGTAAAACTGAAAAGGAAAGGCGACTGCATTGGGAATCGCCGATATTTAACCATGAATTGCCATTTCAGACAAAAATTATCTTAGATTGTAAAAATAATATCGGGCGCGGGAGTTTTGCCTCCCGCCGCCGCTTTAAATTCGGAAACTCAACGCAGCAGTACGAACCCGGCAATCGTCAGAATGAAAAACACGAGCGCGCCGCCGAAAAAGCCGCCGGTGGTGAAAAAGCCGACAGCCATGGCAATCATCAACACAGTGACCATAATCGTCACGTACTTCGTTGCGGACAGGAAGCCGTTATAGGTCTTTTCGTGCTCGGAATAATTCATCGGCGCACCGACTTCGGCTGGTCCTGTGTGGTGTTCGCTCATTCTCTTTCCCCTTCATAAATCCACGATCTTGCCCGGCACTCCACGTGCGCACGGCACGTTCCTCCCACGGCAAGACATTGCAGAAGCTCCAACACGAGACCTAACATGGACTGGCAGAAAAACGCAATGGATTGAGTAACGGCTGTCGGCCTGGATACGATACTTCGAAAAACGTTGCGAAACAGTGCAGTCCAGCAACAGGCACGAGGCCAATTCTTCGCAAACACCCGGTTTACCTGAAGCAGCGCGCTATCGCAGTTGCATTTCTCAAAGCCAACTCCTACACGAAAGAGTGTGGAGGACGTCCGAATCTTTGATCAGACACGCTGCCAGCATCGTCAGGTGCAGGCGGCAAAGGGCACCTCCCACCTATAATACCCGCAAAGGGATTCGAGGAGGGGAAAGAATGAAAGCTCTTCTAAAGCTGAGCGCCCTTATTGACTGGTTCAGTGAGGCGATGGGCAAGTTTGCAGGCTATCTGGTCCTGATCTGCTGCCTCGTCAGCGCTGGCAACGCGATTGTGCGTTACCTTTTCAATTATAGTTCGAACGGCTGGCTTGAAATCCAGTGGTACATGTTCGCCTTCATCGTTCTCGTCGGTGCATCCTATACGTTGCGGATGAACGAACATGTGCGCGTCGACATCATCTACGGCGCGATTTCAGCGCACACCCGCCTGTGGGTCGATATCATCGGCATCGTCTTTTTCCTGCTTCCCGCCTGCTTCGTTCTGGCGTGGTTGAGTTGGCCGATGTTCTGGCTCTCCTTGCAACAGAACGAGGTGTCGTCGAATGCAGGCGGGCTCATTCGCTGGCCGGTCAAATTCATCATCTTTGCGGGCTTTGCGCTGCTGGTCCTTCAGGGAATATCCGAACTGGTGAAGCGCATCGGCGCGCTGAACGGGCTCTATCAGCTCGACACCAAATACGAAAAACCGCTCCAGTAATTTCACGGCTGACGGAAAGGATATTTCCATGTTCGAATACGGTATTCTGCCGCCGCTGATGTTCCTGGGCATGATCATCTTCATGCTCTACGGTTTTCCCGTGGCGTTTTCCCTTGCCTCCGTCGGGCTTCTGTTCGGCGTCATAGGCATTTTCACAGAGCATTTTTCGCCGGCCTTCCTGCAAGCCTTGCCGCTTCGCATTTTCGGAATCATTTCCAATGACCTGCTGCTAGCCATTCCCTTCTTCACCTTCATGGGTGCGATATTGGAACGATGTGGGCTTGCGGAGGATTTGCTGGAAGGCACCGGCAAGCTGTTCGGGGCCATTCCCGGTGGCCTGGCTTACGCTGTCATTCTCGTCGGTGCCATCCTCGGTGCCATCACCGGCACGGTGGCGGCCTCGGTCATCACCATGGGCGTCATCTCGCTGCCCATCATGCTGAAATACGGCTACAATCCGCGCCTTGCCACCGGCGTCATCGCGGCATCCGGCACCATCACGCAGGTTATTCCGCCATCGCTGGTGCTGATCGTTCTGGCAGACCAGCTCGGCAAGTCGGTCGGCGACATGTATCTCGGCGCGATCGGGCCATCGATCCTGCAAGTCACCATCTTCCTGCTGTTCATCTTCGTAATGTCGAAACTGCGCCCGAAAGACTTGCCTGCTTTGCCGCCGGAAGCTCGCGGGGAACTCAACCGCGCTCTGGTCTTCAAGGTGCTGGCGGGCATGGTGCCATCCATCGTGCTGATCTTCCTCGTGCTCGGCACCATCTTCATGGGCCTCGCCACACCCACGGAAGCAGGTGCGCTCGGCGTCGTCGGTGCCATGGCGCTCGCCGCCGCCCACCGCCGCCTGACCTGGGATCTCGTCAAGCAAGGCATGCACTCTACCATGCACATCACCTCGATGGTGGTGTTCATCCTCGTCGGTGCCACCTGCTTCAGCCTCGTGTTTCAGGGCATGGATGGTTCGCTGTGGATTGAGCATATGCTGTCGGGCATTCCCGGCGGGCCGATCGGCTTCCTGATTTTCGTCAACATCTTCATCTTCTTCCTGGCTTTCTTCCTCGATTTCTTCGAGATCGCCTTCATCGTCATCCCGATGCTGGCCCCGATTGCGCAATCTCTCGGCATCGACCTCATCTGGTTCGGCGTGCTGATCTGCATCAACATGCAAACCAGCTTCATGCACCCGCCATTTGGCTTTGCCCTGTTCTATCTGCGCTCCATCGCGCCACGCAGCGTCAAGACATCGGACATCTACATGGGCGCAATCCCTTGGCTAGGCATGCAGCTCATCCTCGTCGCCATCGTCATCTTCTGGCCGGAATCCGTTACCTACTGGCTGGACAAGGCACCGCAGGTCGACCTCAACACCATCAAGATCGATATCCCCGCCTTCGGCAACCAAGGCGGCAACACCATGCCGAATTTCGGCCTGCCACCCATGGACGGCGCACCCGCACAGCCGGGCGGAAATGGCTTGCCCGGAATGCCAAACCTGAACGAGCCGCCGAAGATCGGACCCTGAGGCGAAACACTTTTTACGTGTGTGAAAACATATTATATTGGTGAAGTGGAAGGCAGAGCGCGAACTCTACCTTCCGGTTTACCTATCGCTTGAAATTGAGCCGGACAGTCAATGACCAGCCTGTCCGGCTTATCCTTACGATAAACGTAATGCTCAGCGGCTTTCGCATCGCATCACCTCCACAGTTGAACAGCAAGGCCGTTGCCTTCAGCGTTTCCTTGTTCAATGGAACCGTTCTGTCGGTTCCATTGAACAAGGAAACGCTTGGGGTCGGCGGGGCCCGTCTCCGCCGATACTCCGGCTGGTCACGGAGTGTGCTGCTTTAGCGTTCAATCATCGCGATCATAGAATTGAATTTGCTTTTGTCGAGATACCACAATCATTGAGAGCAAAATAAAACCCGGACCTTTCGATCCGGGTTTGTCTGATCTGCCCTTGATGTCGTTCAGAGCTTGCCGTTGCGCTGCTGGATCATCATGAAGGTATCGAATGTATATTCCGCCAGCTGCATCCACAGATACCCCTCGCGCTTGAACGCCACCTGGTCTTCGTAAACCTTCTTGAAATCGGGATTGACAGCTGAAATCTCGGCATAGACTTCCAACGCCGCCTTGTAGCAGGCGTCCAGAATGTCCTGGCTGAAGGGCCGCAGCGTCGCACCTTCGGCCACGATCTGCTTGATTGCGGTCGGGTTCTTGGCATCGTATTTCGCCATCATATTCGTGTTGGCGAAGGCGCAAGCGTCCTGCAACACGGCCTGATATTGCTTGGGCAGGGCGTTCCATTTGTCCAGATTGACGAAGGAGTGGATGACCGGGCCGCCTTCCCAGAAGGCCGGGTAATAGTAATATTTCGCCACTTTCTGGAAGCCCAGCTTGTGGTCGTCATAGGGTCCAACCCATTCGGCCGCGTCGATGGTGCCCTTTTCGAGCGCCGGATAGATATCGCCACCGGCGATCTGCTGCGGCACAACACCAAGCTTCTCGACAACCTTGCCGGCCAGACCGGCAATGCGCATCTTCACGCCCTTGAAGTCTTCGACGGTGTTGATTTCCTTGCGGAACCAGCCGCCCATCTGCACGCCAGTATTGCCTGATATCATGCCGTAGAGGTTGTGCTTGGCGTAGAATTCATTCAGCAACGTGTTCCCATTGCCCTCGTAAAACCATGAGTTCGTCAGGCGCGCATTGAGACCGAATGGAATGGCGGTACCGATCGCGAATGTCGGGTCCTTGCCGACGTAATAATAGGAGCATGTGTGGCACATCTCGACGGTGCCGGATGATACCGCGTCGGCCGCCTGCAAGCCCGGCACGATTTCACCGGCGGCGAAAATCTGAATGTTGAAATTGCCGTCTGTCGCTGCCGAGACATGATTGGCCACGTCCTGCGCACCGCCGAAAATCGTATCCAGCGACTTCGGAAACGACGACGTCAGACGCCATGTGATCTTGGTATTCTGCTGTGCGATGGCGGGTGCAGCCAGAACGGTTGCGGCGGCGGCTCCTGCACCGGAAACGGCACCTTTTTTGATAAATGAACGACGATCCATAAATATCCTCCCAGATACGAATCTTATGCCTCAGCCGAATTCCCCTCCGCTATCAGGCATATCGCGAGCAAAGCACGGGTCTTTGGCGCTGACAAGCATGTCGGTCAAGAATAGGTCGCGCCTTATACTTTAGAATGAAGAGATGAGCGCAAACCACGAATGCAAAGCTTGACGAATCCCCCCATGGGGCTTCACAAGGTAGACATCGACTTCGGAGCCATCATGTCCAGACCCATCATCGCCATTCCCGCCGACATCAGATTTCTCGATGGTGCGGAATGGCACGCCGCGCAAACGCAGTACCTGTCCGCTGCCCTCAATGTGGCCGATGTCATGTCCTTCATCGTCCCCGCTTTCGAGCGAGGCAATGATATCGATGCCATTCTGGATCGTGTCGACGGCCTCCTCGTTTCCGGCTCCGCCACCAACGTTCACCCATCCCTCTATGGCGTAGAGGCCAAAGACAGCGATGGCCCGTTCGATCCCGGTCGCGATGCCACCAGCCTGCCGCTCATTCGCCGTGCGATAGAGCGCGGCATTCCCATACTGGCCATCTGCCGTGGCATTCAGGAACTGAATGTGGCACTCGGCGGCACACTCGCCAGTGAAATTCAGGAACAACCCGGCAATTGGGACCACCGCAAACCCGCCGACGTCGACCGCGACGCAGCCTTCGCCATCCGCCAGCCCGTCTTCATCCGCGAAGGCTCCTGCATCGCCCAGCATCTGGGCTTGGCAGGAGAGGTCCAGATTAACTCCCTGCACCGCCAGGCCATCGCGCAGACGGCTCCCTTGCTTCAGGTGGAAGCAACGGCGGAAGACGGCACCATCGAAGCCGTCTCGGTCATCGATGCCAAAGGCTTCGCCGTCGGCGTGCAGTGGCATCCGGAATATTGGGCACAGACCGATGCGCCGTCACGGGCGTTGTTCGAGGCGTTTGGTAGGGCTGTGCGGGAGTATCGGGATGGGAAGGCGTGATTGAAGGATGCGGGCCTCATCTCTCCCCTTGTGGGAGAGAAAGCGATTTCAACATCTTAGCCAAAGGCTAAGTGTTAGAAATCGCAAGTGAGGGGTCTTCTCTCGGCGCAAGCGGCCAACCCCTCACCTGAAAAATCTATGACTTAGCTAAAGCTAAGATCATGATTTTTCTTCCTCTCCCACAAGGGGAGAGGTAACCACCCCTCACCCCTTAACCGGCGTCTCCGGCACAGGCGTCACCACCTTCCGCCCACTCAACCACCCCAGCACATTATCTGCCACCAAATCGGCCATGGCATTGCGCGTCGGCACCGAGGCCGATGCCACATGCGGCAGCAAGGTCACGTTCGGCAGCGACAAGAAGCCTTCCGGCACCTTCGGCTCCGCGTAAAACACATCCAGACCAGCCGCCCCCAGCGTCCCATCCTGAAGCGCCTTCAGCAACGCATCTTCATCCACGCTGGAACCACGCCCGACATTGATGAACACGCCGTTGGAACCCAGCGCCTCGAGGATATCTGCATTGATAGCCTTATGCGTTTCCGGCGTACCCGGCACGATGCAGATCAGCACGTCGACGGCCTCAGCCATCTCCTTAAGCGAGCCGTAATAGGTGTAGGAAAGCTCCGACTTGCGGCTGCGCGTGTGGTAGCCGATCTCCACCTTGAACGGCTCCAGCCGCTTGGCGATTTCCTGGCCGATGCGGCCCATGCCGAACAGGCCGACCTTGCGGCCGCGCAGCGAAAAGGGCGAGAGCGCAAACGGCCCTTCGGATACCCATTTGCCTTCGCGAAGATATTTTTCCGCTTCGTAAAAACGCCTGACGGTGTTGATCAGCAGCGCAATCGTCGTATCCGCCACCTCGTCGTTCAAAACGTCGGGCGTGTTGGTAACGATGATGCCACGGGATGCGGCATGCTTCACATCCACGCCGTCATAGCCGACGCCGAAATTGGCGATGACCTCGAGGTTAGGCAGCGCATCCATCCACTTGGCGTTGAAGCTGCCGAACATGGCAGCGGCGGTAACGCGCTGCGCATCCTCGGCAGAAAGCGACGGCTCAGGTCCCGCCGGGGCCTTAATGACATCCACCTTGCCTTCGAAGCGCTCGAGAACGCGAGGGTGGATTTTGCCCGAAACGAGAACGGCGGCTTTGCTATCTGACATGCTTGTGTATCCTCCTGCTATGCATGAGGCCAAGCTAGCCCATCGATTTACAAAGCGGAACCCAAAAAGCTACTTGCGCGGAACGCAGGGGCTGGTGGATTGGCGAATGCGCATTTCCGGCTTGATCAGGTGAATACCGTCAGGCTCATGGCTGCCCGCCAGCCTGTCCAGCAGCGCCCGCGCCGCCAGTCGACCGACTTCCGCCTGACCGTTGGAAACAGTGGTCAGCGCCGGTGTCGCAATAGCCGCCTCTTCCAGATCGTCATAGCCAGTAACGGAAATATCCTTGCCGGGCACGAAACCAGCGCGGGAAATACCGTTCATCAGGCCGATGGCGACAAGGTCGTTCCAGCACACGGCAGCCGTCGGTTTTTGCGGAAGCGACAAAAAGTTCACCGCAGCCTCAAACCCACCCTGCTTGGAGCGCGCACCGGGAATACGCAGGTTCGGGTCCACTTCGATGCCTGCCTTGCGCAACGCATTGACGTAACCCTGATAGCGGTCACGACCCGTCGAAGTCTGGTCCGTACCGCCCACCATCGCAATGGTGCGGTGGCCAAGGCTGATCAAGTGGTTGGTGGCCAGCGAAATGCCGTAGCTATCATCACCCCGAAAGGTCGGCATATCCACGCCATCCATGGAACGCGCCACGAGAATGGCGGGCATGCCGTTGTCCTCGGCCAGCGTCATATCCTCCAGCGGCGTGCCGATGGCGGGAGACATGATGATGCCGTCACTGCCCAGCTGCAGCAGCGTCTCGATGAAGGTGCGCTGCTTTTCGACCGAATCGTAATGGTTGGACAGAATGAACGTCTGGCGGCTGCGGTCCAGCTCGCTTTCGATGGCTTTCAGAATTTCCCCGTAAAACGGGTTCATCACATCATGGAAAACGACGCCGATAATGCCGGAGCGCGAAGTGCGCAGACTGGCGGCGCGGCGGTTATAGATATAACCCAGCGCACGGGCCTGTATCTTGATTTTTTCCCGCGTATCGCCTGCCACCAGCGGGCTATCACGCAACGCAAGCGAAATCGTAGCGGTGGAAAGCCCAAGACTTTCAGCAATGGTCGATAGTTTGATTTTTTGCGCCACAGTACCCTCCCACGGTCACGCAAGCCGCCTCCGCAGCCTTTAAATTGCGACTAAACAATTTAAACAAAACGCGCAACAATTTTAAGGGATTCAAAGCGATCGATAAGAGAGATTCAAAATTTTAATCGATTGATTCAAAAGATTGCAAATTCGCATCGATGGCGCGCAGCAATTTGACCACCGTTTTGACTTCCTTGGCGGACAATCCATCCACGGCGCGCGTGTTACAATCGGCCAGAGACGTGTTGATGTGCTCGACGCTTTTCAGGCCCGCCTCGGTCAGTTTCACCATCGTCAACCGCCCGTCGCCATCACCGGCACTGCGCTCCACGAAGCCTTGCGCCTCCATCCGGCCAATCGTGCGGGTCATGGTCGGAGCCTTGACGCCCAGTTTCTGGGCAATCTGCCCCGGCGTCATGCTGCCTTCCTGCGCCAGTGCCAGGATCACGCCATCCTGGCCCGCATAAAGACCGCTGGCCGCAAGATTGTGGCTCAGCGCCGTGCGCATGGAGCGGGCGGCCTGCGTAATGGACTGAGCAAGTTCTTCCGGGTTGAACGGCAAATCCTTCTTTTTGCCAGACTTGGCTTTCTTCTCAGACTTGCTCTTTTTAGCCAGCTTATCCTTGCTCATCAGCAAATGCCTTTCCTGAAGTCCCGGACGACGATATGTTCTTGGTAACACTTAACGAATGCAGGCGCAGATCGCCAGATGTCTGACACATATACGCATATTCACGACAATAACGTAACAGCCGCACCTTACGCGCAAAACGAGATCATCTCGGTACTGCCTTTGGGCGCGCATGAGCAGCATGGCCCGCACCTGCCGTTCGAGACCGATACGCTGATCGTAGAGGGCATTGTGGAGCGGTTGAAACAGGCGCTCGCCCCCAACGCGCCCATCCATTTCCTGCCTTCAGAACCGGTCGGCTATTCCATAGAGCACATGGATGTGTTAGGCACGAAGACGCTTTCCTTCGATGAGGCCGTGCACCGCTGGCTTAGCATTGCCGAGGCCCAGCACAACAAGGGCATCCGCAAATTCGTGATGCTCAACGCCCATGGCGGCAACTCGCCACTGATAACCATCGTTGCCACCGAAGCAAGGATGCGGTTTGATATGCTGGCAGTCGCCACCAGCTGGACTCGTTTCGGCATGCCGCCGGGCGTCATCACGCCGGAAGATAAGGCCATCGATATCCATGGCGGCGATATCGAAACCTCCGTCATGCTGGCCCTGCACCCGCAGCTGGTGCGGATGGACAAAGCCAAGAACTTCCCATCGAAACAAACGCAATTCGCCCAAGACTTCAAACATCTGCGCGCCTATGGCCCGCACGCCTTCGGCTGGCGCATGTCGGACCTGAATCCACAGGGCGTTGCGGGCAATGCCGCCGCTGCAAGTGCCGAAAAGGGCGAGGCGATCATCGCCCACGCGGTCGCAGGCTTGCTGGAGCTTTTGGAGGACGTATCCGCCTTCGACATGAATTTGCTTGAAAGCTCGGTTCAAAAATCTTCGGCAAATTCTCTTTGAACTCACTTCGCCACACGCCTATATGAACGACAACGCTTTCAAAGCCGCGTCGCGGCCCATTACCTTCAGAGGTTTCTCATGACCGAAGCAGCACCAACCATCAAGCCAATCCCCGTCACCGTGTTGACCGGCTATCTGGGCGCGGGCAAAACCACGCTTCTCAACCGCATCCTGTCGGAAAACCACGGCAAGAAATACGCCGTCATCGTCAATGAATTCGGCGAAATCGGCATCGATAACGACCTCATCGTCGAGTCGGACGAAGAAATCTACGAAATGAACAATGGCTGCGTTTGCTGCACCGTGCGCGGCGACCTCATCCGCGTGGTGGAAGGCCTGATGCGCCGCCCCGGCCGCTTCGATGGCATCATCGTTGAGACCACCGGCCTTGCGGACCCCGTTCCCGTCGCTCAGACCTTCTTTATGGATGACGATGTGCGCGCCAAGACCGAGCTCGACGCCGTCATCGCGCTGGTGGATGCCAAGCACCTGCCGTTGCGCCTGAAGGACAGCCGCGAAGCCGAAGACCAGATCGCCTTTGCCGACGTCGTCGTCATCAACAAGACCGATCTCGTGACGCCGCAGGAACTGGTCGTCATCGAAGATGTCGTTCGCGCCATCAACCCGTCAGCCCGTATCCACAAGACCAGCCGCTCCGGTGTCGATCTCGCCCATGTGCTCAATCAGGGCGCGTTCAACCTGGAACGTGCTCTCGAAAACGATCCGCATTTCCTCGAGCAGGAACATGACGACCACGTCTGCGGCCCCGATTGCGGACATGACCATAGCCATGATCACCATCATCACGACCATAGCCACGGGCATGATCACGACCACCATGGCCACGACCATCACGATCATGGGCACCACCACGCCCCCTCACCCATCCATGATGTAACGGTACAGTCGGTGTCGCTTCGCGGCGGCGAGATGAATGCCGAGCGTTTCTTCCCGTGGATTCAGAAGGTCACCCAGACCGACGGCCCGAAAATCCTGCGCCTCAAGGGCATCATCGCTTTCAAGGACGATGCCGAACGTTACGTCGTCCAAGGCGTCCACATGATCATCGAAGGTGATCACCAGCGGGCATGGAAAGACGGCGAGAAGCGCGAAAGCCGCCTTGTCTTCATCGGCCGCGATCTGGACCGCGAAAAGCTGGAAAACAGCTTTAATGCGTGTGTCGCCGCGGCTTAATTGCTCCGAACTTGCCTCCGTCATCCCGCACTTGATGCGGGATCCAGTGCGATCAAGTCCTTGATCGCAAAAGACTCTTCAGGCCGCGCAGACGCGCGGCAACTGGACCCCGGCTCAAGGCCGGGGTGACGGAAGAGTGAACGGCTTGCCCAGACGCTTATAAAAACCAAAGGCCAACGCGCCTGCCTGACGACAGAAAGACCCTTTACCCATGCCCACCGTTGCTCCTCTTGACCTTGAAGGCCACGTCGTCGCGACGCATTTTCTGGGGGAAATCCCGCTCTTTGCCACCGCCTCTGGCAGCATTCACCGGCTGGATGGTGGCGAGAAGGTCATCGAGGCGCATCAGGGCCTGCTCACCTGCATCCGCGATCCGCACAGCGCGACGCTGCTCACCGGCGGTGAGGATGGCAAGGTGCTGCGCATCGGCCATGATGGCACGGTGACGGAGCTTGCCCATGTGCCGCGTAAATGGATCAGCGTTGTCGCAGGCGGCCCGCAAAACGCCATCGCTTACGGCGTCGGCAAGTCCAGCTTCGTGCGCCTGGGTGATGGTACGGTCAAGGAATTCAAGGAAGAGCGTACGGTCGAAGCCATCGCCTTTGCGCCCAAGGGTCTGCGCATCGCCGCCGCCCGCTACAATGGCGTCACCCTACATTGGGTGGCAAGCGCTGGCGATCCCATCGATCTCGACTGGAAGGGTGCCCATACCGGCGTCACCTTCTCCGCAGACGGCAAATTCCTCGTCACCACCATGCAGGAAAACGCCTTGCACGGCTGGAAGATGGAAGCCACCAAGGGCGGCATGGAAACACGCCACATGCGCATGACCGGATATCCCGCCAAGGTCAAATCCATCTCTTGGTCGCACAAGGGCAAGTGGCTCGCCTCATCCGGCGCACCTGCCGCCATCGTCTGGCCGTTCTCCGGCAAGGACGGCCCGATGGGCAAGGCCCCGCTGGAGCTCGGCACCCGCGCCAACATCATGGTCACCCATGTCGCGTTCCACCCGCTGGACGAAGTCCTGGCAGTCGGCTTTGCCGACGGCATGATCTTGGGCGTGCGCCTGGCCGACCAGAAGGAAGCGCTGCTCCGCCGCCCCGGCAAGGGTGCCATCACCTCCATGGACTGGAGCAACAACGGCAACCTGCTGGCCTTCGCTTCGGAAGCAGGCGACTGCGGCATTATCGATATTACGGCTTGACGGCTTCATGCTTTTGAATGGCGGCGTCGAAACGCCGCCATTCTTTCACCAGACCAGTTCCACCTGCGGGCGACCGTTCGATGTCCTCTGCATCGTGCGCCCGGTTGTATCAATGTTGCAGTGAACCCGTTGTCGAAAAGCGGAAAAGCTTTCGAACGTCACCACATCCACGGGATCGTCGAAATGCAGCGTCAGCCGGTAACGTTCCGGATCGCCGCCCAGCGACTGCACGCCCAGAACCGAACCGGTGAAGGGCTGTCCCAGGTAAAATCCGCTGACTCGGGAACCGAGCGTGTAGGGATTGAAGGGCGGGCGGTTGCCCACCGCCGCGTAGAGCGTGTTCCAGTCGCGGTAGCCGAATTGCACTGCAACCAGTTCCAGCGCGCGTGAATGGCTCATCGTCTGGCCTTCCTGCGCCAAACTCGCGCGCAGACGTTTTGCCTGATCTTTCAAGGTTTCTATGCTTGGTAATCGTATATCGTTCCGCATTACGGTTCTCCGGCACTGGCATGCGCATTTTCAGGAGGGGTCCGCATTGCCGCCGTATCACATGCCCAGAGGGGATGACCGTGACGGATAATTATGAGAGATTTCACCAAAGCCTTTGGGGCTTGCGGACGGCCGGGACTCTCGCCCGAAGCCATTCTTTAGCTGATCCGCCTTTTTCGGTCAAACGGTTGGTTGCCTTGGTCGATCTGTGCCCTTCACATAGAAAAAGGAGAGCCTTTCAGCTCTCCTCTCATCTGGCAATGAATGCGCCAGAACCCTCTTCGTCATCATCGGCCTTGCCGGGGACACAACCACTTTGACGGCAGGGACTCGTCAGGTGGTAGGGACAAGACAGAGCGTGCCGAGGTAGGCAGTGACGCGCTCCGTTGGCAGATAGAGTTAGCCTAGTGGCGACGCTTCTTCTTGTTATAACCGCGGTCGTTGTCATTGCCGCTGCCGATGGCATCGACCGATGTTCTGTTGCCATTGAGAATGCCGCTCAACAGGCCGGTCTTGTTGCCGTTCAGCAAACCGTTGCCGGACAGAATGTTGCCGACGCCAAGATCGACATTTGGCGATAGATTGATAAGGCCGCCCTTGTTGCTGTTGCCCGAAAGAAGGCCACCCAGCAGTCCGCCTGCATGGGCAGGAGCCATGGAAGCAACGGTAAGAACGATCGTGGCACATGCGATTTTCGTAAGCATTTGTCTCTCCTCTGATCTTTAAAACAACGCCGCTTGGCGTGAAGAGACAGTACAATTAGGATCACCTAATGCAAGCATATGCTAATGTTATAATAAACCGTTAATATTAACATTTTTAAATTGAATAAAATAAGCGCTAAAGCCATGCTTTCCGCTGACCGAACATGAACCGCCAACAATGCCCGTCAGTGGCGACAGGTTATTAACCATCTATCCATAAGATATCTCTCAATTAGATATCGGAGATGTTGATGATTCCTCGCATCGTTATCGCGTTGCTCGTCTACGGTGCTTGCGTTCAAAACGCCGGCGCGGACCCGCGCGTCACGTACAATGCGGAAACGAATTACGACACGAACTATTTCAACGACATCAACAAAATAGCGGTTCTCAGCCTGCGCACGAGCATCGGGGTCGAAGGCGACATCGAACGGGAAGGCACCAAATTCGGCTACTCCTTCAACCATCAGGAGGTTCGTGTCCCGCGTTATGGGTTCGCCAACGAACACAATAGCTGGGTGAATTTCACGCTATCGCGCAAAATCTCCGACAAGCTGGAGTGGAGCGCCCAGATGCGCGGCACACGAAGTGACGCGGGCGATATTTTTCTCAAGTTGCCGGATGAGGTCCTCGGCTATCGTCGCCTGGACCACAAGTTCGATGTCTCCACCACCGCCACGCTTGAAGCACTCGGCGGCAAGAATACGGTAACGGCCAGCTACACCAGCCTCATGAAAGGCAAGTTGCATTTCCGCCCCAGCTATTTCCTGCCTGCGCGGCTGGAAGCGAATGAGGCGCTCCTTGGCCTGAAAGCAGACCACATCCGCGCACTGGCCGGAGGTGAAGTGGGCGTGACAGTCGCCTACAACACCAGCCTGATACCTGACAGCCAGCAGCAACGCTATGGTCGCTTCCCCGCCACCAACCTTCGCGGCTCGCTCGCCTATGGCCGCAAATTCGGCAACAACCTCGCGGTTCTGATGGAAGCTGGCCTCACGACAATCTCGGGGAATGAGGTCGGCAATCAGGTCAAGCGCACCCGCCCTTACCTTCGCACTGAGGTCGAATGGGCGCTCAATGATCGGCTGTCCTTCGGCGCAGCCTTCTCGCAGGATTACGCGCTCTATGATCTGGATGATGCACTGGGCGAGTTTCAGCGCCGCTGGAAAGCGGTGATGAAAACCAAGCTCACCAAGACGCTGGGTTTCGACCTCTCGGTGGAAAGAACCCACAAGGAATGGATTTACTACGATGACAACAGCAGCGAACGTCGCGTTGTCGCCACGCTGGCGCTCGATACCGGCAAGAACCACAAGCTGGAGCTGGAATTCTCCCGCCTGCTGCACGATGAGCAGGATGACACCGCTGCCTATCGCGGCAGTGCCATATCTTCCCGCTTCAGCGGCAGTTTCTAACCGCCCCTAACCACGGTCGAGCAAACCGCGGAGATGTATCAGGAAAACTTACGTCCACTGGCGACCAGCATACCGGCAGCGCCATCCAGCCAACCCTTTTTCAGCTCCAGAGCCAGAAAGCGCGAACGCTCGAACGGGCCTGGCATGACGAGATGCTGGGTGTGGCTGGCGAAGAAGCCGAAGCGCTCGTAGTAAGGCGCATCACCCACCAGCAGGACGGCACCGTGATCGCGCTTGGCGGCTTCGGCAATGGCAGCGCGCATCAAGGCGGAGCCGATGCCCTTGCCTTCATGGGCGCAATCCACGGCAAGCGGTCCCAACAGCAGGGCAGATACGGGGCGGCCTTCGCGGGTTACGCCTGCCTGCACATTCCACAGACGAACGGTGCCGATGACGTGGCCATCTTCATCACGGGCGACCAGAGCCAGACCTTCGGCAGGCACGCGGCCTGCGCGCAGCTTTTCCGACGACTTGCGACGACGGCCCGGACCCATGACGCGGTCGAGCAGATTTTCACGGGCAACGACGTCACCCGGATTTTCAGCGTCGATATGAAATGTCTGCGGTGTGAAGAAAGCACGTACAGAATTGAGAACAGCGGCCATCTCGGCCTCCCGTCACCAAGCCGCCCACGAAAGCGGCACCCTAAAATGAAAGCATGTCGCGCAAAGGCGTCGAGCGGTTTTGCGATAACGACATGCGATAAATAATGTGAAACCGTTCCGGCCCGCCAGACCACGCCTTTCCTCGGCTGGACAGAGGTGCGGCAAGCAGGGTTTGCGCCTAAGCGCGGATGGCAAAGCCGGAACGGGAGGATCCTAGAGACTGTCGCCTGCCCCCAGACAGGCGTCACTCATTCAGATCACATAGGACTTCAGCGGCTCGAAACCGTTGAATGCGACCGCCGAATAGGTGGTCGTGTAAGCGCCTGTGCCTTCGATGAGAACATCGTCGCCGATGGTCAGAGAGACCGGCAGCGGGTACATGTTCTTCTCATACAGCACGTCGGCGCTGTCGCAGGTCGGGCCAGCCAGAACGCAAAGCTCCATCGCATCGTCGTCGCGCTCGGTGCGGATCGGGTAGCGAATCGCTTCGTCCATGGTTTCGGCCAGACCACCGAACTTGCCGATATCCAGGAACACCCAGCGGTGGTTGTCGTTGTCGGACTTGCGCGAAACAAGAACGACTTCCGCCTTGATGACACCGGCATTACCGACCATGCCGCGGCCTGGCTCGATAATGGTCTTCGGAATCTGATTGCCGAAGTGCTTGCGCAGCGCCGTGTCGATGGCATGGCCATATTCTTCGGCAGCAGGCACGTCACGCAGGTACTTCGTCGGGAAGCCACCGCCCATGTTGACCATCTGCAGGTGGATGCCCTGCTTGGCCAGCGAAGCGAAAACGCGCTTTGCATCGCCAAGAGCCGCGTCCCATGCGTCGAGGTTCATCATCTGCGAACCGACGTGGAAGGAAACGCCGTAGGACTCCAGACCCATCTGATGGGCATAGACGAGAACATCGACAGCCATCTGCGGTACGCAGCCGAACTTGCGCGACAGCGGCCATTCGGCACCTTCACCATCGGTCAGAACGCGGCAGAATACGCGGGCGCCAGGCGCTGCACGGGCAACCTTCTCCACTTCTTCATGGCTATCCACGGCGAAGAGATCAATGCCCAGCGCAAATGCGCGCGCAACATCGCGTTCCTTCTTGATGGTGTTGCCGTAGGAGATACGGTCGGATGTCGCACCGGCGTCGAGTGCCATCTGGATTTCAGCCACGGAGGCGCAATCGAAGTTGGAACCCATGCTGGCCAGCAGCTTGAGAATTTCAGGAGCCGGGTTTGCCTTGACGGCATAATAGATCGCACTGTTTGGCAGAGCGTGGCGGAACGCATGGAAATTGTCGCGCACAACGTCAAGGTCGACCACCAGGCAAGGGCCTTCGGGGCGGCGGGTCTTGATGAAGTCAATGATGCGTGCAGTCGTCATCGTTGTATTCCCTAAAATGTTCCGACCCCGGAAAATTCCGGAGGACAAAGGGCGCTCAAGATATGCAGAACGATCCGCTGGTGGAGACGCAGAATCATTCGCATACGCTCAAGGCGCAAATATGAACAACGCCCTGCCAGGAGCATTATTCGGCTTTGTCTGCCATGGGATTGGAGGGAATCATACCCAACCGCACTTACGGCAATGATGGTGTGCCTCTTTAGTACCCCGGCTGATGGAAAGCCGGCAGAGAACCAGAAAGGCCCGCACCGTCGTTGCTTCGTATGTCCTCGCATTTCCCGGTTGGCCGGAATAGCGACTGGAGGGGTTAATTCCAGGTACCTTACCAAACTCCTCACCACATCGAGGGTCCGGCGGACACACATGGGCACGTGCGACTTTGGGCAAACGGGAGATAAGAATATTCGCTGTAACAATCAAGGGAATTTTTCATCATAATGCGGATTTTTTCGGCACTCGATTTTATTCTTGAACGATAGCGCTCACACGTTCAAGAATATGGAACAAATAGGAGCCGTATATGGACACTCTCACCCGCATCAGGGCCTTTATCGACGTCGTCGAAGCGGAGGGTTTTTCCGCCGCCGCCCGCAAGACCGGGCGTTCCAAGGCGCTTTTGTCCAAATATGTCCGTGAACTGGAAGACGATCTCGGCGCACTGCTTCTCAACCGCACCACGCGCCAGTTTTCCATGACCGAAGCCGGTCACACCTATTACCGCACCGCCGCCGATATCCTCAAGGAAATCGATAACCTTGCCGATCTCGTGCGCGAGAACAACGCCGATCTCAAAGGCAAGCTGCGCATCTCCGTGCCGCGCACCTTCATCGACGCGGAAATTGGCCAGAGCCTGATCGACTTTGCCAAGGAAAACCCGGAACTGGTTCTAGAAATCGTCGCTGAAGACCGGTTCGTGGACCTGATCGAGGAAAGTTTCGACCTGGCTGTGCGAATCACCAAGCTGGAAGATTCCGGTATGATCGCCAGGAAGCTGGCCGACTTTCGCGTTTATGCGGTGGCAACCCCTGAATTCGTGGACCGTTACGGCCCGCTGAATTCACCGCAGGATCTGGCCAAGGTGCCCTGCATTGTTGATACGAACTCCCGCTTCCACAACCACATCCGCTATTTCGAACCCGGCGGCGGCACCAATTCCGTGGCGATTACCGGCCCTATCGAGGTCAACAGCCCGATGGCCACGCTGCGTGCCGCCCGCACCGGCCTCGGCGTGGCCATCGTGCCTGATTTCATCGCCAAACCGCACATTCTCTCAGGCGAACTCGTGACCCTGTTCGATGACTATATTTCCCGCGATCGCGGCATCTACGCGGTCTATCCGCACCGGCGTTACCTGCCCGCCAAGGTGCGCAGCTTCGTGGACTATCTGTCGAACTGGTTCAAGAATTACGGATGAGTTCGCAGCACATCGTCGGCCAAGCCGAAATTCGGTCCCATTTTCCGGTAGAATCACAAACCAGATTGAAGCGTCGAGACAGACAGGCATCCATGAAAAACGTGATCGTACCACTGGCTGCATGCCTGTCCGCCTGTCTTGCGCCGTTCAGCGCCATGGCGCATCCGCATATATTTGCCGAGGCGCGGATGGAAATCATCGAAGGCGCGGACGGCAATATCGCCGAAGTGCGCAACATCTGGCGCTTCGATGAGATGTTTTCCGCAAGCGTGGTGCTGGACTATGACAAGAACAGCGATGCCAAGCTCGACAAGGACGAACTGGCTGAAATCGGCACCACGGTGCATGAATCGCTTGCCGAGTTTTCCTATTACACCTTCGTCACCGTCAACGGAAAACCGGTCGATCTTGGCAAGCCCGATACCATCCATGTCGATTACAAAGACGGTCAGGTGCTGATGTTCTTTTCCCTGAAGCCGCAAAAGCCGCTCCCGGTAAAAGGCACGCTGACCTTCGGAGCATGGGACCCGACGCTCTACACGGCAATAGACTTCGCCAAGGACACCGACATCGTGGTCAAGGGCACGCATCTGGCGGCCTGCAAACACAAGGTCGTGCGGCCCGACCCGGATGAAATCATCTCCCAAAACCAGAACAATCTGACCGACGCCTTCTTCAACGATCCCACCGGCACCGACATGACCAAGCTGTTTGCGACGCGACTGGAGCTGTCATGCTGAGGATAGTCAGTGCGTTGTGCTCCCCATTGTCAGGCAGCGCCAACGGCCACCCCCCTCTGCCCTGCCGGGCATCTCCCCCTCAAGGGGGGAGATCAGCAAGAAGCGCGCCCCTCGCTTCATCTTCAACCTTTGAGATGGGCAAGTGGGTCGCCGCAGGTCGATCTCCCCACCTGTGGGGGAGATGCCCGGCAGGGCAGAGGGGGGCAAGCCACGGGCACCAAGGTCTCATGGGTTCTTCACCGACCGACCCGAAACAGTTCACCAGCGCTCGCTTTCTTCTCATTCTTTGCGCCATCTTCCTCGCCACCCTGTCCACCGCCCACGCCCAGTCGCCACTCGGCATCGGCTCGGCAGAACCCTCCATCTCCATCGGTGGACCGCTCGCGCCCCTTTTCCAGTGGATCAATGTCCACCAGCAAACCTTCTACCGCGCCCTCACCGGTGCACTGAAAGCCATGCGGGAAGACCCATGGGCGCTGACGTCGCTGATCGGCCTGTCCTTTGCCTATGGCGTGTTCCACGCCGCAGGCCCCGGCCACGGCAAGGCGGTCATCTCGTCCTATATGATTGCCAACGAAACGCAGCTAAGACGCGGCATCGTCATCTCCTTCATCTCGGCCATCTTACAAGGCGCGGTCGCCATCGCACTGGTCGGCGCTGCCTATCTGGTGCTGCGCGGCACCTCCATCACCATGACCAAGGCGACGCAGGCAATGGAAATCGCCAGCTTCGCCATGGTCGCCCTGTTTGGCGCATGGTTGCTGTTCCGCAAGCTGCGCAGCCTCATGGTGAAGGTCGAACCCGCACCGGCGCTTGAGCTTGCCGGCCCCTCGCCCGTCACCCTTAGCCCGCCAAGAACAGGAATGGGCAGCGGCCTTCGCTTCCAAGGCAAGCCCGTCTTCGCAGATCACGCCCAGAGCGGCACTGGCGACCTCTGCACCACCTGCGGCAACGCCCACGCGCCAGACCCATCCATGCTGCGCGCGAAAGATTTCAGCCTGCATGAAGCATGGTCGGCCATCATCGCCGTTGGCCTGCGCCCCTGCTCCGGTGCCATCATCGTCATGAGCTTTTCCGTGCTGAATGGCCTGCTGCTCGGCGGCATCCTCTCCGTGCTCGCCATGTCCATCGGCACCGCCATCACCGTTTCACTCCTCGCCTGCCTCGCCGTCAAAGCCAAAGACATCGCCGTCCGCTTCGCCGGCATCGGCAGCACAAAGGCATCACGCATCACCCACGGCATAGAGATCGCCGGCGCTGTGTTCGTCCTACTGGTGGGGTTGGGGTTGCTGGGTGCATCGTTGCAGGTTTGAGGCAAACACTCAAATTACATCCGGTCGCATGAAGGCGCTGACGTTGCCGATGCCGCTCTCTGTGAGCTTTTCGGAAAGAGCGATGCGCTCATTAGCACCGTTGGCACGGATATAGTCCAGTTCGGCAGCCGTGATGACAGTGATCGGGATGATCCTCACGGGTGAAAGCGGCATATCGGTTATCTCTGTACCAAAATTCTGTTTCGGCGCACCGATCAGAATGCCGATGCAATCATCGTCGGTAATGAAGCGCTTCGGCACCTGCGTCTGGACGGCATGGGACTGGCTGACGCCTGGAACTTCAACCGACAGCACGGTGTAGCGATCCAACTGCTCATTGATGCCGCCAGCACCAGCTACAGTGCCCGCAACATTCTGGATGATCTCGAATGCCCAGCTTTTGCCGATGCTGGCTATGTCCCCAGCCTGCCCGGCATGGTCAGGATAGACATCGGGCGTCTCGATAAACAGCTCCAGCTCGAAACCATTTTCGCCGCCTGATACACCGCGAAAAGGGTCTGACAGCCCGTCCGTGGCGATGATCATCGTGTTTTTGCGACGCACCACCCGATAGGCCTGGCGTGTCGTCGGCCACTCCGGGCCGCCGGTCAGGGATGGGCTGATCAGGTGAGTCAGCACATCGGTCTCGACCTGCCCAACCGCTTCCCAGAACTGATCGCGCTTGAGGCAGCTTTCCTGGAAAAAATGTTCGTCCCACTGCTCTTCTTCCGCAGCGGTTAGCTCCGTCTCAACGACATCTTGATTGGACGCTTTATTGTCTTCTTTCGGACGAAACAAACCGGCGATGAATTTGAACAGAGCCATGGATGTCCTTTCGGAAAAGCTTTTGCGCGCCCTAGGGATTGCGCCGCTGATACCGGGCCCGCAGCCAGAAGATCAAAAAGAAAGCCAGCACCGCAACCGTATCGAAGGCCGCAGCGGCCCAGACGGAATAATGGTTTGCCAGCCACAGCGTAATCGTCGGCATGATGTAGAACAACACGCCAAAGCCGATGAGGATGGCGATGGCGGCGATGATGGCCGAGCTGCTGGTCTTGCCGGTCATGCTGTAATCCCTGCGCGAATGTCTTCGAGCTTCTGCTTCTGAACACCTTCGTCGCCAAAATTATCCGGTGAAAGCCACGCTTCGAAAGACTGCCGTATCACCGGCCATTCACTATCGATCATGGAGAACCAAGCCGTATCGCGGTTGGCACCCTTGGAGATCATGTGTTGGCGAAACACGCCCTCGAACATGAAGCCGTAGCGCTTGGCCGTGGCTTTGGATGCCTCGTTTTCATTGTGGCATTTCCACTCATAACGACGGTAACCGAGATCATCGAACACATGTCGTGCCATCAGATAATGCGCTTCGGTGGACAGAGGCGACCGCTTCATTTTCACCCCATGGGCGACGGAGCCCACCTCCACCACGCCGTTTTTCGGGTCCGGCCGCATATAGCTGGCCATGCCCACAACCTCGCCGCTGACATTTTCGATGAACACCAGCGTCACCCAGCCAAATCCCGCCTGCGCGCCTTCGATCCAGTCGCCAAAGGCCTGCGAATGCATAAACCCATCCTGCGGGAAATATTTCAGCAGATCGTTGATTCCGAGCCCGCCAAGCGCATCCCAGAGCTTCTCCAGATGCGTTGCGCGATCGAACGGAGCGGCAGTAACGAACCGACCTTCGAGCGTTACCGGCTGCGGTGCCGGACATCCTTTGAACTGGCTGAGATCGCGCATTCTTATCCCCGTGAAATGACGGAAAAGATGTACGGTAGGTGGTTGGTAAAGACAACAGTGGATTGTGTTGAGGTTGGAGGGTGTCGCTCACCCCCCTCTGCCCTGCCGGGCATCTCCCCCTCAGGTGGGGAGATCAGCTGGGCGTGCTAACATCGCTTCAATCTCAACATCAGAGGCGGTCGAGGGGTTGCCGCGATTCGATCTCCCCACCTGTGGGGGAGATGTCCGGCAGGACAGAGGGGGGTAAGCCACACCCTCCACCACCGACGACCTGACGCCATCAAACCTTGGCAGCAGAAACCGTCGCCTCGATATGCTCCACCAGCGCATCCGGCAAACCAAGACGGCCCGCCAGCAGATCCAGATACCCGCGCTCGGCGCGGCTGTCGGGCTCGATGGTCAGGCGGGACGCGGTGTAGAGTTCCACCTTCTGCTCTTCGGTCTTGGCAGCGGCCACCAGCGCGTTGATATCCAGCGGATCGGCCAGTTCCTTTTCGATGAAGGCACCTGCTTCGCTATCCAGCTCGGAGACCTGCACCTTTTCCATGATACGGGCGCGCTCGGCCTCGTCTATGTGACCGTCGGCCTTGGCGGCGGCGATCATGGCCTGCACCAGGATCAGCGCGAAATTGTTGGAGAGCGTTTCAGACTGCGGGTGAAAGGGGGAGTCCACCGGTGGTGGCAACAGTGCCTGGGTCGGCTGCGGTTGCTGCACGGCCTCTGGCTTCTGGCCGGACTGATAATTCTTGTAGGCGAGATAGCCCAGACCGGCGATGGCGGCGATGCCACCAACCGCTGCGGCATTACCCGCCAGCTTGCGACCGGTTTTGGTGCCGAAGATGGCGGCGGCGATGGCACCGGCCTTCATCGGGTTGTTCTTCGCAATCTGGGTGGCCTGTCCGGCCCGGTCCCGCACGCTTCCCGACAGGCCCGGTACGTTGGAGCCCAAAAACTGGTCTAGAAGCTTTTTCGCGTCGAACATTCAAATCTCCTGTTTTGTTCAATATCAAAACAGGAGATAGTGAGTGCGAAGACGAATACAAATGGCTGTAACGTTCACGCAGTCGTGAACGTCAACCCTCAGCCGCGCAGCGCTGCCGCTTCGGCTGCAAGCTTGGTGATACCCGCCCAGTCACCGGCCGCGATGAGTTCCTTCGGCGCAACCCACGAGCCGCCAACGCAGACGACGTTCGGCAAAGCCAGATAATCCTTGGCGTTCTTCAGCGAAACGCTGCCCGTGGGGCAGAACACGACGTCTGCCAGCGGTGAGGACAAAGCCTTCAGATACGGTGCTCCACCGGCCTGTTCGGCGGGGAAGAATTTCAAAACCTTGTAGCCCTTGTCACGCAGATGCATGACTTCGCTGGCGGTTGCGGCACCCGGTAGCAGCGGAACCTTGGAACCCTTGGCCGCTTCCAGAACGCTCTTGTTCACGCCGGGGCTGACGATGAAGGTCGAACCTGCCTTGACGGCGGCTTCGAAATCCTTGGCATTGAGAATGGTGCCAGCGCCCACATGCGCGCCTTCGACTTCGTCCGCCACAGCGCGGATCGCATCCAGCGCTGCCGGAGTGCGCATGGTGATTTCGATGGCCTTCAAGCCACCTTCGACCAGCGCGCGGGCCAAAGGCACGGCGGATGCGACGTCTTCGACAATCAGAACAGGCACAACCGGCTGGAGTTTCAGGATGGAAAGCAGCTTTTCGGAATCCTGGGCCATGATGGTGTCTCCTCTATTGAATCGATTGAATTGCGCATTCAATTACCGCGCCAAGCCTGACCTGTCGAGGCAAAACGAAATATTTCAGTTTCATTACTTTTTCATGACAGTTGCATAGGTTACGGTGGCCGAAATCAGGCAGGTTGTTGAATGGCAAAAGAAATCGAACGCAAGTTTCTGGTCGCAGATGAGAGCTGGCGCGACCAGACCGCGTCACGCACGCCGTTCCGGCAAGGCTACATCGTCTCTTTGCAAGACCGATCCGTGCGGGTGCGCATCAAAGGCGATGACAGCGCAACCCTGACCATCAAGATCGGCACCAACAGCCTTGTGCGCGACGAATATGAATATGACATTCCCGTCGCCGATGCCGAGGAATTGCTGACCACCGCCACCGGCATCATCATCGAAAAAATCCGCCACACAGTGGAGCATCAGGGTTTCATCTGGGAAATCGACGTCTTCGACGGTCTCTACAAGGGCCTCGTCGTCGCGGAAGTGGAGTTGAAAGCAGAGACCGACCAGCCCGACTTGCCAACATGGCTGGGCCCGGAAGTCACAGGTGACCCGCGTTTTTCAAACCAGCATCTGGCAACAGACGATTTGCGTGCAGAGTTGAGCCATGTCATTCCAGATTAATCCTGCAAAACCTTTTTCGGATGAACTGAAACGGGTCGGACTGGAGCTGATCGATGACGCCATTTCCGGCTTGTCACAGCAACCCGATGGTCCCCATGCCGCCGTGCACGACGCGCGCAAGAAATTCAAGCGGCTGCGCGCCCTCTACCGCTTCACGCAAGCCGAAAATCCGGCGTTCCGAACCACCGAAAACCTGCGTTTTCGCGATATTGCCCGCTCGCTGTCCCAGGCCCGCGAGGCCGCTGCCCTTGTGGAAACCATCCATTACCTCCAGGATTTCACCAACACGGATGCGCAGCGCGCTGCCCTCACCAGCGCCCACGACACCTTGGCAAAACGGCGTGACGCGATAACCGGTGACGATGGCGACTTGCACATCCGCATCGCAGCCACGATTGCCGAATGTGAAAATGGCAGGCGCGCCCTCAAGCAGCTCTCCTTGCCGGAAAGCCAGAAAGTGGCTGTGAAACTGGTGAGGGCCACGTGGCGCAAGCAGCGCAAACGGGCGCTCGAAGCTCTCAAGGCCTGCCACGAACAAGCCCATGACGAAGCCTTCCACGACCTGCGAAAGAGCGGACAGGTCTACTGGATGCATCTGGCCCTCATGCGGCGGGTCTGGCCATCGGCCATGCGGGCCAAGAAAATCCACGCCAAAGAGTTGGTCGATCTTCTGGGCCACGAACATGATCTTTCCGTGCTGGCAACCTTTGCGACACAGGAGCCGGAAAGCTTTGCCAACGACGAAACACTGAGTGTGCTGCGCGATGCGATCACCCATCGTCAGCAGGCGCTGCGTCAGGAGTGTCTCGATCTTGCCGACCGGGTGTTTGCCGAATCCGCCAAGAGTGAGAGCAGGATCATCAGCCTTTTGTGGGACCATGCTGCGGGCTAGGTCATGGGACGCGTGTTCAAAACTTCACCGCAAGCCGCGCGCCTCAGCGAAATATGATTGCGCAAAAGCACATCTGGCTGTATTTCAGCCGCCATGACCGACACCTCCACCCTACCCCGCCCGGAAGCCGCCGGTGATTTTCTCGTGGCTGCGCTGTATCATTTTGCCCGCTTTGCGCGGTTTGAAAGCGTGCGCGAGCCGCTGTTTACGCTGTGCCAGCAAAATGGCGTCAAAGGCACGCTGCTTCTGGCCGCAGAAGGCATCAACGGCACCATTGCCGGAACGGATGCGGGCGTCGGCAACGTGCTCTCTTTCCTGCGCGCCCAGCCGGAATTCTCTGGCCTAGAGCATAAGGAAAGCCGCGCTTCCAAAATGCCTTTCGTGCGCATGAAGGTGAAGCTGAAGCAGGAAATCGTCACCATGGGCGTGCCGGATATCGATCCGAACCAGATCGTCGGCACCTATGTCGATCCGAAGGACTGGAACGAGCTGATCTCGGACCCCGATACGATCCTCATCGATACCCGCAACGATTACGAGACCGCCATCGGCCTGTTCAAGGGCGCGGTCGATCCGCAGACCAAGACGTTCCGCGAGTTTCCAGACTGGGTGAAGAACAATCCCGGCCTGCACAACAAGCCCAAGATCGCCATGTACTGCACCGGCGGCATTCGCTGCGAAAAGGCCACCGCCTTCATGAAGGATCAGGGCTTTGACGAGGTCTACCACCTCAAGGGCGGCATTCTGAAATATCTGGAAGAAGTGCCGGAAGAAGAAAGCCTGTGGGAAGGTGCCTGCTTCGTGTTCGATGAGCGCGTGTCGGTCGTCCACGGCCTGGCCGAAGGCGACCACAAACTCTGCCACGCCTGCCGCAACCCGATTACGCCAGAAGTACGCCTCTCGCCGAAGTTCGAGGAAGGCGTCTCCTGCCCCAGCTGCTACGACGACCGCACCGAAGAAGACCGCCAACGCTTCCGCAACCGCCAGAAACAGATCGATCTGGCGAAGATGCGGGGTGAGAAGCATATTGGGCGATAGGCTTCTCCGCCACCGCCTCCTATCCGTCGTCTCCTACCTTTCTGCCGTCTCCGCCCTCTCCACCCTCTCCGCCGTCATCCTCGGGCTTGACCCGAGGATCTGACCACGTTGGATGTTGGGGTTCGTTAGATCCTCGGGTCAAGCCCGAGGATGACGGCGTGTTGTAGGTTGACGTCACACAAACCCCACACTTGAAAAATCTATGACTTAGCTCTGCTAAGATCATGATTTTTCTTCCTCTCCCACAGGGGGAGAGGTAACCAGCCGCGCGCCTCAAACCTCAAGACACCTTGCGCTGCGCCACCGGCGCATCCTGCGCCTCCAGCAACGGCAAAATCTGTTCGGCCGCAACCGGCCGTGAGAACAGATAGCCCTGCAATTCATCGCAGCCGCACAGGTGCAGAATGGCGGCCTGGTCTTCCGTTTCGATGCCTTCTGCCGTCACCGGAATGCCGAGCGAGCGGGCCAGTGCCACGGTGGCTGTCAGCATTTCCAGCGAGCGACCGCCTTCATCCAGCGCCACAACCAGCGACTTGTCGATCTTCATGCGGTTGAAGCCGAAGCGGCGCAGATAACCGATGCTGGCAAAGCCGGAGCCGAAATCGTCCAGCGCGATGCTGACGCCGATCTGTTTCAGCTTTTCGATGGCAGCACCTGCCCGCTCCGGGTGGTGGATGAAATAGCCTTCGGTCATTTCCAGCATCACGCGTGATGGCTCAATGTCGTGTTCCTCGAGAATAGACAGAACCTGAGCGGCAAAAAGCGGATTTCTGAACTGCACTGGCGAGATGTTGACGGCAAGCTTTATGTCCGGCCAGGCGACCGCCTCATGGCAGGCCTTGCGCAGAACGGCAAGACCGAGCTGGTCAATGAGACCGCTGCTTTCCGCAGCCGCAATGAAGACATCCGGCGACACCGGGCCATAACCGGCGCGGTTCCAGCGGGCCAGCGCTTCGACACCGTTGATCCGGCGGGTGAGCGTGTTGACCACGGGCTGGAACACGACCTTGATTTCATCGTGCTCGATGGCGTATTTCAGATCTGCCTCGAGCTGGTTCTTTTCCTCGCGGCGTGTGTCCATGTGCGGTTCGTAAGCCATGTAGCGGCCACGGCCGCTCTCCTTGGCCTCGTACATCGCCATATCGGCACGGCGCAACAACTCCTCGCCGTCGATATCGCCACCCTTCGACACGGCCGTTCCGATGCTGCAGCCGATGGCGGCAACCCGATCACCGATCATGAAGGGTTCGGAGAACAGGGTCAGAATGTCGTCGCAAAGCTTGCGGCTTTCGATGCGGGCATCGGGGCCTTGCAGGACGATTGCGAACTCGTCGCCGCCCAGCCGCGCCAGTAGCGTGCCGTCTGCGACAAGCACCTTCAAAGCTGCCGCAACACCCTTGATCAATAGGTCACCAGCACCGTGGCCGAAGGAATCATTGATTTCCTTGAAACCATCAAGATCGAGATAAATGAGATTGACGTAGGAATTGTCTTCGCCCGACCGCAGCAAGCACTTCTTCAGTCCCTGGAACAGCCCGGGGCGGTTGTACAGTCCGGTCAACCGATCGCTCAACAGTTCACGACGGGCAGACGCCTCATCGCTTTTCAGCTTTCTCAGGGCCGCGGTACCAATTGCGATGAGCGCCAGAAAGAATAGAAGGCTGATGGCATTGGCGGCGAAGATGCGTGGCCTTACCTCGCGCATGCTGATGTCACCCGGCATTTGCGACTGCCAGGTCAGATTGCCCAGCACCTGCCCTCTGGGATCAACGATGCTGACGAAGTAATCCGGATGCGTATCGGGGGACTGCAAGGCAAGCCCGGTGATGACATAGGTATGTGCAAGCTGCTCGATCTTCTGCGCCGTCAAATGGCGAGCAAAGATCAGATACCGTCTCGCGGCTTCAGGCACGTCAATTAGGCCGAATTTGTTGCGCACCAGAGCGACACCGACGGCGGCAATGCCGTCCTGCGTCCGCAAAAATCCCGAGACTTCGGATGGCTGGCCGGTCGGGATGGAGCGAGCCTGCTGAATCAGTCCCGCCAAGCCATCGCCGAAATAGCCTGAAAGCGACCAATCCGTTGCCACACCCTGGCGGTAGGACATCAAAATCTGATCATTCATATCGATGAGGACAGCCGTGTCGAACAATTCGCTGTTGACGGTCATGTCGCCATAATTGCTGATGATCCACTCCAGACCATCGGCGGCATAGGTAAACCGGGCAGCGTCGTCCCAGGCTGCGTAATCATTGAGTGTCGCGGTGAGCTGATTGAGGTAGGTGGAGAGTGCGCCGGAGGTCGTTTCCAAAGAGCGCTGATCGTCCAGCGCATTGGCATTTTTGGCGACATCGCCCAGCGCGGATAAAATGAGAACGGTGACGATGGCGACGACGATGGCAAGCGCCGACAAAACCCCTGCCACGGCGGTGGTCCGGCCGATCGACAGTGTTCTGGCATGCTTACGCGGCATCTGACAGCATCTTTTTTCCTCTAAAGGCTGTATATTCCGCGTGAAGTCTTCAAAAGCTATTAAAATACCCCGCCGCAATGCTCTCAATTGCAACGCGCATGGAGCAAAATTCGTAACGTCTTAGTTTAGGGCTAACCGAATGTAAAAAACCTCCCCCGTCTGCACGGGAGAGGTTGAAAAAGGCTGTCTAAGAACGCCGCTTACCAGGACGGAATGACCGTGCCGTTGTACTTTTCAAGAATGAAGGTCTTCACTTCCGGGCTCTGGTAGGATTCGACCAGCGTCTTTACCCAAGGCTTGTCCTTATCCTGAGCGCGCACCGCAATGACGTTGGCGTAGGGGGATTTCTCGCTTTCGATGGCGATGGAATCCTTCTTCGGGTTCAGGCCGGCAGCTGTCGCATAGTTGGTGTTGATGACCGAGGCATCGGTATCGTCCAGCGAACGCGGCAGCTGGGCAGCATCGAGTTCCACGATCTGGATGTTCTTCGGGTTCTCGGTGATATCGGCAGGCGTGACCTTCAGACCAACATCAGGGTTGACCTTAAGCACACCCTTGGATGCCAGAACCAGAAGCGCGCGACCGCCATTGGTCGGGTCGTTCGGAATGCCGACGGTTGCGCCGTCCTTCAGCTCGTCAAGGCTCTTCACCTTCTTGGAATAAACGCCCATCGGCGTGGTGATGGTGGTGCCGACGCTGACGAGATCGAACTTGCGATCTGCGACCTGGTTGTCGAGATAAGGCTGGTGCTGGAAGGAATTGGCCTGAAGCTCGCCATCCGCCAACGCCTGGTTCGGCACGACATAATCGGAGAATTCGAGGATTTCGAGATCGAGACCCTTGGTGGCCGCAACCTTCTTCACCTGCTCCATGATCTGCGCGTGTTCGGCAGGTGTAACGCCGATCTTGATGGTTTCAGCCAATGCGCTGCCTGCAAACAGAGCTGCCAGCGATGCGGCGATGATGAGTTTTTTCATGAGGTGTCTCCTTTGTTTTGTGTTTTTAGTTTTTACGATTGCGCTTGTCGAAGCTGCGCGCCAGCGCATCCCCTGCGCTTTGCACGATCTGGACAAGCACGATGAGAACGACGACGACGACCAGCATCACGTCAGGCATGAAGCGTTGATAGCCATAGCGAATGCCAAGATCGCCCAGACCACCACCGCCGACAGCGCCGACCATGGCCGAGTAACCGATGAGGCTGACGAGCGTCAGCGTCAGTGCCAGCGTGATGCCGGGCTTTGCCTCGGCCAGCAGCACCTTGGTGACGATCTGGAGCGGGGTTGCGCCCATGGCACGCGCGGCTTCGATAAGGCCCTTGTCGACCTCGCGGATGGCGGCTTCCACCAGACGGGCAACAAAGGGAACGGTGGCCACCGTTAGCGGTACGATGGCGGCGGAGGTGCCGATGGAGGTGCCAGCAACAAGCCGCGTGAACGGAATGATGGCCACGACCAGAATGATGAACGGCGTGGAGCGAGCGGCGTTGACGATGAGGCCGATGACACGGTTGATCATGGGTGCCTCGAACAGCTCTCCCTTACCACTGGTGGCGAGGAAAATGCCAATGGGCAGGCCGAGCAACGAACCGACGAGACCGGAAACCGCGACCATATGGAGCGTCTGGATCAAACCCTTCCAGAGAACAGCAAACAGCATATCAGGCGACATAACCGAGGACCTCCGTGGTCAGGCCGGTATCGGCATAGAAACGGTTGGCACGGGCCGTAACATCGGGCGTTGCCGGATAGGAAACAACCAGCGAGCCGAAAGGCTGGCCGGAGATTTCCTCGATGGTGCCGGCGAGAATGTTCACATCAGGACCGATTTCCGCGACCAGTCGTGCCGTGAGCGGCTGGAAGGCGGTATCGCCGAAGAAGACGAGACGCACCAGTACGCGGTCGGCGGGCGCTGCATCCGGCTTCAAACCGGATGTGACCCAATGCGGCAGCTTCACGCCGACGGCTGACGATAGCAGGCTGCGGGTCGTTTCATGGCGCGGATTGGTGAAGATATCGAAGGTGGTGCCCTGCTCAACGATCAGACCCTTGTCGATGACCGCTACCTGAGAAGCGATGGTCTTCACCACTTCCATCTCATGGGTGATGAGCAGGACGGTAAGGTTCAGCTCGGCGTTGATCTTTTTCAACAGTTCCAGAATGGACTGCGTGGTCTCAGGATCGAGCGCGGACGTGGCTTCGTCGGACAGCAGCAGCTTCGGCTCGGTGGCCAGCGCACGGGCAATGCCGACGCGCTGTTTCTGGCCGCCGGAAAGTTCGGCGGGATAACGGTTGGCCTTATCGCCCAGCCCGACCAGATCGAGCAACGGCCCGACCTTCTGTTTGATCTCGGCCCGCGAGACACCAGCGATTTCCAGCGGCAAAGCGACATTGTCGTAAGCGGTGCGCGACGACAGAAGATTGAAGTGCTGGAAGATCATGCCGACAGAACGGCGCAGGGTGCGGAGGCCCGCTTCATCCAGCGCACCGACATCCACACCATCCACGGCAACCTTGCCAGCGCTTGGACGCTCCAGCCCGTTGACGAGCCGGATGAGGGTGGACTTGCCCGCGCCGGAGCGGCCGATAATGCCGGAAATCGAGCCTCTGGGTACGGTGTAATCGACACCGGCAAGCGCGGTGAACGAGGTCTGGCTGGCCGGATCGCCGAATGTCTTGGTCACGGCGTCAAAAACGACCATCGGGTCGCTGGCCGCCTGACCGGCAGGCACGGGGCTGGCCGCAAAATTCTGTGGTGTCATCAAATGCTCTTCGGATGAAATCTGTTACGTCGAAACCCGGCGGCAGAAAAGCCGCTCTTCACGCTGCCATCAGGCACATTCGACAAGGCAAGACGTTCCGTAGCACTGATGTTCAACTTTCCTGATGGAAGCCGGGATCGGCTGTTTTGTATCGCAAACATGCCCGTCTGCGATACTATTTTGTAGGTATGATTTTTCAATTATTATCAGAAGTTAGAAAAATCGACCAAATCAGCGGATCAAACGATCACTTCACCGTGGTAACGAACTCTTCCAGCGGGCGGCGCACCTTCTTGAGGTTGACCAGCCAGTCGCCCTCTTCCTTGCGATAACCCAGCGGCAGGATCACTGCAGAGCGCAGGCCCTTTTCACGAAGGCCGAGAATTTCGTCCAGCTTGGCCGGTTCGAAGCCTTCCATCGGAGTGGAATCCACACCCTCGAAAGCGGCCTGTGCAACGGCGATGCCGAACGCGATATAGGCCTGACGGGCGGCGTGCTGGAAATTCACCTCGGCATCCCGCTGCGGGTAAGACGACAGCAGAGACTGCCGGTACTTTTCCCAGCCTTCGTTCTTGAAGCCGCGTTCGTCATTGGTCAGATCGAACATATGGTTGATGCGGTCTGCTGTGTAGTTGTCCCAAGCGGCGAATACCAGCAGGTGCGAACCTTCGGTGACCTGCGCCTGGTTCCAGGAAATTTCCTGGATTTTGGCGCGCGTTTCCGGGTTGGTGACGACGATGATTTCGAAAGGCTGCAAGCCACTCGATGTCGGTGCCAGACGAGCGGCTTCGATGATGCGGTCGACCTTGTCCTGCGAAACCGACTTGGAAGGGTCCATTTTCTTGGTGGCATAACGCCAGTTCAATTTCTCGATCAGCATAAAAATCTCCTTGGGACGACCCTCATGTCATGGCACGCATGCGCCGAGCCGGGCTCTCCATAAAACCCACCACACATAGGTCATGTTGCGCCGCACACAAGAAGGCACAGAGAAGTAACCACGCAAAATCCGCTCCGGCCCGCTTTATGAAAAAAGCGAACCGGAGGGATGATGAATGCCCGGCAAATGCGTGTTGCATTGGCAGGTATGGTCGAGGTCTTGGCATTTGCCGGACCCGTTACAACAACACTGTCACGATATCTATCGGAACGCCCGGTCCCTTGCCTGGCCAATGGCAAGAGGTGGGTCCACGGAAACGGCCCTCTTTTAAGAGATGCCGCTTGTCGATACCGGCTTTCGAACCGTGGGAGTGCCGCGCGTTGCACCCCTTTGCTTCGAAAGCACGGGGATTATGCGGGAGGGTGGGAGAGCGTGGAGAAAAAATTATTTTATTTTTTGTGGGGTTGGTTTGGCGACGAAATGGAGGCTTTTCAAGCATAGGCCTCGCCCCAATCTCCGTCATTCCGGCCTCGAGCCGGAATCCAGCAGCGCCGCGTCTGCGGCGCGAAAGAGTCTCTTGCGATCAAGGACTTGATCGCACTGGACCCCGGCTCAAGGCCGGGGTGACGGAGGTTCCGGGGCGGGTAGAGGAAGCGCCTGCCACGCGGCAGGCGACCCTATTAAACGTAGCGATTGACCACGTTTTCCAGATATTCCTGACGACCGGACTTAGGCTCAGGGTTGATGTTGTCGCGCTCGACCATCGCAGCAATGTCATCGAGCTTCAGTTCGCCGCGCAGCAGCTTCTGGGCGTCGGCCGAATCCCACTTGGCGTAGCGGTCTGCCAGCGGCTGTGACAGGGCCTTGTCTTCGACCATCTTGGCAGCAGCTTTGAGGCCACGGGCGCAGCAATCCATGCCGCCGATGTGACCGATGAGCAGATCTGCCGGGTCGAGCGACTGACGGCGCAGCTTCGAATCGAAGTTGGTGCCGCCGTTCTTGAAGCCGCCACCTACCAGCACGTGGTAATAGGCCAGTGCCATTTCCGGCACGTTGTTGGGGAACTGGTCGGTATCCCAGCCGGACTGGTAGTCGTTGCGGTTCATGTCGATGGAGCCGAAAATGCCGAAGGCGTTGGCCATGGCCAACTCGTGTTCGAAGGAGTGACCGGCCAGAATGGCGTGGCCCTGTTCGATATTGACCTTCACTTCCTTGTCCAGCCCGTGCTTTTGCAGGAAGGCGTAGACGGTGGCGACGTCGTAGTCATACTGGTGCTTGGTGGGTTCCTGCGGCTTGGGCTCGATGAGGATCGTGCCTTCGAAACCGATCTTGTACTTGTATTCCACCACCAGATTGAGGAAGCGGCCAAGCTGATCGAGCTCGCGCTTCACATCGGTGTTCAGCAGGGTTTCATAACCTTCACGACCGCCCCACAGAACGTAGTTCGCGCCGCCGAGTGTCTTGGTGGCATCCATGCACGTCTTTACCGTTGCAGCCGAATAGGCAAAAACATCCGGGTCCGGGTTGGTGGCGGCACCGGACATGAAGCGGCGGTTGGAGAAGAGGTTGGCCGTGCCCCACAGAAGCTTGACGCCGGTATCGGCCTGCTTCTGGCCGAAATAATCGACGATCTCGTTGAGGTTGCGCGTGTTTTCCGCAAATGTCTTGCCTTCGGGGCGCACGTCAGCGTCGTGGAAGCAGTAGAAGGGCGAGCCGAGCAGCGAGAAGAATTCGAACGCGACATCTGCCTTCAGCTTCGCGGCCTGCATGGTGTCTTCAAACCATGGACGCTCGAAGGTCTGACTACCGAACGGGTCGCCGCCCGGCCATGTGAAGGTGTGCCAGTAAGCCACCGCAAAGCGCAAATGGTCTTCCATGCGCTTGCCGTCGACGATTTCGTCGGGGTTGTAATGGCGGAAGGCCAGCGGGTTGGTGCTGTCTGGGCCTTCATATTTGATCTTCTGGATGTCGCCGAAAAAGCCTGTGGTCATGGTTCTCTCCCTAGTTTGCATAGTGGTAAAATGGTGAAAGTGTTCTTGAGTATATTCGCTTGTGTTGGCAGGTGGGGCTTACCCCCCTCTGCCCTGCCGGGCATCTCCCCCACAGGTGGGGAGATCGACTCGTGGAAACCTCCCGCCCATCTCCAAGGCTGCGGATAAAGCGAGGAGTTAGCGTCTAGCCGATCTCCCTCCTTGTGGAGGAGATGGTCGGCAGACCAGAGGGGGGTAAACCCCGACCACCGACCATCAATGCGACAACTCTTTGATCGCCGGATAAAGCGCCCGATAACGCCCATAAGCCTCCTCATAGGCATCACCCAGCGCAGCCACCGGCTCGATCGTCTCCTCCGTCTCCGGCTGCGAACACACCGCAACCGGGTCCGCCCCCGTCGCTGCAATCAACCCCAGACGCGCTGCGCCGAATGCTGCGCCGAAATCACCTTCCGCCGGAATGTCCACGGGAACACCGAGCGAGGTGGCAATGGAGGCCAGCCAGTAGCGCGAACGCGAACCGCCGCCGATGGCGGTGACGCGGTCAATCGAGGTGCCTGCGGATTTCAGGGCTTCGAGATTGTCTCGGATGGCGAAGGTCACGCCTTCCATCACGGCCTGCGTCAGCGCCTTGCGGTCGCTTTCGTGGGACAGGCCAATGAAGGAACCGCGAATGGCCGCGTCGTTGTGAGGGGTGCGTTCGCCCGAGAGGTAAGGCGCGAAGGTGACGCCGGTCGGAGCCTTCAGCTCGTCGCCGAGTTCGGTGGAAAGATCGGCAGCGGATTTGCCAGTGACGCCGGAATACCAGTTCAGTGCATCGGTGGCCGACAGAATGACGCCCATCTGGTGCCATGTGTTGGGCAAAGCGTGGCAGAAGGCGTGGACGGCGCTTTCGGGCTTGGGCAGATAGGATGCGTTGGCGGCGAACAGAACACCGGATGTGCCCAGCGACACGAACGCATGGCCTTCTGACACCGTACCCATGCCGCAGGCAGACGCGGCATTGTCCCCTGCTCCACCGGCAACCACCACCTTGGCAGAAATGCCCCATGAGGAGGCAAGTTCGGAGCGCAACGTTCCGGCCTCTTGCGTGCCTTCCACCAGCGATGGCATCTGCTTCTCGGAGAGGCCGGTGGCCTCCAGCAGTTCCGGCGACCACTTGCGTGCGCCGGTATCCAGCCACGAGGTGCCTGCGGAGTCGGACATTTCGGAGATGTATTCGCCCGTCAGCCAGAGGCGCAGATAATCCTTCGGCAACAGCACCTTGGCGACCTTGGCGAAAATTTCAGGTTCGTTGTTGGCGACCCACACCAGCTTCGGTGCGGTAAAACCGGGGAAAACGATGTTGCCGGTGATCTTGCGGAAGCGCGGGTCGGCATCCAGCTTTGCTGCCTCGGCATAAGAGCGGGTGTCGTTCCATAAAATGCAGGGGCGCAGCACATCGCCCGCCGCATCCACCAGCGTTGCGCCATGCATGTGACCCGACAGGCCGATGCCCTTAACGGCGGCCAATTCCTGAGGGTGCTTCGCCCTCAGGCCGGCAATCGCTGTTTCCGTCGCGGTAATCCAATCTGCGGGGTCCTGTTCCGACCAGCCATGATGGAGGCGTGAAACGTCGAGCGCGCCATTGGCCGAACCGATGACGTTTTGATCACCATCGATCAGCAGCGCCTTGACGCCGGATGTTCCCAAATCGAGACCGAGATACATGTTTCCTCCAGTGCTATGTCAGTGTCAGGGGAGATTATCCCGCAAGAATATGTCGATACGAATGCGCTCCTGCGCCTCGATGACGGCAAGGCCATCGGCACGGGCTTTGAGCACCCGGATGGCGCTGCGCACCTCATGGCCCGCATCCTGGTTCAGCACGGCATCGAACACGCCTTCCGCCAAGGCAATGGCGGTGTTTTCGGTCAGTTCGTGGGCGATAACGCAAGGGTATGATGGTTGGCGCGACGCCTTAAGCGCCTTGATGAGACCGCGATTACCGGCACCCAAACTGTAGAGGCCGAGAAGATCAGGATTTGCCCTGAGGCATTCCGCCACCAGCTGCTCGACAGTTTCAGGGTCATCGCGCCCCTCCAGAACCGGCAGGAGGTGCAGATCGGGAAACTCTTCCGCTATGACCGACTGGAACCCGGCGAGCCGTTCGCGGTGGTCCTTGACGAGCATGGAGCCCGCCAGAACCGCGACATCGCCACCTTTTTCCGGCAGAAACCGACCCATCAGGCTGGCAGCGGTACGTCCCGCGGCGACGTTATCGACACCCGCAAAATGATCGCGCCGGGAGCCGGTGATATCAGAGACGAGTGTGACGGCCGCAATGCCGCTATCGGCCAACCGATCCGCCGCTTCCACCACATCCTGCGCATCGATGGCGACGAAGGCAACGCCGGACGGCTTTTCCAGCCGCGCCACATCGAGCGCCTGCGCGAGAGCAGCCGCATCAAAGGGTGGCACCTCGATGATGCGGATGGATGTACGCTCGACGTAAGACCGCGAGGCCGCAGCCCGCACCTCGGCGCGAAGGCCGGCCATGAATGAGTTGTCGTTGTTGGGCAGAATGAAGACCAGCGCATAGCTCCGGCCCTTGGCCAGATTGGCAGCCGCCATATCGCGCACATAACCCAGCTCCAAAATCGCCGTCTCGACCTTGGCACGCGTGACAGCGTGCACACCCGGACGCAGGTTGATCACCCGATCAACGGTGGCCAGACTGACGCCTGCCTTCGAGGCAATATCGTGAACTGTCGGCTTCATGTTTTCTCCCGGGAGATTCCTTAGAGGAGTTTTTGAGGTACGTAAATCAGAAAATGACGTACGTACCTCAGTATCGGGGTCGGGGTATCGATTTTGAGGTTGAGGGTGTGGCTCACCCCCCTCTGTCCTGCCGGACATCTCCCCCACAAGGAGGGAGATTGGCAAGACGTTTGCTCCTCGCTCTATCCGCAGCCTTCAAGATGGGCGAGAGGTTTCAACGAATCGATCTCCCCACCTGTGGGGGAGATGTCCGGCAGGACAGAGGGGGGTGAGCGGCATACTCGACGCTCCCCACCAAACGAAAAGGGCCGCCATTTCTGGCGACCCTTCAGCGCTGCGGTGGAACTTTAAAATTAGTGCCCGGCGCCCGGTGGGGGCGCGGCTTTGGGTTTCTTGATGAGCACCGTCAGGAAGATGAGGCAACTGAACAGAACTGTCAGCGCCAGGAAGACATCCGCAAAGGCCTGCAACCATGCCTGTTGAGACACCACGCCGACGAGCTTCTTGACCGCAACGGAGGTGCCGTCCATGCCGTAGGAGTCGTAGTTTGCACCAACCGTGTTCAGCCATTCCAGCGCGGCCGGATTACCGAAATTCACATGCTCGGCGATGCGGAAATAGTGATCGTCGGTGCGCTGGCTGAGCAGGGTGTTGATGATCGCAAGGCCCACGGCACCGCCAAGGTTACGGGTGAGATTGAACAGGCCGGACGCGTTCTTCATGCGAGCTGGCGGCAGGGTGCCGAGCGCGATGTTGTTGATCGGCACCATGCACATCATCAGCCCGAAGCCGCGCAGGATTTGCGGGATCAGCAGCTCGTAGAAGTCCCAGTCTGCGGTGACATAGGTCATGATCCACGTTCCCGAACCGAAACTGATGAAACCGATGGCCATCATCAAACGCGGATCGAGCTTGGTGGACAGTTTGCCCGCAATCGGCGCGGTGAAAAACATGGCCATGCCCGAGACGAACATCGTCTCGCCGATCATTAGCGCATCGTAACCGCGAATGCGCCCGAGATAGAGCGGGTACATATAGGTCAAGCCGTAAAGTCCGATGCCCATGACGAAAGAAAACAGCGAGCCGATGGAGAAATTCCGGTCCGCAAAGGCTTTCAAATCCACCACGGGGAAATCGACATTGAAGGCGCGCCAGAAGAACACGACGCCGCCGATTGTCATCGCCACTGCACCGATGACGATGTGGGTGTCGTTGAACCAATCGTTGTTGTTGCCCTCTTCCAGGATATATTCCATCGAGCCCAGGAACACGCCCATGGACAGCAGGCCCCACCAGTCGAACTTTTTCCACAGCGGCAGTTCCGGCTTGTCGAAATCGATGAAATTCCACGTCACCAGAGTGACGATGATGCCGGGGATGATGTTGACGAGGAACAGCCAGTGCCAGGAGAAGGCATTCGACAGATAGCCACCGACCGTCGGGCCGATGGTGGGTGCCAGCGTTGCCACGAGACCGATGATGGGGGACACCACCGAGCGCTTCGAGGCCGGGAAAATCGTAAAGGCGGCGGCAAATACAGATGGGATCATGCCGCCGCCTATGAAGCCCTGAATGCAACGATAGACGATCATCTGGTCGATGTTCGTGGCTGTCGCACACAGGGCGCTGGAAATGGTGAAGCCGGCGGCGCAGGTGGCAAACAGCACCCGTGTCGACAAGATACGCGCCAGCGTTCCCGACAGCGGAATCATGATGACTTCCGCAATCAGATAGGAGGTCTGCACCCAGGCGATTTCATCCGACCCGGCACCCAGACCGGCCTGAATTTCCGCAAGCGATGCAGACACGATCTGGATATCCAGGATCGACATGAACATGCCGAACACCATCGCGAAAAATGCGATAAGGCGCTTTTTATCCATCGGTGGATCGGCGGCGGCCATCGTACCGCCTGCCATAGTGGCTGTTGCCGCCATGATCTTGGTCCTTAGAGCAATGCCAGCAACACATGCGAAACGCTGTTGCTGGAATTGCGTGAAAACGGTCTAGCGAAGATTACTTCGCCTGATTCTGAGCCGTGCGCGTATTGTCCGGTGCCGTGCGGGTATCGACATCGACCACCACGCTCAGGCCAGCGCGCAGCTTATGCTTGGCAAGATCTTCCTTGGAAAAGACGACGCGAACCGGCACACGCTGGATAACCTTGGTGAAGTTGCCCGTGGCGTTTTCCGGCGGCAGTAACGAGAACACGGAGCCGGAAGCAGGCGCGATGGACTGCACCGTGGCTTCGATGTCGTGGTCGCCGAAGGCATCGACATGCACGCGCACCCTGGAACCGGGCTCTATCTTGGCGAGCTGCGTTTCCTTGAAATTGGCATCGATATAGAGGTTGTCCATCGGCACCAGCGATGCGAGACGCTTGCCGACCGAAACGAGATCGCCGGTCTGGACCGAGAGATTACCGATGACGCCATCATAAGGCGCGCGCAGCACGGTGAAGGACAGGTCACGGGCAGCCTTGTCGCGGGAAATTTCCAGCGACTTGACCGAACCTTCGGCTTCCTTGCGCTGTGCTCTCAGCAGATCGATATTGGCCTGGGCGGAAACGACGCCCGCCTCACCGGCGACCAGATTGGCTTTGGCCTGTTCCATTGCGATCTGGGCGTTATCCGACGATGCGGCCGTGCCGACATCCTTGGCTTTAAGTTCGTTGGCGCGTTTCAGGTTGATGTCGGCACCGCGCAATGCGGCATCCAAGGAACCCTTCTGGGCAACGGCCTGCGCCAGCGATGCTTCTGCACCGGCAATCTGCGCATCGATACGGTTTAGCGACAGCTGCTGCGTCTGAAGCTGAGCTTCCGCCTGATCCAGCGCGTTGCGGTAATCGCCATCATCCAGCGTCACCAGTTCATCGCCAGCCTTGACTTCCTGGTTGGCAACGACATCAACCTTGGTGATGTAGCCGGAAACCTTGGGCGAGATGACCGCGATATCGCCCTTTACATAGGCGTCATCGGTGGAGATGAGGAAACGTCCATCCGTCCAGTACTGATAGCCATACCATCCACCAGCAGCCAAAATGGCAACCGCGATGACCGGAAGCACGAAGGATTTGCGCTTTTTCTTTTCTGGAACAGCGGCCTGCGCGGGAGCAGCGCTCTGCTCCGCCGTCACCGGCTTGCCCTCGTCGGCGCGTGCCTCGGTTTCATCTGACGAATTGACTGCACGGACTGCACCGCTTTTTTGGGCCGACATCGGTAACACCATTCACTGTAAAAAAAGAATAACTTCGAACTGAACCGTTCGGTTCGATTGACTTAATCTTTTTCCTGACACATATCAAGTGATATCGAACCGGTTGGTTCGATATATTGAATCGAATCTAAAAGATTGGCGGATCAAAGCGTGACCGAAGACAAACACAGTGAGGAGTGCTGCACCGCTTCACCGGCGGGACGGTTTGCGGCGGGCGAAGACCCGGCAAAGCGCGAGCAGATCCTTGACGGTGCATGGCGCGTGTTTAAGCAAAAGGGCTTCGACGCCGCCAGCATGAACGATATTACCCGCGAAGCCAGCGTTTCCAAGGGTACGATCTACGTCTACTTCCAGAACAAGGACGAGCTGTTTGCAGCCCTGATCGACCGCCACCGCGCAGAATTTGCCCATTCCATGCGCGACATTCTGGCCGGCACCGAGGAAGTCCGCGACGGACTTTGGCAGTTCGGAGATGCTTTCATCCATAAAGTGACATGCACTGACATGATACCTGCCATGCGCTCAGTGCTTGGCGTTATCGACCGCATGCCAAAACTATCGCAACGATTCTTCGTCGCCGCACCAAACAACGTCCGCGTCGTGCTGCGCGATTTTCTCCAGCACCATGTCGACCAGGGAACGCTGGTTGCTGCCGATGTAGACCTCGCAGCACGCCAGTTCATAGAGCTTGCGACCGGTACGTTCTTCAAAATGCGGCTCTTCGGTGAGTTGGACGGGGACGTCCCACCTGAAGATGCCGAGCGTGTCCTCTCCAGTGCCATCGACGTTTTTATGGCGGCCTATGGAACCAAGAAGGCCTGAGCCCATTCAGCATCCGCATTTCTCGTTATGCGCGCAATATCCAGAAAATATGGCATAACACCTCTGTCACACGCTTGTTTCTCGCGCATTCGAATATAGAACTGTTGCGTTTCGAATTGTCGAAACCGGATAGCTGAAAAGGAAAACAGGCCCGATGGACTCCATTGTCCCTCTATTGACAGACCCCGCCGCATGGGTGGCGCTCGTCACACTTATCGTCATGGAGGTCGTGCTTGGCATCGACAACCTGATTTTCATTTCCATTCTGACCAACAAGCTGCCTGAAAACCAGCGCGAAAAGGCCCGCAAGATCGGTATCGGTCTGGCGTTGGTCATGCGTCTCGGCTTGCTCGGCACCGTTGCCTGGATTGTTCAGCTCACCGAACCGGTGTTCGAACTCTTCGGCCAGGGCTTCTCCTGGAAGGACATCATCCTGATCGTCGGCGGCCTGTTCCTCGTATGGAAGGCCACCAAGGAAATCCACCACAATGTGGACCCCGAAGATCACAAGGAAGACATGGTCGGCGGCGCTGCCATCAACAGCTTCTCGTCCGCCATCGTCCAGATCCTGCTGCTCGACCTCGTCTTCTCCGTGGACAGCATCATTACCGCCGTCGGCATGACACCACACGTGCCGATCATGGTCGTCGCCGTCGTCTTTGCCGTCACCGTCATGCTGCTTGCCGCAACGCCGCTGGCCAACTTCATCGAGAAGAACCCGACCATCGTCATGCTGGCACTCGCCTTCCTTTTGATGATCGGCACGACGCTGATCGCCGAAGGCATGGGCTTCCATGTTCCAAAGGGCTACGTCTATGCCGCCATGGCCTTCTCGGCGCTGGTGGAAGTGCTGAACATGATCTCGCGAAATGCCCGCAAGAAGAAGAAGGGTACAGTGCATTAAGTGCGCTGCGCCAAGCTGAGGATACAAAAGGCCCGCCTCATGCGGGCCTTTTTGCATCAAACGCCTCGGTCCACGAACCAAAAAGGTTCCGTATTTTCTTGACGCATGCGGCGTAATATGGCCTAAGGCCATGCCTAATGGGAACGTGTGAAAGCTGCGCTTTGCGCCTGTTTTCAGCCATTCCCGCTGCATCCAACGTCAATTTTCGTGATATCGGGCACTATCAGCCTCATGTCACAACCAGTCACGACGAGTGAATTTCAATGACCACTTCCGGCGTCCGCGTCCGTATTGCACCTTCCCCCACTGGCGAGCCGCATGTCGGCACCGCTTATATTGCGCTTTTCAACTATCTCTTCGCCCAGAAGCATGGTGGTGAATTCATTCTGCGCATCGAAGATACCGATGCCACGCGCTCCACGCGCGAATATGAAGACAAGGTGCTGGAAGCGCTGAAATGGACCGGGCTGAAGTGGTCTGAAGGCCCTGACGTTGGCGGCCCTTACGGCCCCTACCGCCAGTCCGACCGCAAGGACATGTACCAGCCATTTGCCGACGAGCTGCTGGAAAAAGGCCATGCCTTCCGCTGTTTCTGCACGCCAGAGCGGCTGACGGAGATGCGCGAGGCGCAGCGCGCCGCTGGCAAGCCGCCGAAATATGACGGTCTTTGCCTTCATCTGAAGGCGGAAGAAGTGACTGCCAAGATGGAAGCGGGAGAAGCCTCCGTCGTGCGCATGAAAATCCCGACCGAGGGCTCCTGCGATTTCACCGACGGCGTTTACGGCGATGTTTCGATCCCTTGGGACAGCGTCGACATGCAGGTTCTGATGAAGGCCGATGGCATGCCGACCTATCACATGGCCAATGTCATCGACGACCATCTGATGAAGATCACCCATGTCGCGCGCGGCGAGGAGTGGCTGGCATCGGTGCCGAAGCACATTCTGCTGTACCGCTATTTCGGTTGGGACCAGCCGACATTCATGCATCTGTCCTTGATGCGCAATGCCGACAAATCCAAGCTGTCGAAACGCAAGAACCCGACGTCGATCTCCTACTACTCCGCACTCGGTTATCTGCCGGAAGCGCTGATGAACTTCCTCGGCCTGTTCTTCGTGCAGCTGGGCGAAGGCGAAGAGCTTTTGACCATGGACGAGCTGGCGCAAAAGTTCGACCCAGAAGCGCTGTCCAAGGCGGGCGCGATCTTCGATATTCAGAAACTGGATTGGCTGAATGGCCGCTGGCTGCGTGAAAAGCTGACGCAGGACGAGTTCATTGCCCGCACTTTGGAATGGGCGATGGAAAATGCGCGTCTTACGGAAGGTTTGAAGCTTTCGCAGAGCCGTATTTCCAAGCTGGGCGATCTGCCAAACCTTGCAGGCTTCCTGCTATCCAGCGATGTCGGCCTGACGCCTGCGTCCTTCTCTGGCCTGAAGAGCAAGCCGGAAGAAATCCACGAAATCCTGACCACAGTTGCCGCCGATCTGGAAAAAATGCCAGACTGGACACTTGAAGCCATCGAGGCGGAATTGCGCGATGTGGCGGAGCGCACGGGCAAGAAGCTGCGCGTGGTGACGCCGCCGTTGTTTGTTGCGATGTCCGGTTCGTCGCGCTCGCTGCCGCTGTTTGATAGCATGGCGGTGCTGGGGCGGTCCGTGGTGCGCCAGCGGTTGAAGGTGGCGATTGCGGTTGCGGCGACGATGGTTGGCGCTGGAACGTAAAGGCGACGCTGTTTGGTGTTGCTCGGCAGACCCCACGCTCGTCATCCTCGGGCTTGACCCGAGGATCTACGTCGGGTTCCTAGGCCTCGACGGTGAGAACGCCGCTCCGCCGGTAGATCCTCGGGTCAAGCCCGAGGATGACGGCGGTGGAGGTGGGCGGATGACGATCGAGAGGGCTGAGGATACCAGATACGGAAAAGGTGCGGGCGCGTGTCGTGACCGCAGCAATGAAAACAACACAGCCCGAAAAAGGCCCCGACGATGACCGACAAGACAACTGAAACGACCGTCCTTTCCTCCGACGTGACAGAAGTGCGCCGCCAGAAGCTGGCGATGCTGCGTGAGAAGGTTGGCGATGTGTATCCCGCCCATTTTCACCGCACACTGACCAATGCCGAGCTGGCTGAAAAATACGCCGACATCGAGCCTGACGTTGAAACCGGCGATACGGTGACGGTTGCGGGCCGCGTCTATTCCAACCGCAATTCCGGCATGTTCATGGATATCCATGACGCCTCCGGCAAGGTCCAGATTTTCAGCCACAAGGACACGACGCCACAAGAAGCGCGTGATCTTCTGCCGATGATCGATATTGGCGATATCATTGGCGTGACCGGCAAGGTGCGCCGCACCAAGCGCGGTGAGCTGACGATCAATGCCGAAGAGATCACCATGCTGACCAAGTCTCTGCTGCCGATGCCGGAGAAGTGGAGCGGCATTTCCGATATCGAAATTCGTTATCGCAAGCGCCATCTGGATATTCTCTCCAACGAGGAATCCAAGCTGCGTTTCCAGCAGCGTTCCAAGATCATCTCCGGCATTCGCCGCTTCATGGAAGAGGAAGCCTTCCTCGAGGTGGAAACGCCGATGTTGCAGACCGTGTATGGCGGCGCGACGGCTGATCCGTTCAAGACCTTCCACAACACGCTGAAGATGGACATGTATCTGCGCATCGCGCCGGAACTGTTTTTGAAGCGCACGCTGGTCTCGGGCCTGTCCGACAAGGTATTCGAAATCAACCGCAACTTCCGCAATGAAGGTGTTTCCACCCGGCACAATCCGGAATTCACCATGCTGGAATGCTATTGGGCCTATGCCGATTACGAAGACATCATGGGTCTGGTCGAGCGTATGTTCGAAACGCTGGCGCTGGCCATTCACGGCACGACGGAACTGGATTTCCAGGGCAAGACGATTTCCTTCAAGGGTCCGTTCAAGCGCGTGCCGATGCCGGATGCGGTGAAGGAAGCCACGGGCATCGACTTCCTGGCGATCAAAACAGATGAAGAAGCCCGCGCTGCGGCACGAGCTGCAGGTTTCGAAGTCGAGAAGGACTGGACATGGGGTGAATGCCTGGCCTTCATCTTTGAAGAAAAGGTCGAGGCCACGCTGATCCAGCCAAGCCACGTCACGCATTTCCCGAAGGACATCTCGCCCTTCGCCAAGGAAGTGCCGGGCGAGCCGCGTCTGGTCGAGCGCTTCGAGAGCTATTGCAACGCCTGGGAAGTGGGCAATGCGTTTTCCGAACTCAACGACCCGGAAGAACAGCGCCGCCGCATGGTGGAACAGCTGGAGCAGGCGCATGCCCGTGGCGAAAAGGACAAGCAGCTAGACGACGAGTTCCTCGACGCCATCGACCAGGGCATGCCGCCAGCCGGTGGCCTCGGCATCGGCGTGGACCGTCTGGTCATGCTGCTGACCAATGCGCCATCCATCCGCGATGTCATCCTGTTCCCGGCGCGTCGCCAGAAGACGGATTGATAGCGGTCTGTTATCACTGAAAATGAGAAGCCGGAGGCAGCGATGCCTTCGGCTTTTTTGTTGGCCGGTGCGGATGATGGGTTCTTGGGTCAGGCCCACTGCTGTTCGGTTTAAGTTGAAGAAAAGTTTGGCGGAAATACCCTCACCTCCGTCACCCCGCACTTGTGTGGACGAAATGTGGTTTACTTGTTGCATTGACCGGGACGCGCATCCCGGTCAATGCAGGCAGGAGGCCGTATTTCCGCACCGGTTTGAAAGAGCCGACATCAAGCAAGGCCCTGCCTGCTCCCTTTGACCCCGAACGGTTGATCGGGCTTTCGCCCGCACCACAAGACTGGGAGCAAGGCCATGATACAGGAACTTACCGTTGTTGGTATCGACATTTCCAAAGCCCGCTTCGATGTCTGCGCGTATCCTGCGGGAAAGCACTGGAGTACAGGCAGTTCA
>NZ_FMUD01000004.1:0-229445 GCF_900100825.1 Agrobacterium sp. DSM 25558 | reverse complement strand
GTGCTGCGGGGGCGGCGCGGGGTTCGTTCCGTTGGAGCAGAGCCTACCTGGGCTTCTTCTTCTACGGCAACTTCCTTGGGCGTGCCTTCGATGACCGGCTGCGGTGCAGAGCTGGCGTCATAGACGGGTACGCTGACCGGAACAGGTGCTGGTGTTGAGGCCGGTGCAACAACGGCAACGTTCTCTTCTTCACCTTCGCGCGGCTGACGTTCCTGACGGGCCGGGCGTTCGCGACGATCGCGGCGCTCGTTTCGTTCCTGACGCTCTGGACGATCCTGGCGCTCGGCACGCTCAGGGCGTTCCTGACGCTCAGTGCGGTCCGACCGCTCTGGCTGTTCGTTGCGCTGAGACTGGTCATTGCGTTGAGGCTGGTCGTTGCGCTGCGAGCGCTGGTCCTGATGATCCTGCATGGAAGGCGCAGAGCCCATGCCGTCATCATTGTCATCGCCGTCGATATCGTCGCCGTCACGGTCCTGCTGGAACTCGCCGCGTTCATCGCGCTGGAAGCGTTCCTGCATCTGCGCCTGAGCGGACAAGATGATACGGTTATAATGTTCTGCGTGTTGCAGGTAGTTTTCAGCCATGACGCGGTCGCCGGAGCTCTGAGAATCGCGGGCAAGCGTCAAATATTTTTCGGCTATATGCTGGGCTGTGCCGCGTACTTTAACGTCCGGGCCGGAGCTGTCATAACTTCTGGTGAGCGGATTGCCGCCCTTGCGGTTGAAGTTATTGTTGTTGTTCCCGCTGCCACCACCGCCGCCGCCATTGTTATTGTTGTTGCTGCCACGCCCCCGGCCGCGCTTGTTTTGCTGTCCTGGCCTCATCAATTGCTCACCTGAATTCTGTCTTGCTGATAATTATTGTTGTTTCGATGCAATGGCGGAAGGGTGGACCACGGCCCGGTTTTCCGAAACTGCTCCCATCGCGCGCCTTGACCCCAAGGACAAGACCTCGCGTATATTGCCCGGATGCGCAAATGCTGCATCTAGCCGCCTGCGAACAAAGTTTACTGAGTCACATGCCGGGAACGCCCAGCCTTACAGGGTTCTCAAAAAGAACCCGCGTCGGGACTGATCCTTACCATGGCGAATCTAAAATTCGCCCTCAGCCACCCTGCATGTGGCGGCAAACTAGCCCGCTTCCCGTGGAAATCCAAGCCTTTTCTTTTGCTTTGCAAAATAACCTTGAACAAAACACATATCGTATCAACCCGGCCTATTTGCAAAAGATCAAAGCGCGATCATTCCCGCCATAATCCCTGATTGCTTCGATACAGCCATACGCGTTGCTTGCGAATATGGCCGTCACATCCACTTTTTGATCGTAACCGATTTCAACGCCGATAACGCCGTCTTCGCTGAGGAAATCCACCGCTTTTTCGGCAATCGAGCGGTAAGGAGAAAGGCCGTCCTCACCGCCATCGAGCGCCAGCATCGGGTCGAAATTGCGCACGTCACGATCAAGCGTTTCGATGACTTGCGTTTTTATATAAGGCGGATTCGACACGATTATGTCGAAACGACCGGAAATCTGTTCGAACCAGTGGCTTTCGACAGCCTCGAACCTGGCATCGAGCCCGTGCCGGTTTGCATTCTTGCGCGCCGTTTCCAGAGCATCTGGTGAAATATCGCTGCCGACGCCGGTGGCTTCAGGGCATTCATGCAGAAGCGCCAGACAGATGGCACCGGTGCCCGTCCCCATATCGAGAATGCGTGCGGTGCCAGTATTCGCGATGATGCGTTTGACGTGGGGCAGCAGCGCATCCACCAGCACTTCGGTGTCTGGCCTTGGCTCCAATGTGCCCTGAGACAGAACCAGATCAAGGCCATAGAATTCGCGATGCCCGAGAATGCGATGCACCGGTTCGCCATGTTCGCGTCGGGCAATCATGGCCTCGATCTCCGCGGTCTCTTCGTCACTGACCAGGCGGGTGCCGTTTAACACGAAATCCGTCAGCGAAAAGCCGACGACCTCCCCCATCAGCAAGCGCGTGTCGGTCAGCGGATCGGCGATGCCAGCATCCGTCAGACGCTTGCGCATCTGCGCGGCGAAGGCATCGACCGTCAGTGGCGACTGGCTCACGGCTGCTCGCCGAGTTGGGCCAGCTGACCGGCCTGATAATCGGAAATCAGGGCGTCCACCATTTCATCGATGTCACCCTCTATCATGCGGTCCAGCTTGTAGAGCGTGAGATTGATGCGGTGATCGGTAATGCGGCCTTGCGGAAAGTTATAGGTGCGAATGCGCTCGGAGCGGTCGCCGGAGCCGACTTGGCTCTTGCGCTCGGCAGACCGTTCGCCATCCACTTTCTGACGCTCGATATCATAAAGACGGGAGCGCAGAACTTGCATGGCTTTCGCACGGTTCTGGTGCTGCGATTTTTCCGAACTGGTGACGATAAGGCCGGTGGGCAGATGGGTGATGCGGACCGCAGAGTCGGTGGTGTTGACGTGTTGGCCGCCAGCACCGGATGCACGCATCGTATCGATGCGGATGTCCTCGGGGCGGATTTCGATGTCGATCTCTTCGGCTTCCGGCAGAACGGCAACGGTTGCTGCCGAGGTGTGGATGCGTCCGCTCGCTTCCGTGTCCGGCACGCGTTGCACGCGGTGAACGCCGGATTCGAATTTCAGCTTGGAGAACACGCCGCGCCCGGTGATGGTGGCGATGATTTCCTTGTAACCACCTGCCTCCCCTTCGCTGGCTGAAAGTATTTCGACCTTCCAGCCTTTGGTGCTGGCGAAGCGCTCGTACATGCGAAACAGATCGCCCGCGAAGAGAGCAGCTTCCGAACCGCCGGTACCAGCGCGAATTTCAAGGATCGCGCTTTTCTCGTCGGCAGCGTCCTTGGGCAGAAGAAGGATCTGCATGTCCTTCTCGAGCGTCTCGATATGCTCGGATATATCAGGCAGCTCGGCCTCGGCCAGATCGCGCATGTCCTTGTCGGTCGATTTATCCGCCAGCAACGCTTCGAGATCGGCAGCTTCGGCAAGCGCTTTTTCGTATTCACGGATCTTGTTGACGACCGGTTGAAGCTCGGAATATTCGGACGCCAGCTTCACATAGACATCGGCCGCAGGGCCAGCCGCCATGCGCGCTTCGATTTCACCGAAACGCCGCTCAAGCTCACGCATTTTTTCGACGGGGAGCTTAGCCACCTGTCACGCACTCCAATTGTTGTTGGCTTTCAGATAGGGATAGAATGCGTGGCTGCAAAGCGCAAAAGCACCTGCCGGGTGCTTTCCGCCGACTTTTGATCGTCCAATGCCGCATCGAGCTCAGCCGCTAGCGCACCAACGTCCAGCCCCAGCAGCATGGCTTTAACCGGGCCGATGGCCGTTGGCGACATGGAGACGGAGCGGAAGCCCAGTCCCATCAGGGCCATGGCCGACAATGGCTTGCTGGCCATTTCGCCGCACAATGTCACAAGCGTGTTGTTGCGTGCGCCTGCACGAACGATATCGCGCAGAATGCGCAGAAACGGCTTGCCCAGATTATCGAAACGGTCGGACACGCGCGCATTGCCGCGATCCACCGCCATGGTGAACTGGAACAGGTCATTGGAGCCGACGGAGACGAAATCGACTTCCTGCATCAACTCATCCAGCTGCCACATCAGCGCTGGTACTTCGAGCATCGCGCCGAATTGCAGCTTGCGCGGCAGGGAATGGCCGAATTTCGACAGGTGCTGTACTTCTTTCTGTAACAACTCACGGGCGGCTCGAATTTCGGATACTTCCGTGATCATCGGCAGCATGACGCGCAGTTCGGCACCGGAGGCTGCACGCAACAGCGAGCGAAGTTGCGTGCGCATCAGGCCGGGACGATCCAGCGACAGGCGGATGGCGCGCCAGCCGAGTGCGGGATTTTCCTCTTCCTGACCGCGCATATAGGACACGACCTTATCGCCGCCGATATCCAGCGTGCGGAAGGTAACCGGCTTGCCCTTGGCGTTGCGCAGAACGCTGCGATAAAAGGCTTCCTGCTCCTCACCCTTGGGCATGTTCGAGGCGATCATGAACTGAAGCTCGGTGCGGAACAGGCCGATGCCATCAGCGCCGGATTCTTCCAGCTGCGGCAGATCGACCAGCAGACCGGCGTTCATCTTCAGATCGACTCGCACGCCGTCCTTGGTGACGGGCTCGACATCGCGCAGCGCCCGAAACTGTTCCTGACGCTTGGCGCGCAGACGAACTTTTTCCTCATAGGCGCGCTGCAAGTCGATGACGGGACGCAGATGGACCTGCCCATCATCACCGTCGATGATGATCGGGTCGTTGTTTTCCGCGAGCGCCACGATGCCAGCTGCCTGGCCGATGATGGGGATGCCCATGGCACGTGCAACGATGACGACGTGGCTGGTGACAGCACCGTCTTCCAGCACCAGACCGCGCAGCTTTTCACGCGGGTAATCCAACAGTTCGGCAGCACCCATGGCACGGGCCAGAACGATGGCATCGGCGGGGAAATCCTGCTCCGGCGGACGACCGCCATAACCGATCAGTTGGCGCAACAGGCGGTTGGCCAAATCATCGAAATCATGCATCCGCTCGCGCAGATAAGGATCAGTCAGACGCATCATGCGCGCCTTGGTATCGCTTTGAACCTTTTCGACCGCCGCTTCCGCCGTCAGGCCGTTGCGGATGGCTTCTTCCATACGACGCACCCAGCCCTGGTCATGGGCGAACATGCGATATGTTTCCAGCACCTCGCGGTGCTCGCCTTCAGTAGCGACATCGCGGCGCTGAAGCATGTCGTCAATGGACAGGCGCAGGGAGCCGATGGCTTCCGCCAGACGCCGAATTTCGGTGTCGGCGTCCTCGTTCAGGAGATTGGTGACGACAATACGCGGATCATGCAGCACGACATGGCCAAGGCCGATGCCTTCACCATAGGCATCGCCATCGATCGAGACGGCTCTCGTCAGATCCAGTTCGACGCCGGGGCGGGTGATTGTTTTCAATTCACCGCTCGCTACGATTTCCGCAATGAGCATCGCAGTGGTTTCAAGCGCTTCAACTTCATCCTCCCGGTATGTTCGGCTGGTCTTGTTCTGGACGACAAGAACGCCAAGAGTGCGACCGGATCTCAAAATCGGCACACCCAGGAAGGAATGATAAATTTCTTCACCCGTTTCAGGGAGATAGCGGAAAGCTGGATGCGCCTGAGCATCGGAAAGATTGAGCGGTTGGGCAGATGCGGCGATGGTGCCGACGAGGCCCTGCCCCATTTTCAACTGGGCAAGATGGACTGCGTCTTTATTGAGTCCTTCGGTGGCATAAAGCTCCAGCACACTGTCGGAACGCAGCACGTAGACGGAACACACTTCGGCGACCATGTTGCTGGCAATCTGCCGAACAATCTGGTCGAGACGCTCCTGCGGCTCAAGATGCTCCGCCATCATTTCGCGGAGCCGCTTGAGGAGGACGCGTGGACCTGCAGAAAGGTCTCTCATCGCGTGTGCTCCCTGATGTCTTCATCATGCGGGCCGAGATGATCCGCATGGCAATCAATCAAAATCTATGCCGCCTGCACAGCAAACCGCAAGGCAGGGATGCACAGCCGACCGAACATCAGGCACGCCACAACAAGAATCGGATGACGTGTATCGACGTTACGGAATCAACTCTTATCGAGACCGTAAGCAGAATGCAAAGTACGAACTGCAAGTTCCGCGTATGCGCCATCAATAAGAATGGAAATCTTGATTTCCGACGTCGTGATGGCCTTGATGTTGATATTCTTCTCGGCCAGAGCCTTGAACGCGCTGGCAGCAACACCGGCGTGGCTGCGCATGCCGATGCCGATGACCGACACCTTGGCAAGGCCGGTTTCGTTCTGAACAACGTCAAAACCAATCTGGGTCTTGTTGTCTTCCAGAACCTTGATGGCCTTGGGCATATCGCCCGATGGAACCGTAAACGTCATATCGGTGCGCGAACCATCTTCTGAGATGTTCTGCACGATCATGTCCACATTGATATGCGCTTCGGCCAAGGGTCCGAAGATGGCAGCGGAAACACCCGGCCGGTCCGACAGGCGGCGCAGCGAAATTTGTGCTTCGTCCTTGGCATAGGCTATGCCGGTTACGACTTCCTGTTCCACGATTTCTTCCTCGTCACAAATCAAAGTACCGGGCGGATTGATAAGGTCACCCATGCCCGGCGCATCGGGATCCTCGAAACTGGAGCGCACGAAGGTACGAACCTTGTGCACCATGGCAAGCTCGACAGAGCGAACCTGCAAAACTTTTGCGCCGAGAGACGCCATTTCGAGCATTTCCTCGAAGGCGACCTTCTTCAGGCGGCGTGCCTTTGGCACGATGCGCGGATCGGTGGTGTAGACACCGTCGACATCGGTATAGATATCGCAACGATCTGCCTTGACGGCAGCGGCGATGGCAACGGCAGATGTATCCGACCCACCACGACCAAGCGTGGCAATGCGGTTATCCGGGCCTAAACCCTGGAAACCGGCAACGACGGCGACCTGGCCCTCGCCCATGCGGCGGACGATATCGGACCCGTCAATCTCGAGAATGCGGGCAGCGCCGTGGGCATTATCGGTGCGGATGGGAATTTGCCAGCCCTGCCACGAGCGGGCATTGACGCCCATGGACTGCAAGGCGATGGCCAGAAGGCCTGATGTGACCTGCTCGCCTGAGGCGACGATCGCATCATATTCACGCGCATCGTAGAACGATGTTTCCTTGGAGCCGGCCACCTTAGGGGTGTTCTGGACCCAGTCCACCAGTTCGTTGGTTTTGCCGGACATGGCGGACACCACCACGGCCACTTCATGGCCAGCATCCACTTCACGTTTCACATGCCGCGCGACATTATGAATGCGTTCGAGATTTGCGACGGATGTACCGCCGAATTTCATGACAATGCGCGCCATAGTTTGACCAGTACCATCCCATTATTACCGCCCAAACGGCGGACAAGAGCACAACCCAGTCGGCCCTTCCTAAAAACGGCCTCAGTTCCGGGTCTCATAGCGAAAAGGCATGGGCCACGCAATGCCGTTTATGAACCGTGCGGTACGCCTTTTTGCCGAGACAGTGCCCCATGTACGGCGTTTCAACAAAGCGAGCGTACCGCTTTGGTCTGTACAAACGTCGCTATTCACAGTATGAGCGCGTCAATTCAACTGGCTGAATGGCCGAAATGGCCCGTATCGGCTGCTTTATAACCCTTATGATCTAATGGTTTCGAGCGGATGCAGGCAGCCCAATATCCGAAAGACGGTAGATGACAGAAACCCAGGGTATCGCCCCGGCGATTGCACAGGCGTTGGAAAAACGCGGCTACAAAGATTTGACCCCTGTTCAGAAGGCAATGCTTGCCCCTGAGCTGGACGGACAGGACGCGCTGGTTTCCGCCCAGACGGGCTCTGGCAAGACCGTCGCCTTCGGAATGGCCATTGCCCCGACGCTGTTGCAGAAAAATGGCCGCTTCGGCCAGGCCGGCGCGCCACTCGGCATCGCCATTGCCCCGACCCGCGAACTTGCCATGCAGGTGATGCGCGAGCTGGAATGGCTTTACGAGTTCACCGGCGTTTCTATTGCGTCCTGCGTTGGCGGCATGGATATCAGAGCTGAGCGCCGTGCGCTGGAGCGCGGTGCGCATATCATCGTCGGTACGCCGGGACGCCTGTGCGACCACATCAAGCGCAAGGCGCTGGACCTTTCGTCCATTCGAGCCGTGGTGCTGGATGAGGCTGACGAGATGCTCGACCTCGGTTTCCGCGAAGATCTGGAATTCATTCTGGAAGAATCGCCGTCCGACCGTCGCACGCTGATGTTCTCGGCGACCGTTTCGCGCAGCATCGCTAAGCTTGCCGAAAGCTACCAGAAGAACGCTGTGCGCGTTGCAACGACATCCGAGCAGAAGCAGCACGTCGATATCGAATATCGCGCCATGGTGGTTTCGCCATCCGACCGCGAAAACGCAATCATCAATGCACTGCGCTTTTATGAAGCGCGCAATGCCATCGTGTTCTGCTCCACCCGTGCTGCCGTCAACCATCTGACCGCGCGTTTGAACAATCGTGGTTTCTCCGTCGTGGCGCTGTCTGGTGAATTAAGCCAGAACGAGCGTACACATGCGTTGCAGGCCATGCGTGACGGCCGCGCCCGCGTTTGCGTGGCAACAGACGTTGCCGCACGCGGTATCGATTTGCCGGGTCTCGAGCTCGTCATCCACGCCGATCTGCCGACCAACTCCGATACGCTTCTGCACCGCTCTGGCCGTACAGGCCGCGCCGGACAGAAGGGTATCAGCGCCATCATCGTGCCGATGAGCCAACGCCGCAAGGCGGAGCGTCTTCTTGAAGGTGCCAAGGTCAGCCCGGCCTGGGTTCGTCCGCCATCTGCCGAAGAAATCACCCAGCGGGATGGCGAGCGCCTTTTGGCCGACGCCTCGCTGACGGAAAATGTCAACGACGACGAGCGCGATTTCGTCGCTAAGCTTTTGGAACAGCACGGTGCCGAAAAGGTTGCTGCTGCTTTCGTGCGTCTCTACCATGCGGGTCGTTCAGCACCTGAGGACATCGCCGAAGTTTCGCTGGATGGAGCCCGCAAGCCACGCCGCGAAGGCTTCGAGACCGTTGAAAACAACGAACCACGCCGGGATCGTTCCGACTTTTCCGACAGCGGTTGGTTCACGCTTTCCGTTGGTCGCAAGCAGAATGCCGAACCACGTTGGCTCATTCCCATGCTGTGCCGCTTCGGCAAGCTGACCCGCCAGGATATTGGCGCGATTCGTATGCAGCAGACCGAGACCTATGTGGAACTGGCCGCCGATGCGGTAGACCGTTTCACCTCCGCACTCGGCAAGGACATGATGCTGGAAAAGGGCATCCGCGTTAAAGCCATGGACGGAAAGCCCGACATGACCGGCGGTGCGCGCGAAGAAACCCGCCCTGCAAAGCCGCAGCGGAAATTTGCCGAAAAGCCCGCAGCCGGTGGCGAACGCCGCACGGACGACAAGCCTTGGAAAAAGAAATCGGCTGCGCCCGCTGGTGACAGACCCGCGAAGTTCGATGGCAAAAAAGACAAGCCATTCGAAAAGCGCGCTCCCAAGAAAAAAGATCGCACATAACAAAAACCCGGCGGAGATGATCCGCCGGGTTTTTTTCTTTTTGCGATGTAGGAATTACCTAGGTAGCTGGCAGCCGGGCGAACCCACGATACAACCCAACTGTTGTCCATCCTGCGGTGGCGGCGGTGGGCGATTACCATCTGGACGACCTCGACCCTCATCATTCTGACGACGTGGATCGTTTTGGTTCATATCGCGGTTGCGGTCCCGGTTGTTGTCGCGGTTAGCGTCCCGATCTCTATTGCGATCACGGTCGCGATTGTCGTTATCCCAACGCTGTCGGTCATTGTCGCGATCCCGCATCGGTGGACGTTGACGATCGTTCTGGTTCCAATCGCCATGGCGCTGCTCCCAGCGACCATCGTTCGGACCGCGGTCTCTACGGTCGTCACGACCACGCCAGTCATCCCGTGGACGGGGTGGCGGGCCACCGAAATCGCGCGGTGGCGGGGCGTTCCAGTAACCACCCGATGGTGGCGGACGGCGCCAGCGGTCACGATCACGGTAGAAATCGCGGTTGCGGTAGTTCTGATCCCAATAACGTCCGGCTTCGAAGGTGATGATCGGCACGCCGAGATCACGGTAGTAGCGCGGCTCTACATAGACGCGGTTCTGTCGGTAGATGGCCTGAACGTAACGCCCGGCGACCCAGCCACGACCATAGCTGAACGAAACGTCGCACCACGGTGTATCCGACAGGCAACCGTGGATCGTCAGTGGTTCGCCATTGGGAATGACAACAACGGCTGGGTATGCCGTGCTTGGTCCGGAGCGCATATTGACGTTGGCAGTGGAAAAGCCCTGCGTCGCCGCTTCAGCCAAGGCCGGGGCGGCGACAAGCGCAAGCAGCGCAAAGGCACCAAACAGTTTCTTCTTCATTTTTTCTCCCTCAAGCAAGAGCTTGGCCGCCGATATCGGCATGTGACATTTCGAAAATACGCGCTTGATGATGAACGCAGCATGAAACGAAAATGCCCTGATAACGGTTCCTTCCGTGTCCGCCTGAAGCCTGAGATGAGAAACGCCCCCTTGACTTCGCGGACCAAGCATCCGACTTCAGGGACTGAACACGGATGGAGTAGAACCATGAGCGAAACCGCAAAAACGACCATCGACCAGAGCGAAGTGGACCGGTTTTCCGCCATGGCCGCGGAGTGGTGGAGCCCGACCGGTAAATTCCGGCCACTGCACAAGTTCAATCCCGTCCGTTTGGAATATATCCGCAACCGCGCCTGCGAGAACTTCGGCCGCGACCCCAAGGCGCACCGCCCGCTCGAAGGATTGCGGGTTTTGGACATCGGTTGTGGCGGCGGCCTGCTGTCTGAGCCCATGGCGCGGATGGGTGCGGATGTGGTTGGTGCCGACCCGTCGGAGAAGAACATCGGCATCGCCTCGACCCATGCCCGTGAAAACAATGTCTCCGTCGATTACCGCGCCGTGACCGCCGAGCAGTTGCTGGCAGTGGGTGAGACTTTCGACATCGTTTTGAACATGGAGGTGGTGGAGCATGTGGCTGATGTCGAGCTGTTCCTGACGACATGCGCGAAGATGGTGCGCCCCAACGGGCTGATTTTTGCAGCAACGATCAACCGCACTCTCAAGGCTCGCGCTCTGGCGATTTTTGCAGCGGAAAATGTCTTGCGCTGGCTTCCGCGTGGAACGCACCAGTATGAAAAGCTGGTGCGCCCGGACGAGCTGGAAAAGCCACTCGTTACTGACGGCATGCACGTCGTTCACCGCACCGGCGTCTTCTACAATGTACTGCAGGACCGCTGGAACCTGTCGCCGGATATGGAAGTGAATTACATGATACTGGCGAAACGTCCAGCTTAGCGCAGGCAGTCAGTTCACATCGTCAGGCAGGACCGGAAGGGGCGCGACTTCGATGCCCTCTTCGATCAGCGCCATGGCTTCTTGCGGAGATGCCTGGCCGATGATGCCGCGCTGTTCCACTTCGCCGTAGTGGATTTTGCGGGCTTCCTCCGCAAACTTGTCACCGACATCTTCGGTATTCGCGCGGATGGTCGCCAGCGTTTCCTTGATCTTGGCGAAGGCCTGCTTCTGCGCCGTGTCCAAAGCAAGCGTGCGCGTGGCGTCTTTCTTGCGGGCTGTAGACACGGATGGTGCCATCAGCATCTTTTCGACGGAAGATGAGCCGCAGACAGGGCAGCCGATCAGGCCGCGCTGAAGCTGGTTGTCGAAATCGGCGCTGCCGGAAAACCAGCCCTCGAATTCATGGGCATTTTCGCAATGGAGCGAATAGCGTATCACTGTACGCTACCCCCCGCGCCTGCTTTGTTTCTGACCGTATCGAGGTTGAAATCGCGTGCATTCTTGAGATTGGGGATTTTGCCGCGTGCCGATGCGACGGCAGCAGGATCGATATCCGCAAAAATGATCTCCTCGCCAGCGCCACCGGCGATCGCCAGAACATTGCCCCAAGGATCGATGATCATTGAATGGCCGAAGGTTTCGCGACCGTCTTCATGGGTGCCGCCCTGCGCGGCGGCCACGAGAAATGCACCATTTTCGATGGCACGGGCGCGCAGCAGAATTTCCCAATGGGCTTCGCCGGTTTGTTTTGTAAAGGCGGCAGGAACGGTGAGAACCTGCGCACCCGCCACGGCTTCGGTGCGAAACAGCGATGGGAAGCGAACGTCGTAGCAAATCGCAAAGCCGAACGTCGCAAGCGGCAGTTCGGCCACGCAGGCTTCCGTGCCGGCCTCATAAGCGGCACTTTCGCGCCAGCTTTCACCATTGTCGAGATCGACGTCGAACATGTGGATCTTGTCGTAGGTGCAGATGCGCTCACCATCCGGCGCAAACAGGAAGCCGCGATTGGCAATCTTGCCATCAGCGCGGGCAATGGCGGTAGAGCCGACATGAACGTAGATGCCGAGTTCACGGGAAAGCCTTGCCGCGGTCAGGACAACGATATCGACCTTCTCGTCCCTCAAAACCGCACGGAGCGCATCGCGATCTTTCTGGATGGCACCCGTCATCTCCGGAGTCTGCACATAGACGGCACCCTGGGATGCGGCATCACGAATAAGACGCTCCATGCTGGCGGCGTTTGCTATCGGATCAACGCCCGAACACATCTGAATTGCGGCAGCCTTGAAGCTCATCTTGTTTGTCCCTTGCATCGTCGTCGTACTCAAATTAGCTCGCCAGAAGCGCGTCCAGCTTGCCGTCGCGATCCAGCGCGTGCAGATCGTCGCAGCCGCCGACATGATTCGTGCCGATGAAGATTTGCGGGAAGGTATTGCGTCCGGATTTATCCATCATTTCCTGACGATAATCAGGGTTCGTGGTGGCATTGAATTCGGCGAAATCAACGCCCTTGCTCTCCAGCAGCGCTTTTGCACGGGCGCAAAAGCCACAAAAATCACGTGTGTAAATCGTAACGGATGCCATCGTTTTCAACCCTCGCACTATCGACCAAACCCGGTCTCTCCCGTGTCATATAGGCCCGGAAATCGCCATTGCAAAGGTCAAAACAGTCACATCTGAGGCACCTGCCTTCTTCAGCGTTCGCGCCGCTGCCGCAACGGTTGCACCCGTGGTGTAGACATCATCGATCAGCACGACGCGCTAACCGACAATGTCGGCTTCCCGCCCCGGCGCTATTGCGAAGGCACCGCGCACATTCTGCTGACGGGCGCGAGCGGAAAGGCCCACTTGGCGGCTCGTCGGCTTGATGCGCAACAGGGTGGAGGAGAGAAACTGTTTGCCCGAGAGAGCCGCGACGTGACGCGCAAGCTCGGCGGACTGATTAAACCTGCGTGCAAGAAAACGCCGCCTGTGCAGAGGCACGGGCACGATGCAATCACACGCGGCAACCGTACCATTGCTTGCCCGCAGCATCCACGATGCCATCAGCAGCGCGAGATTGGTACGGTCGAGATATTTGAGTTGGTGGACGAGCTTTCTGGCGGGGCCATCATGGATGGTGGCCGCTCGCAGGCGTTGGAATGGTGGAGGCTCGGCGATGGCTTCGGCGCTGAGAATGCCCGGGCCATGGTCATGCGCGAAAGGAATGTCCAGCACCTCGCAATAGGGCCGCTGGATGAATGTCACCTGCGCCCAGCACTCTGTACAAAATGCTCCGCCGCTTTTGGTCATACGCCCGCAACCCACGCAGGATCGCGGGTAGATGAAATCAGCTAGCGCGCGCAAGACCATGCGCAGCGCACCGACACCACCCACGTCTGTAAACAGCTTTTTCCCCTGGCCCATGTGGTTGACAATAGGCGCGAACGGGTGCCTTTGCGACAGCAAAGTTTGGATGGATGACGGCATGGATATGATTTTCGACCCGGTGCTGGTGGAGAAGAACCGCAAGCGCGCCTGGCGCTCCAGAGACGACAAGGCTCTGTTTCTGTTGGATATCGCAGCCGACGAGCTGGCGGACCGGATTGCCATCGTGGAGCGGCATTTCGATACCGCCGTCGAGCTTCACGGGGCAACGGGCGTGACGGCTCAACGCATTCTGCAAACCGGCAAGGTCGGCGCTGTCGTGCGCGTCGAAACCGATGCCGCGTTTGCCGAAGGATATCAGGACTTCAAAGTCGCGCCGATAGAGCAACTGCCGTTGGAACCGGCATCGGCCAATCTGATTGTTTCCCCCCTTACCCTGCATCTGACCAACGACACACCGGGAACGATGATCCAGATCCGCCGTGCGCTGAAGCCCGACGGGCTGTTTCTGGCGGCTATTCCCGGGAGCGGCACCTTGCAGGAACTGCGGGATGTGCTTCTATCCACGGAAATCGAGCTCAGCGGTGGCGCAAGCGCCCGTGTCATTCCCTTTGCCGATGTGCGTGATGTGGGTGCGCTGTTGCAGCGCGCCGGTTTTGCACTGCCAGTGACGGACGCCGAAACCTACACGGTGCGCTACGATTCCATCCTTCCGCTGATGCGCGACCTGCGCGCCATGGGCATGACCAACCCATTGATGGACCGAAGCAGAAAGCCGCTGACGAAGCGTTTCCTGATGCGCGCTGCCGAGATTTATGCAGACAAATACAGCGATCCCGACGGTCGTATCCGCGCAACCTTCTCAATTATCTACGTGTCGGGATGGGCGCCACATGAAAGCCAGCAGAAGCCGCTAAAACCCGGCTCGGCAAAAGTTCGGCTTGCCGACACGCTGAAGACGACGGAAATCACATTGCCTTAAAAAGATGCCGACTGAAAGAAAGTGGCACTCAGACAACGGCGTTTGCGAACGTATCGGATATGATCTTGAAGATGGCCATGAGGTTGTCGCGGATGCTTTCCATGCCGAAGATGATCGCCATGGAAATAATGCCGACGATGAGGCCGTATTCGATGGCGGTCGCGCCTCGCCGGTCGGCATAAAGCGCTGCCAGCTTCCGCACTACGAATTCCGCCCTGTCTGCCATTCCCCAAAGCCCTTGATCCGCGTGCGTGAACGACACGTCACAGTGAAACCATGCATATTTCTACCGCAATAAAGTGTGTAATGTGTTACGCACTTTACTAGGATTGTGCGCGCGATATGTTTGCAATTCCGGCGCAAAGCTTGCTGCCCTAAACTGTGGTCGAAGCCTTTCTTAAAGCAACATATTATCGTAAGCATCGATACCCGTGTTTGAACGATGAGCCATATGCCACAGCTTGAAATTGACCAATCGCTTCAGGATTTCTTCCAAAAATCGTCCGTTGCCCTTGCGTTATCCTACGCGCAAGATGACCAGCATCTGGCCTTGGTCAACGACAAGTTTTGTGCCCTGACGGGTTACAGCAGCGATGATGTGGTGGGTAAAAACTGCCGGATGCTGCAAACCAGCCCCAACGGAACGCACGCGGAAAACGCAACTGCCCGCGAAAAAATCCACGAATTTCTACAGGTCGATGGACCTATGACCATTCGCACGCCAATCGTTAATTTCCGCAAGGACAACAGCCCCTTCGTCAATCTGCTGTTCATGTCGAAGCTGAAGGCGACCTCTGGCCAGGTGCGCTACATTTTGGCCTCTCAATTCGATGTCAGCCGCGCCCATGCACACCTGTTGCAGGACTATGAGCTCGAACTCGACCTTACGCTAACAACAATCAAACCGCTGCTCGATGACCACAACATCATGATCGAGGGTACGCTTACAACAATCGCGAATTCGACCACGACCATTGCTCAAGCAAAACTAACATTGGCGGAATGGGAACAAAACTCCCCCTATTGATCGTTTCAGTACCGAAAATTCAAGGACGAGTGTTTGTCTAAAGATTATAATGTTCCCGTCGTCGGCGTCGGCTCTTCGGCCGGTGGTCTGGAGGCGCTGCGCGAGATGTTGAGCGCGGCCGAGGTTCCAACCGGGCTTGCATTCGTTGTCGTCCAGCATCTCGATCCACACCACGAAAGCATGCTGGCAGAGTTACTGGACAGGCACACGCGGCTCAGCGTTCGTCAATGCGAGGGCGGTGAAGCCATAGAGGCTGATACGGTCTTCATCATTCCACCGGGTAAGGGACTAAGCATCGAGCGCGGGCGGCTCGTGCTGAACGACTTTGCCCAGCCGCGCGGGTTGCGCCGGCCTATCGATGACTTCTTCATCTCTCTCGCCAACGATCAGCAATCGAATTCCGCCTGCGTTATTCTGTCTGGCACGGGTGCCGATGGATCAACGGGGCTGCGCGCCATCAAGGAAAATGGCGGGCTCTGTGTCGTTCAGGAGCCTTCAACGGCCAAGTATGACGGTATGCCCGTTTCGGCAACCGGCACCGGCCTTGTCGACTTCATCAGACCACCACAGGAGATTCTGGCTTGCATCGGCGGTTTCTTTTTTCGAAAGAGCCAAGGGTCCGATAAAAAAGAGACGTCGAAGATCGCGGATATTGTCGAAGACCTTTGCACGGCGCTTCGGCGCAGCGTCGGTCATGATTTTACCGGCTACAAGCAAACGACCTTCGTTCGGCGGGTCGAGCGACGCATGCATGTGCTGGGTATAGACAGGGGCACCGAATATCTGGCCCGTGTCCAGACGGATCATGACGAGTGCGATGCGCTGTTTCGAGATTTGCTGATCAATGTAACCCGCTTTTTTCGCGACCGGCATTCGTTCGACGTCCTGAACGAGATCGCCATCACCAATCTGATGCGCGATGCGGCTGGCAGCGAAGAGGGTGTGCGGGTCTGGATTCCCGGCTGTTCGAGTGGCGAAGAGGCTTACACGATCGCGATCCTGTTTGCAGAGGCCGCCAGAAATCTGAACCTGCCCTGCAACGTGCAGATATTTGCGACCGATATCGATGAGAGCATGCTCAAAATCGCCCGGGAAGGCTCTTATCCGATCGCGTTACTGGCCGACATACCGCACGAACTGCAAGAGCATTACGTCATTCCGCACAAGGAGCGTTTCAACTTCATCGGTCAAATCCGGGATATGATCCGCTTTTCCGGCCACAGCCTGATCAAGGACCCGCCGTTTTCCAAGGTGGACCTCGTCTCCTGCCGAAACCTGCTGATCTATTTTGACGACAAGCTTCAAAAGACGGTCATGCCGCTGCTGCATTACGCGATCCGTCCGGGTGGTTTTCTTTTTCTCGGCTCTTCGGAAACGGTGGGGCGCTTCGACAGCGTCTTTTCCGTCATCGACCAGAAAGCCAGATTGTTCGAGCGCCTGCCGGGATCTCCCACCTACCCTATTCCGCTTCCGGGAGAGCGCAGCAATCGCCGCCCTGCCGTTCCACGGGCCGAAGTCGAAAAGATGTCGGGCTCCGTTGAAGAACTGGCTACAAGCCGGCTGATGGAACGCTACGTACCGGCAAGTGTCGTGCTGGACAATGACGGGCAGATCGTTGCGGCCTATGGCCGGCTGAGCCGGTTCTTTGAGTTTCCCGTGTCTGGAACGAGCGAAACCAGTGCGTTTACCCTGGCCCGTCCCGGCGTCAAGGAACAATTGGGCGCGCTGGTACGGCAGGCGGCAACGGCAAAGAGGCGTGTTGTTGCCCGCAATGTCGACGTCATCACCGACTTTGGCACGCTAAAGACCGAGATTATCTGCGATCCCTTGGAAGAGAACGCCTATCTCGTGGTGTTTCAGGAATCGGCTATGTTTACACCGCTGGAGGCCATTGACCTTGTGGAGATGGAGCCGGGTGATGGCCATGTCGAAGCATTGGAGCGGGAGTTGCGCTCCGCCAAACACCGGTTGCGATCAGCGACGGAGGAGCTTGAGACCGCCAATGAGGAGCTGAAAAGCTCCAACGAAGAAATGATGTCGATGAACGAGGAGCTTCAGTCGACAAACGAGGAATTGACGACCGTCAACGACGAATTGAAAACCAAGATCGACGAAGTCTCCGTGGCCAATGCCGATCTGCGCAACTTCTTCGATTCGACCAGTCTGGCGGTCATCGTTCTCGATGACGAGATGAGGCTGCGATCCTATACGAGAGCGGCGACGGCGATCTTCCCGCTGCAACCCACCGACAGAGGCCGCCCGCTATCCGATGTGGCAAGCCGATATCCGTCTCTCGATTTTACCGCTCGCGTCAAAAGCGTGATGGCCAACGGCCTGGAGTATAATCAGACCGTTATGGACCCGGAGCAGGAGCGTACGTTTTCCCTACGTATTCTGCCGTACCGCACCGCCGATGGAGCAATAGATGGTGCCACGATCATCATGACCGACATATCCCATGCGCTGAGCATGGAAAGCCAGCTGGCGGCCGAGCAGGAGCGTCATGAGCTGGCTATCGAGGCGGCCGGGATCGGTGTTTGGGAGTATTTGCCGGATCACGGTGAATTCGTGCTGGGGGGAGCGGCCATGGAGCTGCTTCAAACCAGAGATGGTCGACCCGCGTTGCAAGCCGTTCTGCAAAACTTCAACAAACTGGACAGACAGCAATTGCACGATGCATTGGATTCAGCCGTGCATAATCATACCGGGTTCGAGCTGACCTCTCGCATCACCGGTGTCGATGGACGTCCACGATGGCTCAAGACGTTTGCCCGGCACGTTGCGGACAGCAATCCGGACCGCGTGATCGGCGTCAGTGTGGATGTGACGGCGGAATACGAACTGGCGGAAGCGCGTGAACTGATGCTGAGCGAAATGAACCACCGCGTCAAAAATCTGTTTGCGATGATCGGTGGTATATTGCGCATGTCTGCCCGCAAGCACGAAACAATCAAAAGTCTGGTGGAGGATGTCGAGGGCAGAATTCTGGCGCTGGGAAGCGCACATTCCCTGGCCTCGAACCAGAAACGCACCTCTGCGGTTCCCATCCACGACCTACTCGACACCATCCTGACGCCCTATAACAGGCACGCCGTAATCGACATTAGGGGTAAGGACTTTCTGATAGCGGTGAACTGCATCACGCCATTGACGCTGATCCTCCATGAATGGTCCACCAATGCGCTCAAACACGGCGTTCTTGGCAAGGAAGGTGGGGAATTGCGCATCGACTGGGAAGAAAAGGGCGATCATATCGATTTGGTTTGGAACGAAATAGGCACGGTACCCGTTGAGGGGTCAGGAGTGGCTGGATTTGGGACAGTGCTCTTGACCAGCGCCGCAAAACAAATCGGCGGTACGGTTTCAACTGAGGTCGATGGGGCACGGCTGACGCACACCCTGACGATGAAGATCAAGGTAAGACATGACGCAGAAGACCGTGTTGCTGGTTGAAGACGAAGTATTTGTCGCAATGGACATTCAGATGACCCTCGAGGACGAGGGCTGGACCGTTGCAGGACCATTTCCGAGTACCGCAGACGCTCTGTCTTATCTCGATGAGAACATCCCCACCTGCGCTATTCTCGACGTTCGGCTAACAGACGGAGACGTGTTTCCGGTGGCGGACAAATTGAAGGAAACGAATATTCCCTTCGTGTTTCATTCCGGCCATGCCGATGGAAAAGCGTTGGAGGAAGTTTATCCCGACTCCGCTTTCTGTCAGAAGCCATGCCTGCCAACCAGTCTTCTCCAGCAGGTAACGCGGCTGCTCAGCCGTGATGAACCGCAGAGACGTGCCGCTGCCGGTTAAGGCCGTGGATTCACGAACCCGTTAACGATGACGGTGTCGTAGAACGATTGCGTTCTTCATTCATAGAATTGCCACAGGTGCCGAAACGAGCTTCCAAAAGTGGTCCGTTGCGGCTCTTCTTGATTCCTCCTTTGAAAGTCTTTCCCGTGAACCAGAAAACATTGGTCGAAGTTTCCGTTCCGGACCAGAACGGCACCATGGTTCCTTACGGCATCATGAACAGCGAGCAAGCGGCTGAGCTGCCTGACGACTACGAGCTCGCGATTGCGCATCCAGCCGGTCAGCAAGAGGCAGACCTGGACGAGCCTAAGACGGGAGCGCTGATCTAAAGGCTGAGCCTCATGGTGCCGATAAGGCTTTCACCTGGAGCCTGTATCTTAAGGCCTAAATCGCCACGCTGGGCCTCAGGCTGGTACAGGGTTCCAGCAGCCATGGAAACTGGCTCAAGGCAGATGTAGCGTTCCGTCCGGTGGGCAGCGAGATGGCTCAGGACCGGATCGGCCTCTATCACGAGCGACCGGCTATCTTTCAGAATAATCTTTGCATGTGACCACTGCGCGAAATGTTTCGTGTAACCCGCGAGCGCCGGTAAAAACTTCGTAGAGCGGGCGACGGGTGGCTCGCCTGTGGGAAGGTCATGATCGTCCAGCGGATAGGCAAGCGCCGCATCCGTTTGCGCTTCACGATCCAGCCCCGCGGCAAAATAGGGATGCCAGCCGATGGCGGCGGGTGCCGGGACCTCTGCTTTGTTGGTGAGTGTTAGCTGCACCGTCAGCCCTTGCGCAGTAAGCGTAAATGACTGCTGCGCTTCGAATGCAAAGGGCCACTCGTCATCCGCTTCATAGGCAAGTGCGAGCACGGCCTTATCCGACGTCTGACTTGCTAGGTGCCATGGGCGACGGTGCGCAGGGCCGTGGGTGGCATCCTTGCCGAGTGCTGGATTTGGCAGGACGTTGTATGCGACGCCTCCATGCACGAAAGACGCGCCATAGAGGCGGTTATGATAGGGAAACAACGGATAGGCCCCTGCCTTCGGCCAGTTCCAGGGATCGAACACATCCGTTTCTGTTGGCATCAAGATATCGCCAAACTGCGCGTGGGTGAGATGCGTCATGCGCCCGCCCCACGCGGGACAGATGCGGGCCGAGAACGGCCCGCTGGCAATTGAAATTACATCAGGCAAAGGCATAGGAGCCGTCTGGTCGCTTTGGAACCCGGCGTTGCCAGTGGATATAACCGTCTTCCTGCATGGCCTTTTCATTCATCTCGACACCCCAGCCGGGGCGATCCGGCCGCAATTCGAGATAGCCATCCTTCGGCAGATAGGGATCGACCACGTAGCGCGTTTCGTCTTCACGCTTTTCCAGATCGGTGCCGCCATAGACGTAGCATTGACCCTTGGGCAAGCGGTACTCCAGAATGCGGAAATTCTGCTGTGCGGCAGAGAAGTGAACGTTGACGGCTGTTGCCAGCGGCCCCATGGGGTTATGCGGCGCAATGCTGACGAAATGGGCTTCGGCAAGCGTGGCGATGCGACGCATTTCGGAGATACCGCCGACGACGCAGATATCCGGCTGGATGATATCGGCACCCTTGACCTGCAAGAGCCGCAGAAATTCGTTGCGGTTATAAAGGCTTTCGCCTGTCGCCAGTGTGCAGTTGAGACCCTGTTTCAGGTCTCCCCACATTTCGATATTTTCCGGGCGCAAAGGCTCTTCGAAAAACAGCGGATCATAAGGTGCCAACGCATTGCCAAGCTGGCGGGCGGCCGCGGGTTCGAAAATCTTGGCGTGAGCATCGAAGGCGATATCGTAATCGGAGCGCACGGTTTCGCGCAGCGAACGGAAATACTCCGCCGAACTTCTGACGACCTCACCCCAGCGATGGGCGTGGATATCGAGACGCCAGGGGCTGAGTTTGAAAGCCGTGAAGCCCCATTCTTCATTCAGACGGTCGAATTCTTCCTTGGCTGCCGGTGCATCCGGTGCTGTATAGACGCCGGCATAGACCTTGATGCGGTCACGAACTTCGCCGCCCAGCAGCTTGTAGACCGGCACTCCGGCGGCCTTGGCGGCAAGGTCCCACAGGCAATGGTCGAGGGCGGACATGGCAGATAGGCCAAGCGCACCGGGCGGAAAGCGGTTCTGCTGGAGCATGAGATTATAGAGGTATTCGACCCGCGTCGGGTCTTGGCCCGCCAGGAAATTATAGAGGTAATCTAGGATCGGCGGCAGTGCGAGATCGGGGCCATGATTGTAGCACTCACCCCAGCCGGTCAGCCCGTCATCGGTATCCAGCGCCACGACGACACGCGGGCGGTCCTTGTCGCGGGTGACGAATACCCGCATGCGATCGATTTTCATGCTCTTGTCTTCCTCATGGATTTTAGCAGGCGCGCCGTATCAACCAGCTTTGCTTTCGGTCTTGACGGCGGCAGGTTCGATGTAACGGAAACGGCGGGTGCGATCCCGATCACGTGGATCGGGGCGTGGAATGGCGGAGAGAAGTGCTTGCGTGTAGGGGTGATCCGGCGCGTTGCAGACCTTTTCCGCATCACCCACTTCCACCAGCTTGCCGCGATACATGACGCCGACGCGGTCACACATATATCTGATAACGCCGATGTCATGGCTGATGAAGATATAGGCAAGGCCAAGCTCGTCCTGTAGCCGCATCAACAAATCCAGCACCTGGAACCGGACGGACACGTCGAGTGCCGATGTCGCCTCGTCCGCAACGATAATGCGCGGCTTGAGCGTAATGGCTCGGGCGATGCCGATGCGCTGACGCTGACCGCCGGAAAAAGCATGCGGGTAACGTTCACGCCCGGCGGGGTCCAGCCCCACCTGATCCATCAGCGCGCAGACGCGTTCATCAAGCTCCTTACCCTTGGCGATGCCATTGACGAGAAGCGGCTCTCCGATGACCTGCGCTACCGTCATGCGCGGGTTGAGCGAGCCGAAAGGGTCCTGAAACACCATGCGCAATTCGCGCCGGGCGGCTTTGAGTTCAGCACCCTCGATCTTCGCCAGATCGACCACGCTGCCATCCGCCTTGCGGTAAAGCATTTCGCCACCCGTCGGGTCGTAAAGCCGCATGATGGAGCGGCCCATGGTGGTCTTGCCGGAACCGCTTTCGCCGACGATGCCCAGTGTTTCGCCTGGCAAAAGCTTGATGGACACGCCGTCCAGCGCCTTCATCTCACCGAAGTGCATGGAAAGGTCTTTGACTTCCAGAATCGGTGCGGCGGTGAGATCGAGCGGCGGTCGGGCGAGCCGTATCTCGGCCTTCTGTTCTAGCTTCAGAACCGAGCCGATCAGCATGCGGGTATAAGGATCTTGCGGGCTGTGGAAGATTTGCTCGACCGTGCCATATTCCTTGGCAACGCCGTGGTGCATAACCAGCACGTCATCGGCAATCTGTGCCACCACGCCCATGTCATGGGTGATGAACAGCACGGCCATGCCATGTGCTTTCTGCAAGCGGGCAATGAGGTCGAGGATTTCGGCCTGTGTGGTGACGTCGAGTGCTGTTGTCGGCTCATCCGCGATCAGCAATTGCGGTTTGCAGGCCAGCGCCATGGCGATCATGGCACGCTGGCGCATGCCACCGGAATATTGGAAGGCATATTTGTCCAGCGCCGTTTCCGGGTTGGGAATTTCCACCTGTCGCAGCAATTCGATGGCTTCCGCCCTCGCCTGCGCCTTGCTCATTTTCAGATGCAGACGGAGCACTTCGGTAATCTGATCACCCACCGTGTGGACCGGCGACAACGAGGACATCGGCTCCTGGAAAATCATCGAAATATCCGCACCGCGCACCGAACGGATGGCGCGGCTGCGTGGATCGAGCTTTGCCAGATCGAGCGTCGTTCCATTCGCACGGTTGAGGATGATGGAGCCGGACGCGATGTGGCCGGGGCTATCAATAATTTGCAGAATCGAACGGGCGGTGACGGATTTGCCGGAGCCGCTTTCGCCTACCACGCACAAAGTCTTGCCCGGATCGATCGAGAAGGACAGGTCGTTAACGGCGCGGAACACGCCATTGCGCACTGGAAATTCCGTGACGAGATTGCGGACTTCGAGGAGCGGCTTCGCAGGCTTGATCGGGAGAATATCGCTCATCTGTGGCCTCACTTGTTGTAGGGATCGGCTGCATCGCGCAGACCGTCACCGAGCAGGTTGAGCGCCATGACGGCGACGACAACAGCGACACCGGGCAGAAACAGCCAGGGTGCGGTTGCGATGGAGCGAATATTCTGGGCTTCACGCAGCAGCACGCCCCAGGAAATGGTGGGCGGTTGCAGGCCAAGGCCGAGGAAGGACAGCGAAGTCTCGGCAAGGATCATCGCCGGGACGGCCAGTGTGACCGAAGCGATGATGTGGCTGGAAAAGCTGGGCAGCATATGGCGGAAGATGATGCGGCCTTCCGGCACGCCATCCAGACGGGCTGCCGCCACGAATTCCTCGGTTCTGAGCGACAGGAAGCGGCCACGCACCACGCGGGCAAGCTGCGCCCAGCCGGTGAGCGAGAGGATGATGGTGATCATCATATATTGCAACGTGGCGGGCCAGCCCTGCGGCAGTGCTGCGGCCATGGCAAGCCAGATGGGGATGGTGGGCAACGACAGCACGAAATCGATCACGCGCTGCATGACGAAATCGATGCGCCCACCATAATAGCCGGAGATGCCACCTAAGACGACGCCAAGCAGCAGCGAGAAGAAGACGCCGACGAGACCGATAGACAGCGAAATCTGCGACCCCTGCACCACGCGGCTAAAGACATCGCGCCCCAGACGATCTGCACCAAACAGGAAGAGCGGGCGGGTTTTATCAGTTGAGGCCAAGAGGTGAATGTTGGTGTTGAACAGGCCGAGCACGGAGTATTCGTAACCGCGTCCGAAAAGCTGGATGGGGATTTTCTTGCCCGTGTCTTCCACGAAGACGGCGGCCAGCGTTTCAGGATCACGCGTCAGCTTGAGCGGATAATAGTGTAGGCCGACGGAGAAACCATCTGTCGTATCGATGAAATGGACCCGTTGCGGCGGATAGAACGTGGCGCGGGCGTTTTGCAGCACCGGATCATTGATGGCAAAAAAGCCAGGTACGAGCGCCACGATATACATGGCGACGGTGATGAACAGCGCGGCCATGGCCAGCCGGTGGCGTTTGAACGCCCACCAGATGAGCTGCCATTGTGAGGCGACGGCGGCGCGGTCCGGGCGGACAGCGGTGGTGATGGCAATGTCACTCATGACGCCCTCCTATTCGAGACGGATGCGCGGATCGACCAGCGCCAGCAGAATGTCGCTGATGAGCGATCCGATCAGCGTCAGTGCGCAGATCAGGAGCACGAATGCCCCGGCGAGATACATGTCCTGCGCCATTAGTGACTGCAAAAGCAGGGGTGCGGCGGTGGGCAGGTTGAGCACGATGGCAACGACCACTGAGCCCGAGATGAGGTTGGGCAGCAGCCATGCAATGGTGGAAATGAAGGGGTTGAGCGCAATGCGCAGCGGATATTTCGTCAACAGGCGAAACTCCGACAGGCCCTTGGCACGTGCCGTGGTGACGTAGGGTTTCGGCAACTCATCTAGCATATTGGCGCGCATGACGCGGATAAGGCTGGCGGTGGAGGAGATGGCAAGGATGGCAACCGGCAACCAGATATGGGCCATGAGATCGACCATCTTGCCGATGCTCCACGACGCGGTTTCATATTCCGGCGAAAACAGACCGCCGACATCCGCCCCGAACTCGACCGCCGCGATGTACATCAGCACGAGTGCAAGGAGGAACGACGGCACGGAAAGGCCGAAAAAGGAAAATGCAGTGAAGAGATAATCGCCAATCGAGTATTTGCGGACAGCGGAGTAGACGCCGATGGGAAGGGCGATGGCCCATGTGGCCAGAAGGCTTGCGACAGCCAACACCAGCGTCAGCGCCATGCGTTCCCAGATGAGGCCCGACACCGGCTGTTGCCACTCAAAGGATATGCCGAAATCACCGCGGCTGATGATGCCCCATATCCATTTCAGATATTGAATGATCATCGGGTCATCGAGGCCGAAACGTTCACGCAATTGCGCTGCCGTATTGTGGTCGATGACTTCGTTGGAGGCGGCCAGTGTGGCGATGTATGTCGTCACATAGTCGCCGGGAGGCAACTGGATGAGGACGAAGGCCAGAAAACTGACGGCAAACAGGGACGGGATCATCCACAGCAGGCGTTTGACGATAAAAATCAGCATGTCGCTCTCGCAATCACATTTTACCGCGCACGCCACCGTCCCTGAACGACGGATGCGGGCGGTCGACACAGACTGAAAGCGTCGCCGCCGTGAGACGGCGACGCCAAAGTGACGTTGTTAGCTTGTGAAGGTGAACTGTTGCGGCAGCGCAGGACCGGGGTTCGGCCATGTCCAGCTGTCCGGTTCCGTTTCCGGCACGTTACGAAGATTGTTGCGGATGATGCCGAAGCCACCGACGGCGAGGCAAAGACCAATGGTCTCGAACTCTTCTGCGGCGATATCGAATATCTGCTTCATCTTCTTGCCGCGCTTGGCAAGATCGGCTGTCGAGCGTGCTTCATCGAACAGTTTGAAACGCTGCTTTTGGCTTTCCGGCGGCTCTTCGCCCTTCTGGCCGTTCGATGTGTACCACAGTGCCCAAGGGATTGCGTAACGCGAGCCCTGCGGGTGGAAGGCAAAGAAGTCGCGCGGATCAAGCATTGGGTCGAGACCACCAGGGCCTGGCCACACCGCTGCATCATGGGCATTGTCATCGCCGCGTGTGTAGTAGAGTGCGCGCTCAATGGTGTTGACCTTGATATCGACGCCGATCTGCGCCCACTGGGCCTTCACCAGTTCCAGCGAGTCCACCAGATCGGGGTAAAGCGTCGGAATGACGTCGATGGAGAAGAAGACTGGTTGGCCATCTGGACGCAGACGTATCCCGTTGTCGTTCTTCTTGTCGTAACCGGCCTTGTCGAGCAACTCGTTGGCCTTGTCTGCATCATAGTCCGTGTTCTGGCGGGCCAGCTTTTCGTGGTACCACGGATGTGTCGGGCGAGGCCCGGCCTGATAGCCTTCGCTCTGTCCGAAATAGACGATGTCGATGATTTCCTGCCGGTTGAGGCCGATGGACAGCGCCTGGCGGAAGGATTTGTCGGCGAACATCTTTCGCATCGCCGGGTCTTTATGGGTGATGTTGAGGTAAATCTGGCACTGCTGCGCGGCAGATGGCACCAGCGTCAGCAGGCGGTAATCACCCTTTTTCATGTTTTGCGACAGGGTCGGCTTGTTGGCGAGAACGCTGATGTGGCGTTCCTGAATATCGATCTTACCAGAGATGACGTTTAACATCAGCGATTCAACATCCTGTGAAATGCCGAAATTGACCTCATCAATGTAAGGCAACTGGTTGCCTTCGGTATCGACCTGCCAGAAGTATGGATTGCGTGTCATGACAACGCGCGTCGCACCGCCGGAATAGGGCTCCTTGACGACCCAAGGATCGAGCGTCGGCTTATCGACATTTGACCAGCGCGAGGGAATTTCGATATCACCGCATTTGGCGCGGAAAAGTTCGGTCCAGCTGGAAACACCAGCGGCCTTGACGTCGGCGTCCAGCGCCGTGTTGTATTTCGGAAGGAACTTGCTGCAATAGTGCTTGGCAAACATCGTCGGGTGTTGACCGAGCGGGGTCGCAAGGTTTTCGAGATAAAGCGCGTTCGGTGCGGCGAAGGTGAATTTCACCGTGAAGTCATCGACTTTTTCAACATTGACGGCTTTGCCCGCGACGGACAATTGCGCTGGTGCGGAGCTGTAAAGCTCCTTGTTCTTGATGCAGTCCTCGATGGCAAAAACGACATCATCTGCGGTGAAGGGATGACCGTCAGACCACTTGGCACCTTGGATAAGATGGAATGTGAACTGTGAAGCGTCGTCGCTGACTTCCCATTTTTCCGCCAGGTTCGGCAGAACTTCGGTGAAATCCATGTTCCAGCGCACCAGACCCTGGTTGCCGACCATGCGCAAAATGCCGTTATGGTCCGACGAACCGCGAAGGCCGCGACGCAGCGTGCCGCCATAGGTGCCGATTTTTTCGTGTGGCGTGACCACCATCGGATTTTTCGGCAACCGGTCGGCCAGTGGCGGCAACTTGCCGTCTTTTACCATGGCCGCCAGCGCAGGCGCTTCTTTGCCGCCAGCAGCAAATGCAGGTCCCCCCAGAACCGAGACGGCGGCAACGCCTCCAAGCCCTGCGATAAAGGTTCGGCGTGTTACGCCCAGCGAAAACAGATGCTCGTCGCTCATCGATTATCCTCCCAAAAAGTCACTGGCAGCAACAGAGCTTTCGCTCCGTCGCACCGACCCTCCCGGTCAGCCAGCATGCCAATCCTCCATCGGCACGCAGACCATATGGGCGTTTTCAGATGATTACAAGTATTGACAGATTTTTACAGATTTTTTATTGATGGGTCACTCGCGGTGCTCGCCCAACTTTTCTTTTCGATCCGCACCCACTTTAAAAACATAACAAACTCAGCGGTTTGCAACCGATAAAGGCGCGCTGATGGACAATCTGGCGACATCTGCTTCTCCACGAAACGACACGCGTTTCAGCGATGTGATTTACGAAAAAATCGTCGGGATGATTTCTGACGGACGGTTTCCGGTCAACGAACGCCTGCCGTCCGAACAGAACCTCGCCGTGATGTTCGGTGCTTCGCGGCCTGTGGTGCGCGAAGCACTGGAGCGGTTGCGCAATGACGATCTCATCGTGTCCCGGAAGGGATCTGGTTCCTATGTGCGCCAGCAGCCGGACTCGTCTGTCTTGCAGCAAATTCCCGTGGGGTCGCTTGCCGATGTTCAGCGGTTTTTCGAGTTTCGGTCCGGGCTGGAAGCATCAGCTGCCGAACTTGCGGCGCGCAATTGGCAAAACGCCGACAGAGCAAGAATCGAACAAGCCATTACCGCGCTGGAAGCCTGCCTTGAGAATGGCGACCTCGGTGCGGATGAAGATTTCGCCTTGCATGAAGCCATTGCCATGGCGAGCCAGAACCAGTTTCACATCACCGTCCGAGCCTGGTTCAAGCCGCATTTTTCCATCGGGCAATCCGTGACGCGAAGCCTGAGCCTGAAACGGACTCCACAACGGGTTCGTGATGTGCAGAACGAGCATACCGCAATCGTGGAAGCCATTTTCGCGCGGCGTGAACAGGCTGCACATGACGCCATGAAAAACCACGTTCTGAAAGCACGCGCACGTATGTTCGAAGGCGTAGGGAACTGAGGTAATTGCAGATGACCCAACCGCACATCATCGAACCAACGTTTCATCAGCTGATCGACCTCCCCCTCAAGGTGGGTGAATCGCCTGTGTGGGATGACCGTTCCGGTGCCCTTTGGTTTGTCGACATTCTGGCACCTGCGGTGTTTCGCCTCGAGCAATCTGGACATCTTGATCGCTTTGATATGCCCGCGCCCGTTGGGTGTCTTGGCCTTTGCGAGAACGGGATGGTCGTCGTTGGCTTGCAAACAGGCGTTCACCTGCTTGATCCGGCAACGGGACAGCTGGACAGTTTGTGCGACCCCGATGACGGGCGGCCAGACAGCCGTCTTAATGACGGCAAAGTTGGACCGGACGGTCATTTCTGGGTGGGTACGCGTGATGAGGCCGTGCCACAGACCGGCAATGCCCGCCTTTATCGGGTTGCGCCGAACGGTGACTTTACGTGTGTGATCGATGGCAGCATGCTGACCTCGAACGGTCTGGCCTGGAGCCCAGACGGCAGGCGGATGTATCATTCCGATAGCAGCGGGTTGTTGCTGCAAGTGTTTGATTTTGAACCGCAGACCGGACAATTGGGGCCAGTGCAACGGCTGCACGACTTTGCACCTGGCGAAGGACGGCCGGACGGGGCGGCAACGGATAGCGAGGGTTTTTACTGGAGCGCGGGCGTTCAGGCGGGTCGTCTGAACCGATTCTCGCCAGAGGGCGAGATTGTGGAAATTTACACATTTCCATTCAAGGGACCGACCATGCCCTGCTTCGGCGGGCCTGACCTCAAGACGCTGTATCTGACGAGCCTTACAACGGAAAATGACGGTGCCAGCGTCGCCGGTACCGTCATTTCATTTAAAGCTCCCGTCGCTGGCGCACCCGTCAGCCGGTTTGCTCTTTAGGCGTCACAGCGCACGTGGCACGCCGTCGTTCTCATCGGGATTGGGAAGTGGCAAATCATCCGGTAGTCCGTCGGGTTCCGGCTCTTTGACTGGCGGAACGTCGGGCTGGGGTGGAAGGGGTGGAACCTGTCCGGGAACGGGCTCAACAGGGATGACAGTCATGGACGTCTCCTAACATGAAATTGGCGGGCAACACCCTCTTCGAAATCGCCGTTCGGTCGACTTTCGTTCGCCGCTTATGGTCCATTTAAATTCGTGTCGCCCGCCTCGCGGGTATCATGGGGTAAACGTATCTCGCCCGTCAGGGTTCCCGATCGTTTTAGGATCAGGCAAAGCCGAGGGCGTTTCTGGCAACCTCGCGGCTGTCACCATAGTCGCGGGTATGGGATTCGTGGCCATATTCGCGAGCGACCATGCGGTCGGATTGCATCTCGGGCATCTGCAGAAAGGCGTCGGCGTAGGTGCCGGTCTCTTCCTCTACCGCTATCGTGTTTTGCGCTGTTTTCAAGAAATCGAACATGGCTTCCTCCCACTCCAATGTTAAATCGTTAACGCGTCAGTTGCGTCCCTGTTCCCTCCCAGAAAAGCGAAACAACCGTTGTAGATCAAAACAATAATACAACACGGTTTTTTGACAATCCGTTACGGCGGATCGTTAAAATAATGTCATTTTGCAGGACCTGACGACTGCCGCAAAACGAGATCGACGGGCCATAGTTCCTGACACTCCGTTACCGGGCGGCCGGCGATGATCTGCAGCAGCAAATCCGTTACCCTCTCGCCTGCCATGCGCTGGGGAGAACGGGTCGTCGAAAGTGACGGCAACATACTCTCAGGCGTCAGATACGGGAACACGTCATCATGCGCGATGACGGATACGTCCTTGCCGATGACGAGGCCAAGCTGGCTTGCGGCACGGTAAACGCCCTGTGCCGTCATCATGGCACCAGCCACGAAGGCGGTGGGACGCGGGCTTTTTTCCAGCAGCGAGCGGGCGAACTGAAAGGCCGTTTCCTCGCTGAAAGGTGACGACAGCATCATGCGCGGATCGGCTGAAATATTCATCGTCTCCAGAGCATCGCGATAGCCGTTTTCGCGATCGATGACGAAGGTTCTGCCCCTGGGACCGTTGATGAAGGCGATGTTGCGGTGGCCGCGCTCCAACAAATGCACGGTGGACAGATAGGCCACGGAGTGGTTGTCGATATCCAGCCAGGCGTGTTCGAATTTGGTGGCAGAACGCCCGTGAACCATGAAGGGGACGTCGAGTTTGTGCAGAAGCGCTATGCGCTCATCATCCGGACGCGGCGAGTGGATGATGATCCCATCGACGCGGCCACTCTGCGCCAACCGGCTGAAGATGCTGAGCTCTTCGTTGAGGTCGTTGTCGGTGGTCACGCTGACGAGAATATCCGTATCCTCGCCTTCCAGGCGACTGGCCATGCCGCCCATGAATTCCGAGAAAAAATGGCCGCCGCCGCTTCTGCCCATGACGACGCCGATGGCACCTGCCCTGCCCGTGACCAGCCTTACGGCATTCGCATTGGGCCTGTAGCCCAGTTTGCGGGCGGCTTCGGTAACGCGGTCGCGGGTTTCCTGACGCACTTCAGGATAGCCACCCAGCGCCCGGCTGACCGTGGTGGGTGACAATCCCACTTTTTCTGCGAATTCCTTGAGTTTCATGCGCCCCGCCGTTTTCTCTTGAATGCGGCCAACAGCATTAAGTTTCAAGCTTGAAAATTTGAAATCGATTTCAATACATGAATATCAACCGCCTCAAATAGTGAAAAGAGGCGGAAACTTTCAACGGCATTGCCCGTTAACGGCGCATGAAATCTCTAAAATCGAACGGATTGACACCGCGCTCCGAATTTGACAGCTTTGTGAAGTCGAAAGCGTTTTCAATTTAGAGGATGATTGAAATCGGCATGGAGGAGTTTTGACAATGAATGTTTCGATAAAAGTTTTGTTCCTGTGCGGCAGTGTGATGTCCACAGGCTTTGCCGCGCAGGCCGCGGAAATTTCGATGGCCGCGAATTCTACGGGTAAAAACCTGAATTTCATTCGCGAGCAACTGGTGGAGTTCGAAAAGCAGAGTGGACACAAGGTGAAACTTGTTACCATGCCACCATCATCCAGCGAGCAGTTCAGCCAGTATCGTCTGTGGCTTGCGGCCGGTAACACCGACGTTGACGTCTACCAGACGGACGTGGTCTGGGCACCACAACTGGCAGAACAGTTCGTGGATTTGAGCGAAGCGGCCAAGGATGTCGTTTCCAAACATTTCCCATCCGTCATCGCGTCGCAGACGGTGGATGGCAAGCTGGTTGCCATGCCGATGTACACGGACGCCCCAGCCCTGTTCTACCGCAAGGATTTGCTGGAGAAATACGGCAAGCAGCCACCCAAGACCTGGAAGGAACTGGCGGAAACCGCCAAAGAGGTTCAGGACAAGGAACGCACGGCCGGACAGAAAGACATGTGGGGCTTCGTGTTTCAGGGCAGCGCCTATGAGGGCCTGACCTGCAACGCACTCGAGTGGATTGCATCTGCCGGCGGTGGCCACATTGTCGAAACCAATGGCGACATCAGCATCAACAATGAGAAGGCGGCAGCGGCCCTCGAGACGGCCAAAAGCTGGATCGGTACCATCTCGCCGCAGGGTGCGCTTGCCTATAAGGAAGAAGAAGCCCGCGGCGTTTGGCAGACAGGCAATTCCGTGTTCATGCGCAACTGGACCTATGTCTACGCGCTGGGCAACGGTGGCGACAGCGCTATCAAGGGCAAGTTTGGAGTCGTGCCTCTGCCAGCCGGTACTGAAGGCCAGGCAGCAGCATCGACATTGGGTGGCTGGAATGCGGCCGTTTCCAAATATTCCAAGAACCAGGAAGCCGCGATTGCGCTAGTGAAATTCCTAGGGTCTGAAGAAACCCAGAAAAAACGCGCCATCGAACTTTCCAACATGCCAACGATTGCGACGCTCTATGACGACAAGGACGTTGCCAAAGCGCAGCCTTTCATGCCGCTGTGGAAGCCGATTTTTGAGACCGCCGTACCGCGTCCATCTGCGGCGACCAAGGTGAAATACAACGAGGTCTCGGCAAAGTTCTGGGGAGCTGTGCACAACACGCTGTCCGGAACCGGCACCGCTGCTGAAAATCTCGAACTTCTGGAAGTCGAACTCACCGATCTCAAGGGCGACAGCTGGTAATTTGGCGTCACCCGTCAGGTGGCCGTTATCGGTCACCTGACGCTCTTAAAACACGGTGGGAAACGATATGAGTAAGATAACCCCAGGCAGGACTGCCTCAGCGCAAGTGATCGGTTCCGATTTACAATCTGAACGTCTTCGCTCCGCATGGCTGTTCCTGGCACCTACATTTTTGACACTGGCACTGGTTGCCGGTTGGCCGCTGGTCAGAACCGTCTGGTTCAGCCTGACCGACGCATCCCTGACCAATCTTGGCGATGCGCAGTTCGTTGGTTTGAAGAACTATCTCTCATGGATCACGCTCAGCAGTGGTCGCACGGTCTATCGCGGCCTGCTAGCAGACCCCGCCTGGTGGGGTGCAGTTTGGAACACGCTGAAATTCACGTTGATCTCGGTTTCCGTCGAAACCGTCTTCGGCCTGATCGTGGCGCTCGTTCTCAATGCGGAGTTCAAGGGGCGTGGCCTCGTTCGCGCCGCCATTCTTATTCCATGGGCCATTCCGACCATTGTTTCCGCCCGCATGTGGGCGTGGATGCTGAATGATCAGTTCGGCATTCTCAACGACATGATGCTGAATCTTGGTCTTATCTCACAAAAGATAGCCTGGACCGCCAATCCTGAAACGGCCATGACGGCGGTGTTGATCGTGGACGTCTGGAAGACCACGCCTTTCATGGCGCTGCTCATTCTGGCCGGGCTTCAGATGGTGCCGAAGGATATGTATGAGGCGGCCAAGGTGGATGGCATTCACCCCATCAAGGTTTTCTGGCGCGTGACCCTTCCGATGATCCGCCCGGCACTGATGGTTGCGATCATCTTCCGCATGCTGGATGCCATGCGCGTTTTCGACCTCATCTATGTGCTGACGCCCAACAATTCCCAGACCAGAACCATGTCGGTTCTTGCCCGCGAAAACCTGTTCGACTTCGATAAATTCGCTTATGGCGCAGCCGCATCCACCATGCTGTTCCTCATCATCGCATCTGTCACCGTCATTTACATGTGGCTTGGCCGGGTCAACACGGATGGAGGAGCACGATGACAGCCTCTGATGTTATCAAGACAACGGCGTTCTACGCCCTCGTCGCCATTATCGTCATCATCGCGGTCTTTCCGTTCTATTACGCGATCATAACCAGTTTCAAAACCGGAACGGCGCTGTTCGAGATCAACTATCTGCCCACGGCAATTTCGTTCAGCAATTACAGCGACGTGCTGGGCAATGACAGCTTTCTGCGCAATCTCGGCAATTCTCTGCTGGTTGCATCCTGCGTCGTGGCGCTATCACTGTTTCTTGCCGTGACAGCCGCTTACGCCTTGGCACGTGTGCGGTTCAGGGGCCGTTCGCTGCTGTTGCTGACGATCCTGTCGGTATCGATGTTTCCGCAGATTGCGGTTCTGGCGGGCCTGTTCGAGCTGATCCGCTGGGCTGGCGTTTTCAATACGCCGTTTGCGCTGATCTTCTCCTATATGATCTTCACGCTGCCGTTCACGGTGTGGGTTCTGACGACCTTCATGCGGGATCTGCCTGTCGAAATCGAGGAAGCGGCGATTGTCGATGGCGCATCGCCGTGGGTCATCATCACGCAGGTCTTCATGCCTTTGATGTGGCCAGCCTTGGTGACCACGGGTTTGCTGGCCTTCATCGCGGCATGGAACGAGTTCCTGTTTGCCTTGACCTTCACCTCGTCCAATGAGCAGCGCACGGTGCCGGTGGCCATCGCGCTTCTGTCCGGCAGCTCTCAATTTGAAATTCCATGGGGAACGATCATGGCGGCCTCCGTCATCGTTACCGTACCCCTCGTCATCCTCGTTCTGATCTTCCAGCGGCGCATCATTTCCGGCCTCACGGCTGGTGGCGTCAAAGGTTAGGAGACCCATTCATGACCAGCATACAATTGCGCGATATCCGTAAATCCTTCGGTGCCTTCGACGTTATCAAGGGCATCGACATGGAGATCAAATCCGGTGAGTTCATGGTTTTCGTCGGGCCATCCGGTTGCGGCAAATCCACCCTGCTCCGCCTCATTTGCGGCCTGGAAGAAATTACCGGCGGCGAGCTTTCCTTCGAAGGCCAAGTGGTCAACCGGCTGACGCCCGCCAACCGCGGCGTGGCCATGGTTTTCCAGTCCTATGCGCTTTATCCGCATATGACGGTTTTCGAGAACATGGCCTTTGGTCTGAAGCTCGCGGGTTCCACGAAAGACGAGCGCCGTAAGCGCGTCGAGGCGGCAGCGGAAATGCTGCAACTGACGCCCTATCTTCAACGTCTGCCCAAGCAGCTCTCCGGCGGACAGCGCCAACGCGTCGCCATTGGCCGCGCCATCGTGCGTGATCCGAAGGTGTTTCTATTCGATGAACCGCTCTCCAACCTCGATGCCGCACTGCGCGTGGCAACGCGTCTCGAAATAGCCAAATTGAACCGCAGTATGCCTGACACGACAATGATCTATGTTACCCATGATCAGGTGGAGGCCATGACTCTGGCAGACAGAATTTGCGTGTTGCGTGATGGCCGTGTGGAACAGGTCGGTACACCGTTGGAGCTTTATGAAACACCGGTCAATACCTTCGTGGCGGGCTTCATCGGCTCTCCGCAGATGAATTTCCTGACCGGCAAACATGCCGACACCTACGGCGCTCACACCATCGGCATCCGCCCGGAACACATCGTTGCCGGAGACGGTGCGAATGGCTGGACGGGCGACATCGTGCATGCGGAAATGCTGGGTTCCGACAGCTACATCTATGTGGATATCGGTGCTGGGCAACCTGTTGTCGTGCGTGAAGACGGCGTTTCCAACCGGCAGACGGGCCATAAGCTGACGATCGCGCCGCTGCCAGAGCACGTTCATCGTTTCGACGCGCAAGGCAACGCTCTGCCGAAAACCCAAATGCGCGCCGCCTGATACAATCGAGACCCCTCTTCACCGGCAGTCCTCTCAAGTGCCGGATCATCAAGGAGCATACATATGACTATCAATACCGTCGTCTGGGGCGAAAACATCCACGAGCACATAAACGAGACCGTTCGTTCGATCTATCCCAACGGCATGCACACCACGATTGCCGATGCTTTGAACAAGACACCCGAGATCAATGCCACGACCGCTACGCTTCAGGAGCCTGAACACGGGCTTTCGCAGGAGCGGTTGGACAAGACCGATGTTCTGGTCTGGTGGGGTCACAAGGACCACGGTGCCGTTCAGGACGAGATCGTCGAGCGTGTTGCCAAGCGCGTCTGGGAAGGCATGGGCCTGATCGTTCTGCATTCCGGCCATTTCTCCAAGCCGTTCAAGCGTTTGATGGGAACGCCATGCGCGCTGAAATGGCGTGAGGCGGGCGAGCGTGAGCGCCTGTGGAACATCAATCCCCGCCACCCGATCACGGCTGGATTGCCGGAGTCCTTCGAACTGGAAAACGAGGAAATGTACGGCGAGCAGTTTTCCGTACCTGAACCGCTGGAAACCGTGTTCATATCCTGGTTCCAGGGTGGTGAGGTGTTCCGCTCCGGCCTGACATGGCGTCGCGGTGCTGGCAACATTTTCTATTTCCGCCCAGGCCATGAGACCTATCCGACTTATCACGATGCCAATGTGCAAAAGGTGATCAGCAACTCCGTCAAGTGGGCTTATAACCCCGCAGGCGCGTTGACCAGCATCCACGAGGCACCGAACGTTCCCGTCGACAAGGCACCGGAGAAAATCGAAGAGCGCGGCCCGAAACTCCACGCGGCTGGCGAAGCAGGTTACAGGTAATCGATATGAGACTTCTTATTCTTGGTACTGGCGGCATGGCCAACACCCATGCCATGCATTTTTCACAGATTTCCGGCGTCGAGCTCGTCGGCGCGGTGGATGTGGACGATGTCATCGTGCGGGCTTTTGCGGCACGCCACAACATCGGCACCACCTTCACATCGCTGGATGATGCAATTGCATGGGGTGAATTCGACGCGGTGGCCAATGTCACCCCGGACTCGATCCATCACCCGACCACGCTGAAGCTGCTGGCCGCAGGCAAGCATGTGTTTTGCGAAAAACCCTTGGCGGAAACCTACGCCAAGGCAGCTGAAATGGCAGACGCTGCGGAAAAATCCGGCCTCGTCGCCATGGTCAACCTGACCTACCGAAATGTGGCACCGTTGCAGGCTGCACGGCAGATGGTCACCGAAGGCACGATAGGCAAGTTGCGGCATCTGGAGGCGTCTTACCTCCAGAGCTGGCTGGTCTCCAAGGCATGGGGTGACTGGATGACGGAGAGCAAATGGCTCTGGCGTCTGTCGACCAAGCACGGGTCGAACGGCGTGCTCGGTGATGTCGGTATTCACATCCTCGATTTCGCGTCCTATGGTGCGGGCAGCGATGTGGAGCGCATTTTCACGCGCCTGAAGACCTTCGACAAATATGAAGGCAACAGGATCGACGTCTATGACCTCGATGCCAATGACAGCTTCACCATGACGGCTGAACTCGAGAACGGTGCGATGGGTGTGATCCACGCCAGCCGTTGGGCGACCGGCCACCTGAACGAGCTTCGCCTTCGCCTGCATGGAGACAAGGGCGCTTTGGAAGTGATCCATACGCCGGAATACTCCACGCTTCGTGGTTGCCTAGGCGAGGATGTGGAAAAAGCCGTCTGGAGAGACATCGAAGTCGATGATGTCGAAACCAACTATCAGAAATTCGCCAAGGCGGTGATGGAAGGCGGACAGGCTGACCCGAATTTCCGCCACGCCGCCAACCTGCAAAAGGTGCTGGATCTTTCCATCGTCACCGACCGGGAGAGACGAGAGATTGCAGTCTCGAACTGATTTAGCTTTCTGATCATAACAAAAAAGGCGGTCTTTATGGCCGCCTTTTCTATTGGTAGCGTCACCTAAAATGAGTGCAGTGCAGCATTGAGAATATGCTTGCCTAGAAATGATAATATGACTTTAATGGCGATAGTATCAGTTTGCAGGTTTAGTATGCGCTCTAGCGTGAGTTCCTCTCCAAGCTAACAAAGACGGTTCCCCGCGCCCTGCCGCGCGGCCTTTTCCGTCGAACAATCATACGCCAAGTAAAGGGAAGAGCAGTGAAAATCGCCATCGTAGGATGCGGATCACGTCACAAGATGTTCCGCGATTCCGTTACCGAAGACTATTCGGACAAGCATGAGATCGTAGCACTGTGCGACAGCAACGCCCACCGGTTGGGTGAGGCTGCAAAGGCGATATCCAAGCCGGGCACGAATGGTGTTCCGACCTATCTTGCGGAAAATTTCGATCAGCTGATTGCCGAGCAGAAGCCGGATACGGTGGTGGTCGCAACTCCTGACTTTCTGCATTCGGAGTATATTGTCCGGGCTTTCGAGGCGGGTTGTGATGTCATCTGCGAAAAGCCGCTAACGATCGACATGTCGCGACTGAAGCAGATCGTGGATGCGCAAGCACGCACCGGTCGCAAGGTCATGGTCACCTTCAATTACCGCTATTCCCCTGCCCGCACACAGATAAAGGAAATGCTGACCTCAGGTGTCATCGGCACCGTGACGGCCGTCGACTTCCGCTGGCATCTGGACCGGGTGCATGGTGCCGATTACTTCCGGCGCTGGCATCGACACAAGGAAAACTCTGGCGGGCTGCTGGTTCATAAATCCACCCACCATTTCGACCTTCTCAACTGGTGGCTGGCTTCCGCCCCGACAGATGTGTTCGCCTCCGGCCAACGCGCATTTTACCGGCCAGAAACAGCGGTGGAACTCGGTTTGCAAGATCACGGCCCACGATGTGCTGACTGTCCCGTGGCGGAGAGATGTGCGTTTCGCCTCGATCTCTCCGCCGACGAACAGTTGCGCGCCCTTTATCTGGATGCCGAAGATGAGGACGGCTATTTCCGCGACCGCTGCGTGTTCGATGCGGATATTGGCATAGAGGACACCATGCAGGCGCATATTCGGTACGCATCCGGCGTCACCGCCAACTATACGCTGACGGCCTATTCACCCTGGGAAGGTCTGGAAATTCGCTTTCAGGGCACGAAGGGCGAAATTACCCACAAGCACATCGAGGTGCATGGCGTGTTTGGCGGGGTGCGCGATCATGCAGACGAAGAGGCAATCACCACCGAACTGCATCTGGCCGGTGAAAAGCCGAGGATGATCGAAGTTCCCAAGGCAACGGGGAATCACGGGGGTGCCGACCCGGTCATGCTGGGCTACATCTTTGCCCCTGAGACCATGGAGCCGGATCGTTTCAACCGCGCCTCGGACCACGTCTCAGGGGCATGGTCCATTCTGACAGGCATTGCAGCCAATGCCTCTATCGAGACTGGATCAGTGGTGAACATTCAGTCGATGCTGAGATCACGCGACATTCGAATTTAAAAGGGTGCTAAAAAGGAAAAAGCCTGCCGCGGGAGGAGGTGCGGCAGGCTTTAAACTTGATCAGCAACTGGGAGGAGGAGTGCTGCTGATCCACATCTCGCGACGCTGGGAGGAGGAGTGCGTCGCTTCGATGATTTGAATATAGCGCTCCTGAAAAAATTAAACAGAGCAAGTCTCGCAATGCAGCAATGCATTATTGCATGGCTCAGCAATGACTGCCTCGTTTTTCATCACATTCTCATATGCTGATCACTGCGTATCGCGATGGACCTGAAAGCCAGCAAAGGACTGGTTGACCGGCATCAGCTCGATGCTGTTGATGTTGATATGCTTCGGCTGCGACGCGACCCAGTGGATCGTATTGGCGATATCCTCAGAAACAATCGGCTTTACCCCCTTGTAGAGGTTATCGGATGCTTCCTGATTGCCGCCGGTGCGCACGACGGTGAATTCCGTTTCGCACATGCCTGGCTCTATCGAGGTGACGCGGACGCCTTTGCCATGCATATCTGACCGCAGACCGAGAGAAAACTGGCGCAGAAATGCTTTGGTTGCCGCATAGACATTGCCGCCAGCATAGGGCCAGTGGGCGGCGACAGACGACATGTTGATGACCATACCGCGACGCTCGATCAGCACTGGTAGAACGTGATGCGTGATATTGAGCAGGCCGGTGATGTTCGTGTTGACCATGGTGTGCCAATCCTTGAGCGGCACCTGCGGCGCGGGGCCTGTGCCAAGTGCAAGACCAGCATTGTTGACGAGGACGTCGATATCCCTGAATTCGGCGGGAAGCGCTTCGAATTCCAAACGCATTGCCTCCTCATCGATGATGTCGAACACCATGCCGTGAAAGGCTGATCCAAGTTCCGCACCCAGTTCCGCCAAACGATCCGCACGGCGGCCCGTGCCGATGACCTTCCACCCATCCTTTGCAAATAGTCTGGCTGTCGCCTTTCCAAATCCGGATGTTGCACCGGTGATGAGAATTGTACCGCTCATGTGATTGTCTCCGCTTTATCGATCTGTCTTTTAAAGAAGTGCTTTCGCCGCCTGCGCTAAGCACTCTTTGAAGGCCGCAAGGTCGGTATAAATTGCATCCGCGGGCGCGTTACCGACCACGACAACGCCACCGCGCCGGATGATACCGCCGTGCAGCATGAGGTTATCGGCCATATCGAAGTTCTCGATGGAGAGGCCATCGGCACCTCTGTAACGGCCCGTTTCATCCTGATTGGCAACACCGCCATTATAGCCCACAATGCGGGTGAAATGATTGGCGGCGACATTCGTATAGGCAAAGACGGGCTTGCCCAGCGCGCACATGAAGCCCAGCTCAAAACTGGTACCAGTATCCGCAGCGATGCCCCTGAACGGCGTGAGGTTGGCAATGACGGCATCCGCCTCGATCATCATCTGCTCATCGACCGCGTTGATGTTGCAGCCATGGCCGATTTTCGTATCAGCAGGCGGAATTTCTAGATCGCCAGGAGAAAGCGGAACAAACCCGGCTTCGCGGGCAAGAGCCGCCTTCGCATCGAGCATTTCACGGGCATTCGACAAAAACACTTCCGGCCCGGCGAGATAAATTTTGACTGGCATGAGTATGCGGCACTTTTCAAAAGAGAAACATTCTCACCAACTTAACCCCTCGTTCAACCGCTATGCAAGGCCATGACGAGGGTAGAAAAGCAGCATGAGCCGGTATCGCTGATACGCATGATCAGCTATAGCCGCCGCAACAGTTTACCGATGGAGACAGGAATGGCCGCGACGATCCGTTACCATGAAGGCGATATTTCGCTGAGTGATGCAGCCCGTTACACCGGCGCGATCGCCATCGATACCGAAACGCTCGGCCTCGTTCCACGCCGCGACCGGCTTTGCGTGGTTCAGTTGTCACCCGGAGACGGAAGTGCGGATGTCATCCGCATCGCTTCTGGACAAAAAGTGGCTCCGAACCTCGTCGCCATGCTGGAAGATCCTGCACGCCAGAAGATATTCCATTACGGCAGGTTCGACATCGCGGTCCTTTTCCACACATTCGGCGTGACCTCCAACCCGGTATTCTGCACCAAGATCGCCTCGCGCCTGTGCCGCACCTATACGGACCGCCACGGGTTGAAGGACAATCTGAAGGAAATGCTGGAGGTGGATATCTCCAAGGCACAACAGTCTTCCGATTGGGCGGCTGAAAAGCTGTCGGCGGCGCAACTGGAATATGCGGCATCCGACGTACTTTATCTGCACGCGCTGCGCGACAAGCTGACCGCACGCCTCATTCGCGACGGACGCTACGAGCATGCCGAAGCCTGCTTCGCATTTCTGCCAACCCGATCCAAGCTGGATCTGCTCGGCTGGGACGCTACGGATATTTTCGCGCATAGCTGACGCCAGGCGGCGCGCACCAAATCTATGGTTAGCAGATCATTAATCTTTGAGGACCATTCTTCACTGAGATGATTCGGTGCATTTTCATGCAACTGGACAACCACATTGGCGTTAGAGCCGAGTACCGTGCCGCATGAGCGGTCGGGAATAACACCTGCGTCGTGACCATCGCCCAGCCGAAATCCGGGTCGATCCAACGGAGATTTGTGCTGGCACCCACCGCCGACACCTGTCGCCAAGAAGGGAGCGCACCATGCTGCCACCTGTCAGCGCCGTCACCGCGGTCGATGTGTCCTTTTCAACGTCTACACCACGCCAGGATGTGGTCATCGCGTCCGTTGCGCCGACAACGGCTTCGCAGACAGAACCGGCCGACGTCGTCAATCTGGCGTCTGGAACCGGTATACGTGCTGTTTCCGGCGAGCTTCAACTGTCCGATAACGTCAATGTCCTTGCGGAGACGCTGGGCAAGCTCTTGAACATTGCCCGCATGGATGGGGAGGCAGCAGACGCCTATGTGAACCGTCTCGTAGCAAACATTCAAACGCTGCCGGCAGACCAGAAGGCGACATTGGAAAAGGCGCTTGGCAGCATCTTGCGCGGCATCAGTCTCGATGCACTGTCCAATCTCCTGAAAAGCTCGGCAGGGCCTGAAGCCGCACGGCTCGCCATCATGTTCGAACTGTCACGTTCTAGCGCGTCTGCGCGCGCGCCGAAGCCGTCGATCACGCCTTATTTGCAGGATATCTTGCCGGACAGCCCGGTTATCAGCCAGATCAAGGCCGCCAATCCAGCGTCCCCTGCCAGTGCGACTGCGAACAAAACGCTACCGGCCATCGAAGCCGAAATTTCTCCGTTAGCCCAGCTAAAGTTGGGCCCAGCTGTCGACAGGCAACCAGCAACTACGGCTGCGGGCAACGCCTCCTTGCCACCGGCGCAAAACACTATTGCATCTGATAATGTTGCGATAACCGCGAAAGCAGCGTCATCGCCTACTGATCGAAATGTTGCGCAGGCAAAATCTGCCACATCAGCCGTCGCACCGTTAGCGAACCCCAGCCCTGCGGCCAGCATTGGCAGAGTGCCCCTCGACATCATAAAGACGGCGCTGATGGAGGCGTTTACCACATCTAACGCGGTGAAGCCGCCGTCGGCGGAGTTGGAGCAACCCATCGGACCTTTGCCCGCGAAGCCAATCGACCGCCCGCCCATTTCCGCCATCGCCACTGATTTTGCAGGGGCAACACCCAAGGAGATGGAAAATCTTCTTCTTGCCGTGGTTCTCGCAAAGCTACCGTCCCGTGGCGAGGTTTCGATACCGGAGGCCATGCCGCAACCTGGCGCACATGTGAAAAGCGAACATGCTGTGAAATCGCAGATTGCGCATCCGCCTGTTTCACCAGCAAACATTGAGGCAGGGGAGCATGACACCGCCCTTGCCAATGGGCGTCCAGACAATGCGGCCATGCAACGAGTGGCAGTTGCCGAGGACATAAAGGCCGCGATACTGGATCAACCAGCCTTGCAGGCCGCTGTGGCGGCGATGATTTCCAAAGAAGGAACAGGTTTGCCTTTCGTCAGCTACCCCTTTGCCAAGGACGAGGACGAATCGGACGCTCCTCACCGTGGACGCTGGCCTTCCTCGGAGGGTGAGGCTGAAGAGGGTGACGATGGCAAACAGCCAGACGATGGGGCCGCCCAGGAAGAACGCACCGCCGCCAATGATGAAGTGATCGATCACTCCCTATCGGAAGGTGCCAATGATGATGGTGCCGCTGGCAATGCGGAATCCTATTATCTCAGGATGAGCGGTTTTTCCTGATATTTTCAGTTTTTGAACTCAAAGAAAAACCCGCCGGATCGCTCCGGCGGGTTTCTTATTTCAGATGATCTGGACGATTACTCGCCGCGGTTCTTTAGAGCCGCGCCAAGGATGTCGCCGAGCGAAGCGCCAGAGTCGGACGAACCGAACTGTGCAACTGCTTCCTTCTCTTCTGCGATTTCCAGAGCCTTGATCGAAAGCATAACCTTGCGATCCTTCTTGGAGAAGTTGACGACGCGGGCGTCGAGAACCTGGCCGACCGAGAAACGCTCAGGGCGCTGATCGTCACGATCGCGGGCCAAGTCGTTGCGGCGGATGAAGGATGTGAGGTCCTCGTGGGCTACGAGCTTCACTTCGATGCCGCCTTCGTTCACGCCGATAACTTCAGCGGAAACAACAGCGTTCTTGCGCAGTTCGCCAGTCGTTGCGGCGTCGCCAACAGCGTCCTTGCCGAGCTGCTTGATGCCGAGCGAGATGCGTTCCTTTTCGACGTCAACGTCAAGAACAACAGCCTTTACGGTATCGCCCTTGTTGTATTCTTCAATGACCTGTTCGCCTGGACGGTTCCAATCGAGATCGGACAGGTGGACCATGCCGTCAACGTCGCCTTCGAGACCAATGAACAGGCCGAATTCGGTCTTGTTCTTGACTTCGCCTTCGACTTCAGTGCCGGCCGGATGGCTGAACGCAAATGCCTGCCATGGGTTTTCAAGCGTCTGCTTGAGGCCCAGCGAAATACGACGCTTGGAAGGATCAACTTCGAGAACAACAACGTCGACGTCCTGTGTTGTGGACAGGATCTTGCCGGGGTGTACGTTCTTCTTGGTCCAGGACATTTCGGAGATGTGGATCAGGCCTTCGATGCCTGGCTCCAGCTCAACGAATGCACCGTAGTCAGTGATGTTCGTGACCGTACCGGAGATCTTCTTGCCAACTGGATACTTGGCGGAGATGCCATCCCAAGGATCAGACTCAAGCTGCTTCATGCCGAGCGAGATACGGTGGGTTTCCTGGTTGATACGGATGATCTGAACCTTGACCGACTGGCCAATGTTGAGGATTTCCGAAGGGTGGTTGACGCGGCGCCAAGCCATATCCGTGACGTGCAGCAGGCCATCGATGCCGCCGAGGTCAACGAACGCACCGTAATCGGTGATGTTCTTGACGACGCCGTCAACAACCTGCCCTTCTTCGAGGTTCTGAACGATTTCAGAACGCTGCTCGGCGCGGGACTCTTCGAGAACCGTACGACGCGATACAACGATGTTGCCGCGACGCTTGTCCATCTTGAGGATTTCAAACGGCTGTGGGTTGTGCATCAGCGGTGTAACGTCGCGGATCGGACGAATGTCGACCTGCGAACGTGGAAGGAACGCAACAGCGCCATCCAGATCGACGGTGAAGCCACCCTTGACCTGGTTGAAGATAACGCCTTCGACGCGTTCGCCAGCTTCGAACTTAGCTTCGAGCTTGACCCAGCTCTCTTCGCGGCGAGCCTTTTCGCGCGAAAGAACGGCTTCGCCCAGAGCATTTTCAATACGCTCGACGTAAACTTCGACCTCGTCGCCGACCTTCAGGCCGCCGTCTTTAGAACGTGCACCGAATTCCTTGAGCGCGATGCGGCCTTCAACCTTGAGGCCGACGTCGACGATCGCAACGTCCTTTTCAATCGCCGTGACGATACCTTTGGCTACATAGCCTTCAGCAAGGTCGTTGGACGAAAAGGACTCTTCCAGCAGGGCTGCGAAATCGTCGCGCGTGGGGGTAGCTACTGACATTCAATCTCCTGAGAGTGTCCACGAGTGAACACAAAGCGCCGGGGGTTCGCGTTGATCATTCCCAAAATCCATGCCCGCCTCTTACATTTGGAGGCTTTCCGGCGCAGGACATGCTTTCGGGATATTCCAGTATAAACAGGGGCCGGACGTGCCGGTTCCCCGCAAATGTCATTTATTCAAGGCGGCATCGATAATCGACTTCGCTGCTTGAAACGCCGCCTCTATACCCATTTCCGACGTATCTAGCAAGTGCGCGTCTTCTGCTGGTTTCAAGGGACTATCACTGCGGCCCATATCGCGCTCGTCACGCTTTTTCACATCCGCAAAAACAGCTTCGTAATCCGCAGCACTACCCGTCGCGATAATCTCGTCATACCGACGTCGCGCACGGACCTGCGCCGAAGCCGTCACATAGAGCTTTACGGGCGCCTGTGGGCAGACCACAGTGCCGATATCACGACCATCCAGTACCGTTCCCGGCTCCCTTGCCGCAAAGGCCCGTTGCGCTTCCACGAGCGCACGGCGAACAGCGGGCATAACGGCAACCCTGGACGCTGCCTCGCCGACCTCATGCTTCGCCAGCACCTCACGATCCAGTCCGGACAGATCGAGCCCAAGTGCTATCTCTGCGGCTACCGCCTCGTCATCCAGCGGCAAGCCGGCATCCAGCAAAGCTTTTGCAGTGGCGCGGTAGGTCAGGCCGGTATCGAGATGATGAAAACCATAGACCTGCGCAACCCTGCGCGAAAGCGTTCCCTTACCGGCAGCGGCTGGCCCGTCGATCGCGATCGTGAATGTCATTATAGCTATATATCCCGATTTGGATGGCCAGATTGTTTGGCAGACGGTTATTATAAGTCGGAAGACGGATCATCAAGAGACCCACGGTCGATGCTCTTCAGATGCGGCTTATAAAGTTTATCTTTGACACGAAAGGCATCAGCGATTAATGGGACCGGCTAGAATTTTATCGTCTACTGCCGGAAATACGGCGTAAACACCGAACCCATCTCACAATTCGAGGCTTAGACAGTGGCAAAAGCGGACCTTGGAACCAAGCGTACAGATCCCGATACCGGCAAGAAATTTTACGACCTAAACCGCGACCCAATCGTTTCCCCTTATTCGGGCAAGTCCTGGCCGCTTTCCTTCTTCGAGGAAACGACTGCAGCCAAGAAGATGGAACAGCAGGCTGAAGAGGAAGAAGTGGCCGAAGTCGATACCGAAAATACGGAAGTCGAACTCGTGCCTCTGGAAGACGCAGATGGCGACGCCAGCGCTGACGATATCCCTGATATCGAAGGCGATGACGACGTTGAACTCGATGATGACGACGACACGTTCCTTGAAGCCGACGAAGACGAAGATGACGACGACGTGTCCGGCATCATCGGCGTAAACGGCGACGACGACGAAACCTGATTTCCACAGGATTTATCGCCCGGCGTCAAAAAAATGTCGTCGGGCGAACTTTTCGGCTTGCCATCTTCCAGAAGCAGAAGTATCAAGCCGCCACCGAACGCAATCAAACGCTTCGGTTCCCGGAACCGGATTATAAACACCGGAACCCTTATGGGGCTATAGCTCAGCTGGGAGAGCGCTTGCATGGCATGCAAGAGGTCAGCGGTTCGATCCCGCTTAGCTCCACCAAATTTCCTAGATTTATATATTTGACAAGTTTACCAATATCTTCGGTCATAATGAGGTCACGCTCGCAACACGTTTCCTAGACTTCGACGCAGGTTTGCGGCACTCAAGATTCGTGAGCGACCAGGCAACAGATGCCGGGTCAATCTCCGAAATATCCCCTCGATGTATCTGTTCTATAACGCTGCAATTACGGTCCAGTGAGTAGCGGAAGCAATTGGCTGCCTTGGCGCTTGATTTCAGAGAGATAGGGCGTGTCGGACAGCACGAAATGGCTGACGCCAAGAGCTTCATATTTGCGGAGCGAGCGCGCGACATCCTCGCCTGAGCCGACGAGCCAGGTGGTGCCTGCACCGCCACCGCCAAACTTGCCCGGTGCCGTGTAGAGGTTGTCATCCAGAACGTCCCCCTGTTGTGCAAGGTTCAACAATCGTTGCTGACCAACCGCGATACCGTGACGATGGTCCTGCCAGTTGCCAGCGGCTCCATCCGCCATCTTGGCGACCTTTGCTTCCGCTTCCGCCCAGGCCTGCTCCGTCGTGTCGCGCACGAAGGTCGTGATTCTGAGGCCAAACTCCAGTGGCGGCAGGTCGCGGTCGAGTGTCTTGCCATGCGCCTTGAGACGATCGATTCGTTCGCGCACACCATCCAGCGGTTCGCCCCAGAAAAGCTGCACGTCAGCTTCCGTGGCAGCCACGCGCTCGGCCGCTTCCGAAGCACCGCCGAAATAAAGCTTCGGATGGCGGCGCTCACCAACCGGTATGAGTCTTGGGGCGACCGTAGAGCCTGTGACGTGGAAATGTTCGCCGCTGAACGTGACGTTTTCTTCCGTCCACAGCCTGCGGGCAAGCCGCATGAATTCCTTTGTGCGGGCATAACGTTGCGCCTGGTCACCCTCCTCATCGCCATAGGCTGCCAGCTCATCCGGTCCGGAGACAACATTGACACGCACACGGCCGCCGCTGAGGTGATCGAGCGTGGCTACTGACGATGCGAAGTTTGCCGGTTTCCAATAGCCGGGGCGCACGGCGATCAATGGCTCGAAGCTTGTCGTGCGCGCAACGAGCGCCGTTGCCAGGGTGAATGTATCGGGCCTGCCCCAACCGGTGCCGATCAGTGCACCTGTCCAGCCGTACTCTTCCAAGGCTTTTGCCTGAGACGTCAGCGTATCCAGACCGTTGTGGTCAGGACTGCTAGCATCACCACGGTGGCCAGCTTTGATATCATTGGGGATGTACCAGAGAAATTCTGAATGGTTGCTCACGACCTGTCCGTCATCTGATTGCGAAGTCGATAGCAAAAAAATCGATTTCGGTATCGCCGCCAAGCACTTGTGCCGCAAAATCGGAGAGCCGATCATGTGGCCAGTGGATGGCCTTTGGACAAGGCTAGGTTCCCCAGCCCGTTTCATCAACATCGCCGCGTTCTCTAATGGGACGCAGAACGAGAACAGAATCGCTGACGTTCGATCAAATGTCGAAAACTATGCCGTTGGCTGACGCGAAGACGTTCGCGCCGTGTCGATAAGGTTTTGCTGATGGAAATGGAGGCTGGCTTCAGGCCACGCTTGGAGAATGTTTTTCCAACGCGACGTATTCCCAAACCGCGACCAGCAGAAGAACGCTTACGGCGGATATCTGCATCACGTAGAGCGGCATGCCCTGTAGAAACAGCAGGACGACAAGGATGCCGATGCCGGCGAAATGCGATATCGGCCGAATATAGGATGCAGCAATCTTGACCCCGATGTTTCCCGCAAGAAACAGGATAGGGCCGCCCACGATGGCAAGAGCCTCTCGAAGCGTGGACTGGTCGTGACTGTGAGACAGGCTGAAATCCTCGCCGACCGCCGTCAATATAATACCCGCAACGATGGGCAAATGGCCGTAGTTGAACAGGGCCTGGCCAATCTTTTCCGGCTCGGCGGTTTCTTCCGCCTTTTCAGAGACTTTTTCCTGGCCATGATGGAAATAGATCCACCACATCAAGACCGTGCTGGCAAAGGCGGAACAAAAGACGAAGAAGCTGAGGCTGGAACTCATGTGGTCCGTTGCCGTGCGGCCGGTGGTCAGAACCGTCTCTCCGAGGCAGATGATAACGAAGAGTGCGCAGCGCTCTGCCAGATGTTCTCCCGAGAGATGCAGCTTTTCTTGCTTTCCGGTTTCGAGGCCAGGAAAATAATATTTCATGGCAGGGCCGAGATATTCGATGCCGATGGCAACGACCCAGAAGCCGATCTGCCACTCAAGTCCCGCAGACAAGCCGCCGATGATCCAAAATACGCTCGATACCGCAAGCCAGAGCGCCATGCGGGAAAATGTCAGGGAGTTTTCATGGTCCACGCCCTTGAACACATAAAGCGCAAACAACGACCGCATTAACTGCATGCCACTGTAAATCAGCGCGAAGGTGAAGCTCTGGTCATGAAAGGCTTTGGGCAACGCAATTGCCAGCAGAACGCCAGCGAACATCATGGTAAAAAGGAAAAGTCGCACCAACCCCGCTTCGGTGTTGAGCAAGTTGGTAAGCCACGTAATCTGTACCCACAACCACCAGAGCGCCAGAATGATGATGGCCGCTTCCAGAAGTGCCGTCGAGCCGAAGTCCTTGGCCAAGGTGTGCGAAAGCTGAATGAGCGCGAAAACGAAGACAAGGTCGAAGAACAATTCGGGAAAAGTCGGCTTACCCGCCTCGGCATCTTTCTGCCGAATGAGATGCCACTTCGGATCACTCTTGACGCCCGAAGTTTCTGTCGATTTGCTCATGCTTGCCTTGTCCCCTTCACAACAGATGATCCCGATCGTCTAACGGCTACTTAGCCGCGATCTGGGAACGCGCCTGTTCACGCGCCAAGGCCTGATCGCGACCGAAAAGCGCGACTTCCTTTGAATTATCAGGGAAAAAACGTGGGCCTACGAGCCTGACTTGCTTGCCGCTGACATCGGCGATATAGCGATGATCTGCCGCGTTAGACCGCTTTGCTTCGAAAGTGGCATGTGTCTGTTTGATATCGAGGCTGCTGACTTCGATGTCCTGAGCTATCGCAACAGTCCCGAAACACATAACGGCACCCACGGCGGCGCATACGGCAACGCGCTTCATCAACAATCTCCTGAATGTATTGAGCTTTTCTGGCTCATCAACACAACAGGCGATGGTTTGGTTCCATGGTTTTATTCATGTCCATCGTGGGCGAACACATCGCGTGACGCTGGCACCAACCACAGCGCACTTCGCAGTGCATCAATGACGGAAGTGTGTTTTAACTTTCCCTTGAACAGAAGCGGCATGGAAGATTCGTAGGACGTATGATGAGGGGCACAATTCTAGACCGTTCGCGGCAGGTAGCGCTGCAGATCTATGACATACTGCACAAACGCATTCTTGACGTTGAGCTGGTTCCCGGAACGGTGCTGTCGCGCGCCTCGTTGCAAATCGAATTCGGCGTTAGTCAGACGCCCGTGCGGGACGCCGTGATGCGTTTGCAGGAAGAGGGTATCGTTGACGTTTATCCGCAATATGCGACGGTCGTGGCCAAGATCGACCTGCGTCATGCGCAGCAAGCACAGTTTCTTCGCCTATCGCTGGAACTGGAAGCGATCAACAAACTGACGAACGAAACGCCTGTAGAAACGGCAGCCGAGCTGGCAGTCATTCTCGAAAAGCAGACATCTTTCGCGTCACCCGAAACCCATGACAATTTCGACGCGGCAGACCGGGAATTCCATCACAAGCTTTATGAGCGCGCCGGTATCATCGACCTCTGGAGCAATGTGCGCAGGCAAAGTGTTCACCTTGACCGTCTGCGCCGGCTCAATCTGCCGATGCCGGGGAAAATGCAGACGGTTCTCAACGATCATCAGGCAATCGTTGACGCCATTCGCTCGGAAAATCCCGGTAAGGCCAGAGAGGCGCTGAGGAAACATCTGTCCGGAACGCTGTCGATCACCGACCTTATCAGAGAGAAGTTTCCTGACTACGTGCAGGAGTGATCGTCAGCCACATCCAAACTTGATATATTCCATAAACATGATAGTTGCTATCATATATGGCATCCATTTTTACCAAAGCCTAAGTGCGGGACTGCTTTAAAGCATTGTCGCGTTCGTGGCATTGTTTGACCTGCCAGATCAAACCGAACGAGACGGGTTCAGGATTGTGACGTATCTCCACTCGATGACCAGCTTCACGGACGGTATCCGCGCGATCGGGCCTGCAAAGTGGCGTGGCCTCGACGGGCTGGTGAGCGTATTCTGGGACGCCGAAGCACATGCGGGCGCAACGGGATATTACCTCTCGCCCGACCCACGCATCGTCATATTCTTCAACGATGTCTCGCCACACATTCTCATGGCAAACCGCGATAGTGGCGTAGCGGCGCATTATCGTCCGATGAAAAGGGCCATTTACGTGCCGGCCGGTGTACCGCTTTGGACGAGTTTCACCTCGTTTCACCGCTTTTCGCACCTCGATATCCACCTCCATAAAGACAGGCTGTTGAAATATCTGTCCCCCTCCGTCGGTCCGTCCGTTGCGCTATGTGCGCTTCGAAGACCCGTGGAAATTCAGGACACGCGGGCGGTTGAAACCCTGGCAAGCCTGTTGGTGGACGAACTGTCCAGCCCTTCGCGCCACGCCGTCTATGCGGAAAGCCTTGTCGGCAGCATCGTTGCCGGTTTGCTGGACATGACCGGCGAAGCCGACGACCAGACGAATGCACGGCTGACGCAAGCGCAGATGAACAAACTGATTTCAGTTGTGAATGCACGCGCCGATTACCGCATGACGGTTGGCGAAATGGCCGAAACCGTCGGCCTTTCGGAAAGCTGGTTTGCCAACGTGTTCAAGCAAACGACAGGCACGACACCGTTGCAATGGCAACTCGGCAAACGCATCGGCATTGCGCAGAGCATGCTGGCCGAAAGCGATCTCAGCGTCGCCGCGATTGCCGCACAACTCGGATTTTCAGATCAGGCACACCTGACGAAAACCTTCCGACAAGTCGCGGGAGAAACACCCGCCGCATGGCGTCGTATGCGGCGGATTGGGTGAAATGGGTCCATCCGCACGACTGCGGATGAACCATTACATCACCAAGTCTGGCGTAGCGTAGCGTAGATTGCGCGGCCGGGATTGTAGTAATACGCGCCACCATCATTGTTGGCGATGTGCTTCTCGTCGAAGATATTGCTGGCATTCAGCTGGAACGTCGTATTTTCTTGGATTTTGTACGTGAAGGCAGCATCGAATACTATTGCCGCATCAGACTTGCGCGTATTTGCGTTATCGAAATAGTAGGACCCAATGTAGCGAGCGCCCAATCCGAAGGTCATGTCCCCACGTGCACCTTCCCCGTCCCAAGTGTATGTCCCCCAAAGCGCAGCGGATTGTTCTGGGACTTGTGCAAAGCTTTTGCCATTGTAACCATTGATGTTACCTGGCTCATCAATCCGGGAGTCGATGTAGCCATATGACGCGATCAAATTGATGTTCTGAGGCAGCTCCACCTTTGCCTCAAGATCGATGCCACGATGCCTAATTTGCTTGATCGTCGCGGGGAGATAGGTAGGGGCTTCGAAGGTTGTGATATTCTGCATCGTCAGGTCATAGATCGAGGCAGTAAACAACGCTGGAAACGCATCGGGACGATACTTGACACCGGCTTCGTACTGTTTGCCTGTCGTAGGTTCGCTACCCGTGCTCGGCGGAGCGACGGACTCAGCGTAACTAGCATATGCTGCAAGTTCTTCCGTAATCTTGTAGCTCAAGCCCAAACGCTTGCTAAGCTCACTGTAGTCCCCAGAGGTCGTGGTGCCTGCGACGCGCTTTGTTTCGTCAAGATCAAGCCAGTCGTTACGTAGGCCGACGCTCACGGTCAACTTATCAAAAAAGGTCAAATCTTCCTGAAGATAGATTGCCTTTGTTGTCTGATCTTTTGAAGTGCTTTCCGACAAGGGAATGGAGCCAGGAACTCCCCAATAGATAGGATTTTGCCAATTAATTGGAGGTGCCGTACCGCCATAGATCGGCGGATACAACAGGTAGCTGTCGTTCTGGGATTCTATCTTATTATGGTCAATGCCAACGAGCGTTTTGCTTTCAATCTGATCGAAGCTCGCTTCATAAATTAGATGTGCATCGATGACGAATTGCTCATCCGAACCGTCACCGCCAAAAAAGATGCGGTCAATCATGTTATCTGCGGGGTCGCTGGCACCCAATGCGTCATATATATACGCATAGCCGAAGCTGTTTTTCGATTTGCTGTAACGCGCATTAGAATTGAAAGTCAGGCCATTTCCGAAATCATGGTCCAACATAAAACTGTATGTGTTTCTATTCGTCTTATCATAATTGTAATCTGGCTCACCGAAGAAACGGTCTCGATCTAAATCTGTAAATGTCGGATGCCCCCCACTGCTGGGCGTGCCGTCCTTGTCCAGATGATCGAAGACGAATGAAAAACTCGTCGCGTCAGTAGGGCGCCAAGTCATACCACCCATAATGAAGTTTTCATCGTCTTGAGAGTAATCATACTCACCGTTAGAGCGCTGGAACTTGCCCGTGAGACGGTAAGACAGTGTATCATCTTCGGTGATGTTATCACCAAAGTCCAACCCCACTTCTTTGTGTGCAAACGAACCGCCGGTGGTGTAGGCCTCACCAAAGCGCTCACTCTTCGGCGTCTTTGTGACATAGTTCACGGCCCCACCTGGATCAGATACGCCGAAACCAGTGGAACTTGCTCCCTTCAGCACTTCAACACGTTCATAAGCGTAGGGCTCTTCCCGAAGGCCACCCCAACTCCGCCCTAGGACCAATCCGTCGCGATATGTAAATGGGCTGAAGCCACGGATTTTGAAGTAATCGTAACGGTCATCTGAACCGTAATAGTCGGTAACAACACCAGCGGTATATTGCACCACCTGTTCGACACTGCTGGCACCGCGCTCCTCGATTTCCTTAGAAGTGACGACAGAAACTGAAGCCGGAGCAGTTAGAATATCTGTCGGCATTTTCCCAGCGGCAGTCGTCTTCTTTGCCACGATGGATTTTGAATCGTCATCGCTACCCGCACCCTGAACAACGATCGTTTCAAGAACCGTACTACCGCCTTGACTTGTCGCCTCCTGAGCAAGCAGCCGTACAGGCGCTAAAGCGATAAGGGCTGTACAACCGAGCAATGCGGCTTCGCGGTAACGGCGTTGCGAGGTTGCCTGCTGGAGGCTCGTCGTTTCATTGCTCATGATCAAATTCCAGAAATCGTGTTGCTGTGTCTGGCAACCTCGGCGAAATCCCGGTGCCCCCTGTTGCGCAGATAACTTGAGAGCAAAGGTCTGGTATTGTAAAATCCCACGGATTTGTAAAAAACCACGGAAACTTCGTTGCTCTTGGCAGCGGGTTGTCACATCGGTCTTGACGTTCAGTGGTGAAGCTGAGACGTGAAGTCAACTTTTAATGTCCAGAGGTTTCGCCGATGCTGCGCTTCGTCCGCGCTTTTGCGCCAATTGTCACATTTCTGTCCCTGATTGCTTTCAGCAACGCCTCTGCACAGGACGAAACGTCGTATCCGATCGTTATAAAACACGCCTTGGGCACGACCACGATCGAGAAAAAGCCACAGCGGGTCGCGACCGTTGCGTGGGCCAACCATGAAGTGCCGCTGGCGCTTGGCATCGTGCCGGTCGGTTTTGCTTCGGCCAATTTCGGTGATGATGATGGCGATGGCGTGCTTCCCTGGGTGGCAAAAAAGCTGAAGTCTCTCGGTGCTGCAACACCCGTTCTTTTCGATGAGGGTGATGGCATCGATTTCGAGGCCGTTGCTGCCACCAAGCCGGACGTTATTCTTGCGGCCTATTCCGGGCTTAGCCAAGCCGACTACGACACGCTCACCCAGATCGCGCCCGTTGTTGCCTATCCGCAATCGCCATGGGCAACGGATTGGCGCGATATGATCCGCTTCAACAGCGCAGGTCTCGGCATGGCCAAGGAGGGCGAAACCTTGATCAAGCGCATCGAAGGGGAGATCACCGAGGTCGTGGCTGGCTTCCCCCAGCTTAAAGGCAAGTCCGCGATGTTCGTGACGCATCTGGACGCTACCAATCTCAGCACCGTCAACTTTTACACTGCCAATGACTCCCGCGTAAAATTCTTCGCCGATCTGGGTTTGGCGTCACCGAAAAGCGTGAGAGAGGCAACCAAGCCGGGCCAGTTTGCGGCTGCCGTGAGCGCGGAACGCGTGGATGCGTTTGACGATGTCGATATCGTCGTCACCTATGGTGGTCAGCCCCTGCTGGATGCCGTGCAGGCCGATCCGCTACTGTCGCGCATGCCGGCCGTCGAGCATAAATCCATCGTCATGCTGGGCCGAAATCCACTTGGCACCGCCGCCAATCCGACACCGCTTTCGATCTCGTGGATTTTGAAAGATTACGTCGCCCTGCTTGCCAATGCGGCAGAAAAGTCGGCTGGAAAACAGTAATGACGTTTCGATACGTCAGGCAACGGTCGCCGAGTGAGGTGATGAAGCGGTCCAACGGGACCAGATCCTTCTGGCTGCTGTGTCTGCTTGCCACGCTTGGTCTCCTTTGCACGCTCTCCGTCGCCATCGGTACGCGAGATGTCGCTTGGGGGGATATAGTCGCGGCGCTGGGTGGCCAGGCGGAAAATATCGGTCAGGCGGCTGTCGCTGTGCGTATTCCGCGCACCGTGCTTGCTTTGGTTGCCGGTGCAGCACTCGGTCTTTCCGGTGCCATCATGCAGGGTGTGACGCGCAACCCATTGGCGGATCCCGGAATTCTGGGCGTCAATATGGGCGCTTCGCTTGCCGTCGTCATCGGAGTTGCGTGGTTCGATATCGACTCGGCCAACGCCTTCATATGGACGGCGATCCTCGGCGCGGGATGCTCGGCGGTCTTCGTTTATATCATAGGGTCGCTTGGCCGAGGTGGTGCAACACCGCTCAAGCTGGCGCTTGCCGGTGCGGCGACCTCCGTCGCGTTCTCCTCACTGGTGATTGCGGTCGTGCTGCCCCGAAACGATATCGCCGGAGGCATTCGCTCGTGGCAGATCGGCGGCGTTGGTGGCGCAACGTTCGACCGGATCTCCCATGTATTGCCGTTTCTTGCCATCGGTTTTCTTATCAGCATGCTATCTGCGCGGAAGCTCAACTCGCTGGCATTGGGGGACGAGCTGGCCGCAGGCCTCGGCGAGCGCGTGGCCATTGCCCGCGCATTTTCAGCTCTTGGGGCCATTTTGCTGTGCGGCGCGACGACAGCGGTCTGTGGGCCGATCGGTTTTCTGGGTCTGGTCGTGCCACATCTCTGCCGCCTACTGGTCGGGGTGGATCATCGCTGGCTGCTCCCGTTCTCAGCGCTGGGCGGTGCTGGACTTTTGCTTGCCGCCGACATCGTCGGGCGCATCGTCTCCCGCCCTGCCGAGCTTGATGTGGGCATCGTGACCGCTCTGATCGGCGCACCATTTTTCATCTGGGTCGTCAGACGCCAAAGGGTGCGCGAGCTATGACCACGTTGTTTCCGATCATCACGGCACTCGTCGAAAACCGCAGCAGACACGCGCGGCGACGCGTAACCGTCATTGCGGTTCTTACGATCCTGTTGCTTGCGATCTTTTCTCTGGCTCTCGTTCTCGGCCAGTCCTTCACGCCACCCGCAGATGTGCTGCGGGTTCTGCTGGGCGAAGATGTTGCCGGCGCAAGCTTCACCGTGGGCCAATTGCGCTTGCCGCGCGCCCTTCTTTCGGTGCTGGCCGGGCTGAGCTTCGGGCTTGGCGGTGTGGCCTTTCAGATCATGCTGCGCAACCCGCTGGCCAGTCCTGATATCATCGGCATCAGTTCCGGTGCCAGTGCCGCAGCCGTCTTCGCCATCGTGGTTCTGTCGCTGAAAGGCCCCATCGTTTCGGTCTTTGCGGTGGTCGCGGGGCTAGGCGTAGCGCTGTCTGTCTACGCACTCTCTTCTCGCAACGGTGTTGCGGGAACGCGGCTCATCCTCGTCGGGATCGGCGTTTCCGCGATGCTGGAGAGCATCATCGCCTACATCCTCTCCACTGCACCCGCGTGGAACCTGCAAGAGGCAATGCGGTGGCTGACGGGAAGCGTTAACGGCGCACAGCTATCTCAAGCACTTCCGCTTCTGCTGGGATTGATCGTTTTTGGCGGCCTGCTGCTTAGCCGCCGCCGGGATTTGGAGGCATTACGGTTGGGCGATGATACGGCAGCGGCGCTTGGCGTGCGTGTCGGCATCACCCGCATCGTGGTGATCGTCGCAGCCGTTGGCATGATTGCCTTTGCGACAGCCGTCACGGGACCGATCGCTTTTGTCGCATTTCTTGCAGGGCCGATCGCAGCCCGCATCGTCGGCAACAGCGGTTCTCTGCTCATTCCCGCAGCGCTGATCGGCGGATTGCTGGTGCTGGCCGGAGATTACGCCGGGCAATTTCTGCTACCAAGCCGCTATCCGGTCGGCGTGGTCACAGGCGCGCTGGGCGCACCCTATCTGATTTTCCTGATCATACGCGTCAACCGGACCGGAGGCTCGCTTTGACCGCTCATTCCCTGACTGCCAGCCAGCTCTCCGCCGGTTATGGCGATAACGTCATACTTGAGGGCCTCGATCTGACCATTCCGCCGGGCAAGATCACCGTCATCGTCGGTGCCAACGCCTGCGGTAAATCAACGCTTCTGCGCACCATGTCGCGGCTCATTTCTCCGCGCCGGGGACATGTGTTTCTGGACGGCAAGTCCATTCACAGCACGCCGCCCAGAAAGCTGGCGCGGACATTGGGCCTGCTTCCGCAATCTCCCATAGCACCAGAAGGCATAACTGTTGCCGATCTCGTCAGCCGTGGACGGCACCCGCATCAGGGATTGTTGTCACGCTGGACCAGTGCGGATGACGAAGCCGTTGCGGCAGCACTTGACGCGACGAAAACCTTCGAGCTTGCAGAGCGCCCGGTCGATGAACTCTCGGGCGGACAGAGGCAGCGGGTCTGGATTGCCATGGCGCTTGCACAACAAACCGAAATCCTTCTGCTGGATGAACCGACGACCTTTCTGGATATCAGCCATCAAGTGGAGGTTCTCGATCTTCTGACCGACCTGAACCATATCAGGGGCACAACCATCGTCATGGTCCTGCACGACCTCAACCTTGCTGCCCGCTATGCCGATCACCTCGTTGCAATGGCGGCGGGACGTCTTCATGTCACCGGTACGCCTGAACAGGTTTTGACAGAACAAAACGTCCGCGAAGTCTTCGGTCTGGAAAGCCGCATCATAGAAGACCCCACATCGGGCAGGCCCATCATGCTTCCCATTGGTCGCCACCGCATGGCATGATCGAAGAGCGAACGCCAGCTCCGATCAAACTTTGAATGCTGTAATCAAACTGTCATCAACCATGGGCATTTTGCCGACCATTGGCGACATCTGCTGTTGCACACTCAATTTGTACAAAATGAATAAGGAGGCTGTCATGGCCAATTTGGGCGCGTTCCCCTTGCTTCGTTCAGCGCTGCTGGCATCCGTGGCAGCGTTCGGCATCGCTTCCCATGCCCAAGCTTTCGACACATCTGAACCTTCAGGTGTCGGCTTCGGAATCAGCGTACCAACCCCACCTGTTCAGTATCCACTTCCGATCACCGAAAACTATCACAACCAGACAGGCAAAAATGCCAAGGGCGAAGAGGTTCGCGCCTATGATGACAAGGACAATCCGGTCATTGAACTCCTGTCCGGTTTCAATCGTATCTGGACGCTGGGTGATGAGAAATGGGCCGACGGTGGTGCCAATGGCGATGGTCCGACCGATTACAGCAAGGTGGAAGTTCTCAATCCGGATATCTGGATTGAAAACATGCGCTATGTTCTGTCCGTCACCGGCAAGAACCGTACGGATGCGGAAGCTCTCAATGCCTATCTGAACGACCGTCGTTCACAGGGTTATAGCGTGATCGAAGGCCTTGGGCCGTTGGCTGACTGGTACCGCGAGGGCGCGGGTGCCACCACCACCATCAACCACACGCTTGATGACTTCAACGTCAATGAGGTTATCACCAAGCGGGAAGACGATAAGGGCACGGAGGCTGGTGCGCCGGATTCCAAGTTGAAAGATTTCGTCGCCTTCATGAAGCTGATGCGTGGTCCGGAAGGGACGACGTCGCCAGCGAAGTACTTCTATTCGACACCACGCCCCTGGCGTATGAACGCCAAGGGCGAAGTCATCGAAACAGGCACCGAAACCATCGGTGACAAGACATTCGAGCGCTACGAGACCGAGCCTGACGTCACGGTGCCTGCCTTGCGATATGCGCGTGAAAATCGCGGTCGCGCCAAAGATGGTGGCTTTCCAAGTGGGCATACCAACGCGGCCTATCTCTCGGCCATCGCCTATGCTTACGCCGTTCCCGAGCGTTTTTCGGAATTGCTGACCAAGGCATCCGAGCTGGGTGATACCCGTATCGTGGCGGGCATGCACTCACCGCTCGATGTCATCGGCGGGCGGATCACCGCGACGGCCATCGCTGCTGCCATTTTACATGATCCGAAATTGGCGGATGCAAAGAAGGCTGCGCATGACGAGGTGCAAGCCTATTTGAGCAAACGTCTTCCGCAGGGGGAAAGCTTGAGGGACTATGCCCATAGTGCTGATATTTCCACTGACCGATTTGCCAATGACGCGCTCAACAAGGCGGATTTCCGCAAGCGTATGACCTACTCATTCAGCCGGGACACGGCTGCACCGCAAGCTGCGATGGTGGTGCCTGAAGGTGCCGAGGTGCTGCTGGAAACCCGCCTTCCCTATCTGGACGATGCACAACGACGCGCGGTTCTCTTCTCCACAGGCATAGAATCCGGCTATCCTCTACTGGACGATAGCAATGGCTGGGGCCGGATCAACCTTGTTGCCGCCGCCTCCGGTTACGGTTCGTTCAATGGTGATGTGACCGTGACGATGAATGCCGCAGCTGGCGGGTTCAATGCGCAAGATCGCTGGACTAACGATATTTCCGGGCCGGGCCGACTTGTGAAAACCGGAACGGGTGCGCTGGATCTTGACGGTGCCAACAGCTATTCCGGCGGTACTATACTGAAGGACGGAATACTGACCGCTGCATCCAGCACAGCGCTTGGAACCGGCAGCGTGCTGGTGTCTGGCGGAACGCTGAAGCTTGCAGCGTCAGAAGTAGTGAATGTCACCGGCGATTACAGCCAGACGGGTGGCACGCTTTCTCTGGATGCGAAGCACACTGCGCTGCACATCAAGGGCAAGGCTGTCATCGACGGAGCGGTACTTCAACTCAATTTCGAGGACGATGCTCCGGCGTCTGGATCGAGATTCGAAGTATTGTCGACGGATGGTCTCAGTGGCAACTTTGCGTCGATTGAAACGGGCGGCGTGACGGTACGCCCGGTCTACACCGGCACCACACTGTCCGTCATCGTAGAATAACCGGCGCATCACCTTTCATAGAGGTGCCGGTCCTAAAAGGCCGGTGCCTCTTCACAACGATCCCGACTTGCGCTAAAAGCCGCAACCGTAATCCGGTCGCAGCCCACCCGGTCAAAACAAGGGATCCAACCTATGAAAACCATCGTCATCTGCTCCGGCGGATTGGACTCCGTTTCGCTTGCGCATAAAATTGCAGCCGAAAACGAACTTATCGCACTCGTCTCCTTCGATTATGGCCAACGCCATAAAAAGGAACTGGACTTCGCAGCGCTCTGTGCAAGCCGCTTGGGTGTTCCACACCACATCATCGACGTCCGCACCATTGGCGCGCATCTGACAGGGTCCGCGCTGACGGATGACGTCGCGGTGCCCGATGGCCATTATGCCGAAGAAACAATGCGCTCGACGGTCGTTCCCAACCGCAATGCCATTATGCTGACAATTGCATTCGGCCTGGCTGCTGCCCAGCAGGCAGACGCCGTTGCCATTGCCGTTCATGGTGGCGACCACTTCATTTATCCTGATTGCCGTCCAGGTTTCATTGACAGTTTCAACGATATGCAGCGCCACGCGCTGGAAGGCTATGCAAACGTCAAGCTCTACGCGCCCTATGTCACCGGCTCCAAAGCCGACATCGTGACCGACGGTGCTAGGCACGATACGCCCTTTGCCGAAACGTGGTCCTGCTACAAGGGCGGAATGCGCCACTGTGGACGTTGCGGTACCTGTGTGGAGCGGCGCGAGGCTTTTCATCTGGCAGGGGTTGATGATCCCACGGACTACGAAGACCCGGACTTCTGGCTTGCGGCCACCAGCGCCTATGTCGCGCAGGAGGTGAACTGATGTTTCGCATTACCAAGGAATTCCATTTCTCCGCGTCGCACCAGCTGAAAGGCCTGCCCGCAGATCACCAATGCGCGCGGCTACACGGCCACAATTACATCGTGGAAGTGGAGCTTTCCGGCGAGGCGTTGAACGAGCATGGCTTCGTACGCGACTATCAGGAGTTATCGCCACTGAAGCACTATATCGATGATCACTTCGATCACCGTCACCTCAATGACGTACTGGGGCATGACATGGTGACCGCTGAGCGCCTTGCCCACCATTTCTATGACTGGTGCAAGGCGCGCCTGCCGGAAACCAGCGCGGTGCGTGTCAGCGAAACTGCAAAGACATGGGCGGAATATCGCCCGTCGCGTCAGTCATGAGCAGCACCAAGGACACACCCATCCGGATCAGCGAAATCTTCGGTCCGACCATTCAGGGTGAAGGTTTGCTGATCGGCGTTCCCACCATTTTTGTGCGCACCGGCGGCTGCGACTATCGCTGCTCGTGGTGCGATACGCTTCACGCGGTGGACAGCCAATATCGCGATGATTGGAAGCCGATGTCCGTCGATGCCATCTGGCAGGATGTCACAACGCTTTCCGGCGGCAAGCCTTTGACCGTCTCCCTATCCGGCGGCAATCCTGCCATCCAGCCGCTCGGCAAACTCATCGAGAAGGGGCATGGCGAGGGTTATCGTTTTGCGCTGGAAACGCAAGGCAGCATCGCCAAGGACTGGTTTGCCGATCTCGACTATCTCGTGCTCAGTCCCAAGCCTCCCTCCAGCGGCATGGACACTGACTGGAACGCGTTTGAGCACTGTCTAGAAAAAGCAGGAGGCGGCCCACAGACCGCTTTGAAATTCGTAGTCTTCGATGATGCGGATTACGCTTATGCGAAACATGCCGCGGCCCGCTATCCTCATCTCGCAGTCCATCTCCAGCCGGGCAACCATACGCCTCCACCACCGGATGACGACGATGCCCTGGTGGATATCGACGGTGTGATGGACCGGATGTTGTGGCTGGTCGACAGGGTCAGCGCCGACCGCTGGTTCGACGTGCGCGTACTGCCGCAACTGCATGTTTTGCTTTGGGGCAACAAGCGCGGCGTCTGAAACGGCATCACACCTTGCGGATATGAAACCTGTGGCCGGAACTCGTCGCAACGGCCTCCATCAGACGATGACCATCTTCCCTGCACATATGGGGAATATCGATGACGGCCAGAGGATCGCTGGTTTCGACCCAGAGTTCATCACCCGTTGCCATGGCCAATAGTTTTTTGCGGGTTTTTAAAACAGGAAGGGGGCATTTCAGCCCCCTTAGATCATAGATTTCAGCGTCGGGACGCGTCATTGCTTGGACCAGAATTTCCAGAATGGTTTCTTCTGGGCATCATCGGCCTGTGGCGGTGCCGAGAAAGCTAGCGGATTGAGGGCTGGAACTGGCACACTCTGGGCAACGGCCGTTGGCTGTGTTGGAGCCGCTGGCGCTGCCGTTGCCGCAACCATAACCGTGGGTGCAACGCGGGCAGCAGCCGGTTGTTGCGTTCCAACCGTCGCCGCAGTCGTTGCGCCCGGGTTGGATGCCGAGGCCATCGCTGTTGCGGCCTGTCCGGAGATACCCTTGGCCGCCTTCTTTTCCATCAGCGCAGCGAATTCGGTTTCCTTCATCAGCTTGCCAGCCTTGAGGGCAGAGCCGGTGGGCGCATAGGCAGGTTCGCGACCTTTGCGTTTGGCGGCAACCAGCGCCTTGCGCTCGGCTTCGCTTGGATCGTACCAGACCATGCCGTCCAGCTTGCTGGTCGCCTTGGCATAAGCGACATCATAGGTCTTGGCGTAGCTTTGAAGCGCGCTGGCAAGCGCTGGCGGCGTGCTCATCTTCGGGCAAGAGGCAGAAGCGTTGAATTGGCCGCCTTCAGCCTGCTGATTGAAGACATATTTCTTTTCGCAGACATTGACCTCTGGTGGGCGCTTGGTGACTTCGAAATTGTCGTAGCCAACCTTCAGCATTTTCCAGAATTCATAATGCTCGCTGTTGCGGTGGCGCGCCATATTTTCCGCCGACATGCGGAAAGGCAGTGCCTGAAGCTGCACGGTCTTTTGACCGCCCTTGAAGGCGTCACGTGCAAAACCGTAAATCTCCAGCACCTGCGCGTCGGTCATCGAATAGCAACCCGACGACGAGCATGCACCATGGATCATCAGATTGGTGCCGTTACGGCCATTGGCCTGATCATAACGGTTGGGAAAGCCGGTGTTGATGGCGAGGTAATAATTGGAGTTCGGGTTCAGATGCCCGGGCGTCAGATTATAGAAACCTTCAGGTGCCTGCCGGTCGCCTTCCTTGACTTTGGGACCCAGTTTACCCGACCACGCGCAGATGTCGTAAGACGCAATAACGTCAAAGCGATTGTCGCGTTTGGCCTTCCAGATTTCGAGCTTACCCTCTTCCTTGAAGATACGGATCATGATCGGCGCATTGCGATCCATATTCTTCTTGTCCATTTCAGCCAGAATGGACGCGGAAAGCGGGTAATCGACCTTGTTTTTTACATGCGAAACATCACGCTCGACTGTTTCGAGCGTTTCGTTGCAGCCTGCGAGCATAGATGCGGTGCAGGCAAGAAGCGCAATATGTCTCAAACGCATGGCGTTTCACCGGTTTGCAGGAGGTGACACGGTGGTAAAATATTTCCGATTTGAATACAAGTCTGCCGACTTGCGATCAAAAGGCTATTTTTGGAAGATATTTCCCGGAAAGCGTTCATCGTGTCATCGGCTTTATCAAAAATTCTTGGCACCCGATATAGCTTACAAAGCCTTAACACATCGCTACTCCACCACGGGGCGATGCGGCTTGCGGCTTGGCGCAACTCCATTATATTCCCTATATGATTGATCTCTTTACCACTTATTGGCCGCATATACTGGCCACCCTCTCCATTGTCATGGGTGCTATCGCTGCCATTCACGCAACGATGACGAAGCAGGAGGTGCGTACAGCCCTTGGCTGGGTCGGCGTCATCCTGCTGTCACCCTTCGTGGGTGCCGCAATCTACGGCGTCGCCGGAATAAACCGCATCCGCCGCAGTTCTCTTGGCCAACAGCGCTCTTTGATGCACGGAACCATCATGGACCGTGTTGCCCTTTTCGATGCCGATGATGACCTGGTGATCGCCCGCTTCGGTCGTCGGTTCCTAGCCATGAAAAATGTCGGCGACCGGGTGACGCGCAATGCGCTGACGACCGGCAATGTTGTCGAGCCGCTTTCCTCAGGCGACGAAGCCTATGCCGCGATGCTGGAGGCCATTGCCAACGCAAAGCGATCCATCATTCTTGAGACCTATATCTTTGACCAGGACGGCATAGGACTACGGTTCGTGGAGGCTCTGTCCAACGCGCAACATCGTGGTGTCGAGGTGCGCATATTGGTCGATGCGGTAGGCGCGCGCTATTCCGTTCCCAGCATCATGCCGGGCCTCCAGAAACTCGGCATCAAAGCGGCCGTTTTTAATGGCAATGTCATCATCGGCTTGCGTTTGCCCTATGCGAATTTGCGCACCCACCGCAAGATTTTGGTTGTGGATGGGCGCGTGGCCTTCACCGGTGGAATGAACATCCGGGAAGGTTTTACGCAGGAGTTTTCCGGAGATCGACATGCGCGTGACACGCATTTCAGGGTGACTGGCCCCCTCGTGGCAGACCTCTTCACCGTCGCAGCCGAAGACTGGCGCTTCACGACCCGCGAATTACTGGATGGCCCGGTTTGGGACGTGACGCTTCCGGACGGCGAACCCGGCTCCCCTATTCTGGGCCGCGTCGTTGCGTCCGGACCCGACAACAGCATCGAAACCAGCCATAAAATGTTGATGGGAGCGTTTTCCATTGCACGCTCCTCCATCCGCATCATGTCTCCCTATTTTCTGCCGGACAGAGAATTGATTTCAGCCCTGACAACCGCTGCCAGGCGCGGGGTGCAGGTCGATATCATCGTTCCCGCCAACAACAATCTGACGCTTGTCGACCACGCCATGACGGCACAATTCGACCAGATGCTGAAAAGTTATTGTCGGATCTGGCGCGCGACAGGCCCCTTCAATCACTCCAAGCTTTTGGTGATCGATGACCGATGGTCCTATGTCGGCTCGTCCAATCTCGACCCGCGCTCCTTGCGATTGAACTTTGAGGTGGACATAGAAGTTATCGATGAGGGTCTTGCAAATGCGGTTTCCCAACGCTTCGGTGACGCCATGGAAAACGCAAAACAAGTGAAGCTCGAGGAGCTACGCGCGCGACCGTTTCTGATGCGCCTTTTCGAAAGGGTCCTGTGGTTGGCGTCGCCATATTTGTAAGGTTGCAAATGCAGCGTCGCAAAAAGGCTTCATATTTTGTGCGATACGCTGTGAGCAGTGGGAATGGGTAATGGTAGATGCAAGATAAGAAACCAAAGCGTGCGAAGCCGGAAAGCCTGCCCTCTGTGCTGATGACGTCCTTTCGCAATCGCAAGAAACGTCTTATCGAAAGCGATCCATGCGGCGATGAAGGTTTCCCCGTCATCGCGTCCTACAATGTTCATAAATGCGTCGGACGGGACCGAAAATTCGACCCGGACCGCACAAGCCACGTCATTCAGGAAATCAAAGCGGATATTATCGCGCTTCAGGAGGCGGATAGCCGCTTCGGAGAGCGAACGGGTCTGCTCGATCTCATCCGGTTGGAGCGGGAATGCGGGCTGTCCCCTGTGCCAATAGCGGCCGGTACGAAGGCGCATGGCTGGCACGGCAATGTCGTCCTGTTCAAGGAAGGTGCCGTGCGCGACGTGCACCCTCTCAAACTACCGGGGTTGGAACCACGCGGAGCACTGGTGGTGGAGCTGGACCTGAAACAGGGCGGAACGTTGCGCATCATCGCGGCCCATTTCGGTCTGTTAAGGCATTCTCGGGCTCAACAGGCAAAGGCCCTGGTGGAGTTGCTCAACACGAGAGACAAACAGCCCACGATCCTACTGGGCGATCTCAACGAATGGCGACTGGGCAACGGCTCGTCTCTCAACACGTTCCGCGATGCCTTCGGAACATTGCCGCCAGCCGTTCCAAGCTTTCCCGCTGGCATGCCCGTGCTGGCTCTCGACCGGATCATCTCCAATCGCGCCGGACTGATCGACAATGTGACGGCGCACAATAGCGTTTTGTCTCGCGTAGCGTCCGATCACCTGCCTCTGAAGGCCACCATCAGAACAGATGTTCTAACGAACGACCCCACAGCCTGAAGTGGCGGATACCTTTGAGAGTATCCGCCAACTGTGTTTAACGTAGCAACGCCTGCGCTTCTTCGATACCCAAGGCCGCTGGCTGGGTGCAGGTTGTCGTCAGCTCGATGAAGCGGCCTTCTTCGCCTGATTTCAAGATGGATGTCATGACATCGATCCCGTGAAGTGAGCGATCCAGAGAGCAGCGTGCATCACGTCCCTCCGTCAAGGCAATTGCCATGTCCGCCAAACCGGCAGTGCGGTAGTTTGCGCGCGGTCCCTGTGGGCTTTCCTGATTGGCGATGCCGAACGGATGATCCCAATTTTCGAGCGGCTTGATATCCTTGTCGCGACCGCTGGCCTCGACCACACCACCGAAGAAGTTGGGGTCCGGCACATAGATCGAGCCTTCGGTACCATAAAGCTCCATATTTGCATGGCGATGTGACCATACATCCCAGCTGGCAGACAGCGTGATCGTCGCGCCGTTTACAAACTCCAAGAGAGCATGAATGTTCGTTGGCGTTTCAACCGGAATGAGCTGACCGTTCAGCGGCTGGCTGGTCACGGTACGCGTTGAGCTGGCCATGGAGGTCAATGCGCCGACGCGTTTGACCGGGCCGATAAGGTTGATGAGATTGGCGACGTAGTACGGGCCGAGATCGAGGATCGGGCCACCGCCGGCAAGGAAAAAGAAGCCGGGATTGGGGTGCCACATTTCCATTCCAGGGCTCATGACGTGGCATGTGCCCGACGTGATGCGCCCGATGCCGCCTTCATCGATATATTTGCGGGCCAGTTGATGCGAACCACCCAGGAACGTATCGGGTGCGCAGCCAACCGCCAGTTTTTTTTCGGTTGCCAGACGCCGCAGTTCCTCGCCTTGTTCAAGCGTCAGCACGAGAGGCTTTTCCGAATAGACATGTTTGCCCGCTTCGAGAATGGCTTTCGAAACGAAAAAATGCGCTGCCGGAATGGTGAGGTTAACCACCACATCGATCTCGTCGTTCTGAAGCAGTTCCTCGATGGACTGCGCTTTGACACCATACTCTTCGGCTCTCAATTCCGCAGCGCTGCGGTTGAGGTCGGCGCAGGCCAGGACTTTCAAACCCCTGAACAGCGGTGAGAGCGAAAAGTAGGTTGTTGAAATATTGCCGCATCCAATGATGCCGACGCCAAGTTCCTTGGCCATGTCTCAAACTCCAGATTGATGGATTAATAGGTATTGAAGGATGCGATGGAACGCGTGATCAGCTGATCTGCATCCTTGGGATTATCGTGCTCGACCACGTAATATTTGACAGCTGTCTTCTTCAGCACGTCCACAAGTCCCTTCCAGTCCACTGTGCCATGGCCGACATCTGCCCAGCCGTCCTCGTCCGTGTTCTCACCCGCTGGCGCGATATCCTTCACGTGCACTGCGGTAATGCGGCTGGCATAGCGTTCGATCCACTCGAACGGATCGGCTTTTCCGCGGATGATCCAGGCGATGTCCGCTTCCCATTCCAGCTCAGGTCCACCGGCAAAAATCTGATCCTGCGGCGTGGAGCCGTCGTCCAGCTTTACGAATTCGAAGTCATGGTTGTGCCAACCAAATGCAAGGCCCGCATCGCGGAAAGGCGTGGCGGCTTCTTGAAGGCGCTTGCCGAAAGAGAGCCAGCCAGCAGCATCGTTTGGACGCTGATCGGGCAAGAGATAAGGGCAATAGATCGCCTGAATACCCAGAGTTTTCGCTATGTTGAGCGCTTTCTGTGGCTCTCCTTCGAGCATATCGAGACCGAAATGTCCTGTCGGCATGGTCAGATTGTTGGCATCGAGATCGCTGCGCAGGGCTTTCAAGGCCGCGTCGTCCATGCTGCCATAAATGCCGCCGAATCCTTCGACGTGAGCGTATCCTGCCGCCGATAGCTTTTTCAAAACATCCGAAAGCGGCGGAAAATTGCGCGCGCTGTAAAGCTGGAAACCAAGTTTCGTCATCTGTCTCTCCTGACATTGGGCCTGACATTGGGCCTGACATTGGGATTGTGCCCGGTGGAATTTGGTAGTGTGGATTAGATGCGCTCTTCCGTTGTCGCTTCGAAGAGCGATGCCATGGACATATCAAAGGCGAGCTTGACCTTAGTCCCTGGCGAGAAACGCCTGTGTCCGCCGACACGAACAGACAGCGTATGTCCGGCAAGCTTCAGCCAGATGAGGTTATCCGCCCCCATCGGCTCTTCGATATCGACCACAGCATCGTGGATTTCGCCGCTGGTGATATCGCTATCGACACGCACATGTTCCGGTCGCACGCCAAGAACGGCCGAGGTGCCGGGATTGAGTGGCGACGATGCATCGTATCCATCCAGCGTGAAGCTAACGCCATTGGTGACGAAATGGACTTTCCCGTCCTTTTCGACCAATTCCCCGCGCAGAAAATTCATCGACGGTGAGCCGATAAAGCCAGCCACGAACAGATTTCTCGGCTTGTTATAGATCGAGATCGGGTCGTCCAACTGCTGAATGACACCGCTTTTCATGATCGCGATGCGGTCTGCCAGAGTCAGCGCCTCGATCTGGTCGTGCGTGACATAGATCATCGTGTTTTTCAGCGACTGGTGAAGCCGCTTGATCTCGACGCGCAGTTCGGACCGCAGCTTGGCATCGAGGTTGGACAGAGGTTCATCGAACAGGAAGACATCGACGTCGCGCACAAGCGCACGTCCAATGGCAACACGCTGACGCTGACCGCCGGACAGTTCTGCGGGCTTGCGTTTCAACAACGGCTCGATCTGGAGGATACCGGCTGCGCGCTTGACACGCTTATCGATCTCTTCCTTAGGGATCTTGGCGACCTGCAAGCCGAAGGACAGGTTCTTTTCCACCGTCATCTGCGGATAAAGTGCATAGGACTGAAACACCATGCCGATGCCTCGATCTTTCGGCTCTTCCCAGGTGACGTTTCGGTCCTTGATGAAAATCTGCCCGTCCGTCGGTTCCAGCAGCCCCGCAATGCAATTGAGCAAAGTGGATTTGCCACAACCCGATGAACCCAGAAGAACGAGAAACTCGCCCTCGTAAATATCAAGGTTGAGGTCTGAGAGCACGGTGACCGCGCCAAAGGACAGGGACAGGTCGCGAATGGAGACGCTTTTATTCATGAAGCTTAACCCTTGACTGCGCCTGCGGCGATGCCGCGGACAAAAAGTCTACCTGAAACAAAATAGACGAACAGCGGAACGGCACCGGTCAGAAGGGTCGCCGCCATGTTGACGTTGTATTCCTTCACACCCTGAACCGAGTTGACGATATTGTTGAGCTGAACCGTCATCGGATAATATTCCGGTCTGGTGAACACGACGCCGAAAAGGAAGTCGTTCCAGATGCCGGTGACCTGCAGGATCATTGCCACCACGAAAATCGGCAGCGACATAGGGGCCATAATGCGGAAATAGATTTGCCAGAAATTCGCCCCATCGATGCGTGCCGCCTTGAACAACTCCTCCGGCAAACCGGCGAAATAATTGCGAAACAGCAAGGTCAGGATGGGCATGCCGAAAATGGTGTGAACCATGATGAGGCCGGTCAATGTTCCGTAGACGCCCATTTCGCGCAACACGATCACGATTGGATAAATCATCACCTGATAGGGAATAAAGGCACCTATGATGAGGATGGAGAAGAAGAACTCGGAGCCTTTGAACTTCCAGTTGGCCAGTGCATAGCCGCTGACGGACGCAATCAGGATCGACACAAAGGTCGACGGTATCATGATGCGGACCGAGTTCCAGAAACCGCGCGAAAGGCCATCGCAGTTCAAACCCGTGCAGGCATTGGACCATGCCTTGACCCAAGGCTCGAAGGTAATTTCCATCGGCGGGGCAAAGATGTTGCCCATGCGGATTTCCGGCATGCCTTTCAGCGATGTCACGATCATCACGTAGAGCGGCAGCAGGTAATAAAGCGCGGCGACGAACAGGCTGCCATAGAGAATGATATTGCGTCGAGATATCCGCTTGCGCGGCTTGCGTCCGCGTGGGCCACCAAGTTGAGAGGACACCGGGTCCACGCCTGCGGCGACGGTATTGAGCGTTGAGATATTAGCCACGTTTGCGCCCTCCGAATTCGAGATAGGCCCATGGAACGACGATGATTGCGACAGTTAGCAACATCATGGTGGATGCGGCAAAGCCCTGCCCCAGATTCTGTGCCTGGAACATGTAGTCGTAGACGTATTTCGCAGGGACTTCGGACGCGATGCCGGGACCGCCGCTGGTCTGCGCGACCACGAGATCGTAAACCTTGACGATGCCGCTGGCGATGATGACGAGCGTTGTAATGAAGACCGGGCGCATCATGGGGATGACGATGAGAATATAGGTCTTCCACATGGGAATGCCGTCAACGCGTGAGGCCTTCCAGATGTCCTCATCTATCCCACGCAGGCCCGCTAACATGAGGCACATGACGAGACCGGTCCCCTGCCAGAGTGCGGCAATCAGAATACCATAGATCACAAAATCCGAATTATAGAGCGGATCGAAGGTGAAGCTTTCCCAGCCCAGCGACCGCACCACGGCCTGAATGCCGAATTCCGGGTTCAGGAGCCATTGCCAGACGAGGCCGGTAACGATGAAAGACAATGCAAAGGGATAAAGGAAGATGGTTCTGAATGTATTTTCAAAGCGTATCTTCTGATCCATCAACGCGGCGAGGACGAAGCCGATCACGAGGCTGAAAATCAAAGAAAGAATGCCATAGATGGCCAGATTCTGAATCGAAATAATCCAGCGGGGTGCCGCCCAAAGGCGTTCATACTGCTCGAAGCCGATAAAGGAAGCGCGCGGCAATAGCTTTGAATTGGTAAAGGAATAAACGACTGTCCAGATCGTTCCACCCATGAAGATGACCATTGCGGTCACGATCATGGGTATCGATGCAATCTTTGAATTCAGATTGCGGAATAGCTGGTTTGGACGACCAGAATGGCGTTTCACTGCCATGTCCCACTCCTTATCAATCGTAAAGGTTGATTGTGCAGCGGGTAGCTCGCAAGCATATCCCGCAACACATGTCCCAGACAAGCCAAAGGCGTTTCATGTCTGGCAAGGAGGTGCCTGCAAGCTGTCAGTTCGACTGATCGCTCACAGGCAAGACGATCAGTCTGCGGAGCCGATAATGTCAGCAAAGCGCTTTTGCGCAGCTTCAGCCGTCAGAGATGAATTGGCAAAGAACTCTGCCATCAAATCTTCTTTCTGCTTTTGCGTATCGGCTGAAATGAGCTGATCGGTACTCGTCAGGGCATTGCCCTTATTTACGATTGCCAAACCCTTTTTCATGCAGTCATTGGCCGCTGAGAGGTCGACATCACCCCTAATAGGAAGCGAACCCTTCTTCAGGTTGAACGCGACCTGCGTTTTAGGATCAACGATCACTTCAGCCAAGACTTCCTGCGCCTTTGATTTCGCTTCATCCTTCAGCAGAGGGAAGTAGAAAGCATCACCGCCCGTCGTGAGATAGTCGCTGAGGCCAAGCCCTGGCAGGCAACTATAATCAGTTCCGGCTTTCTGACTGGCAAGTTGGAATTCGCCCTGTGCCCAGTCACCCATGACCTGACCGCCAGCCTTGCCAGTGATGACCATGTTGGTTGCCTGGTTCCAGTCCTGAACGTTGGAACCCTTGGCAAGCTTGCGCGCTTCATCGGCTGCAGCAAAAATTTTCTGCATCTCCGGCCCGGCAGCAACTTCAGCGTCCTTATCCTTGTAGACCTTTTCGTAAAGGTCTTTGCCGCCTATCGACAGCACCAAAGTATCGAACAGTCCGTTTGCCTGCCACGCCTGGCCGCCAAGGGCAAGCGGCTGGATACCCGCTTTCTGCAGGGCTGGACCAGCTGCAATGAACTCAGTCCAGTTTTTGGGAACTTCTACGCCAGCTTTCTTGAAAGCAGCGTTGGAAAGCCATAGCCACTGCCACGAGTGAATGTTGACGGGCGCACAATAGATCTTGCCATCTATGGTGCAGCTATCCAAAAGGCTGGCTGGTTTGATGATGTCCTTCCATTTACCCTTTTCCGCGACATCGGTGAGATCGCGCATCAATCCAGACTGCGCAAGCTCCTCCGCTTGCCGTCCATGGTTGAACTGCGTTGCACCCATGGGATCACCACCGGTGATACGGCTGATCATGATAGGACGTGCGGTGCCGCCCGAACCGGCAATGGCACCATCCACCCACTTATTTCCGGTTGCATCAAATGCCTTGGCAAGCTCTCCCACCGCAGCAGCTTCACTGCCCGATGTCCACCAGTGCGTTACTTCCAAGTCAGTGGCCCCCGCAATACCTGCAGGTAACATGACACCAGCCGCCAGAGCGGCCAGAATAGAACGAATGCGCATGAGTCTCCTCCCTCACTGAAACGTTGCCGTAAAAACCTATGCGAAAGATCCCGCTTCTGCAACAGCGATGGCAGAAAAAAATAAAACTTAAAATAGTTATTTAATTACAATTAGTTGTGATCCGCATGTGAGGCTGGACGGTGCACACTTTGTCGAAATATCCCCAAGCCTGATGCAATCGTCGCGGATTGCTGTGGATACTGTAATCCCATTGAGAAGCCGCAACACAATTAGTGCATCTAAGGGGTTTCGAGAAATTGATTACTCAAGTGAGTTTACCCTCAATCAAATCGAAACGGTACTATGCTGGACTCGGACAATGTATATCTCCGGTAGAACCGGTCATTATTATTGAAAATTCAATGGATTATCGCATTTTAGCCACAAACTTTAAGATGCCTGCGACTAATCGCAACCTCCATTAACTGCGCCTTAACCACTACAGCCATATCAATAAGCTAATATGATAAGCAGTTACAACACATAGCGATTTCTCGCTGGGTTGTGGTGCTATCGCTGCGGGTTGCATGACGCCGATCCGATTTTCAAAAATGAACCGATTTGGAACGCTTTACTTGCTTGAGGCAAGGACAGCGCCGCGATGGCTATGTCTGAAATGACCAGGTGTATGTCGAGAGCTGTTAATCCAGCCAATTGACAGATGCCCTGCGTGTTCAGCGGCGACAGCTTGTCGTCTGTGCAAAACATAGCCTGCCGGGCACAAATCTTCAGAATGTTCCATCGACGCGGAGACGCCAGATCGCATTGGCGAAACTTCCAGCGTTGGAAGACACGCCAAAGGGCATTTTTTTGCTCGCCGTCAATTCGAGGCAGCCGGGAAGTAGGAAGACTGATGACGCCAGAAACACTCAATTTGCCTCCGTCACTCTCCATACGCGGTATCGTGCCCGTCCATGAGAGCCTCCTTGAGGCACTTCAGATGCACAAAGCAGTGACGATCGATATTCCCGCTGATGCGCAAACCGATTTGAGCTTCATCCAGCTCATCGAATCATCGCGGCTCTATGCGCGGGCGAACGGCAAGTACATCACACTGACAAAACCGGCCTCTGCGAGCGTTGTCGATACACTTCGCCGGGGCGGGTTCCTTACGAATATGGACGAGGCTTCTCGCCTCTTCTGGCTGCATGGAAAGGAAATTCAATGAGCGCCAATATTCTTACTGTCGATGACTCTGCCAGCATCAGAATGACAACCAAAATCGCACTGACGAATGCTGGTTATCAGGTGACTGAAGCGGTTGACGGCGCTGATGGACTGACAAAGGCAAAAGGCGGTCCGTTCGATCTGATCGTCACCGATCTCAACATGCCCAATATGAACGGTCTGGAAATGATCGAAGCCTTGAGGCAGTCGCCGGCACACACGGGCATACCGATCATATTCCTGACCACCGAGTCAGATGCGGACATGAAAGCACGTGCGAAAGCCGCTGGAGCGACAGGTTGGGTCACCAAGCCTTTCGATCCTGAAAATCTGGTCAAAATCGTCAAAAAGGTTCTTGGTAGATGAACATACTGGACCCCATTCAGGTTTTCAGAACAGAAGCAGCCGAGCTTTTCGAACAGATCGAGAGCGGTTTGCTGGACCTGTTGCATGACCTGTCCAACCAAGGACAGATCGACGCCGTGTTTCGCGGCCTGCATACCCTCAAGGGGTCCGGAGCCATGTTTGGTTTCGAAGCCTTGGCCGCCTTTACCCATCACTGCGAAACCGCGTTCGACCGCGTCCGCAAGGGTGAGGTTCCTGCAAGCAGCGAACTGATCGCAGCCGTGCTCGAGGCGCAGGACCACATGCGCCGCTTGGTCGATAATCCCGCAACTGCATTTCCAGAAACGGGCGATCGTCTGTTGGCAAAATTGCAGGCCGCGGTCGGCACGAACGAAAGTGCGACTGCAAAACACGCCCAACCTGTGGCGACCGTAAAAGCGGATGAACCGTCCACCGTAACTTGGCAGATCGATTTCAGCCTGCCGACCAATTCCATGGCAAACGGTACGAACCCGTTGGGTCTTCTGGATGAGCTGGCCGAACTGGGCGATTGCACGATTGCCGTTAATGCGACGGCAATTCCGGCACTGGATCTCATCGAACCTACCAATCTGCACCTCTCCTGGAGCGTCACTCTGACAACGGATCAGCCGCGCTCGGCCATTGATGACGTCTTCATCTTCGTCATGGACGATATGGAAATCGACGTCAAAAAAATCTCGAGCGACCCTGTAGCGACCGCCGAGATCGTTCAGCCACTCGCACCGGTCGAAGCGGCAAAGGCAAACCCGGCCGCCGCGCAGGCAAATAGTGATGGCAAACAGAACAGAAACGCCGAAAACGTCCGCGTTCCGGCCGAGCGTCTCGATGAATTGATGGACCGCGTCGGAGAGCTGGTGATCGCACAATCGCGGCTATCACAGCTTGCAAACACCAGTGTCGACATCCAGCTCCGCTCCGTTTCCGAAGATGTGGAGCGTCTTTCCGGCGAGCTTCGCGACACCATGATGGTGCTTCGCATGGTGCCGATCTCGCAATTGTTCAGCCGTTTCCGCCGTCTCGTCCACGATCTTGCCCGCGAAACCGGAAAGCAGATCGAACTTTTGACGGAAGGGGAAAGCACCGAGGTCGACAAGGTCGTAATCGAACGGCTGGCTGATCCTCTGGTGCATCTGGTCAGAAACTCCTGCGACCACGGGCTGGAAACTCCAGAAGACCGTATTGCTGCAGGCAAGAACCCTGCGGGTCAGGTGACGCTGGTAGCGCGCCAGACCGGCGGCGATGTGACCATCACCATCAGGGATGACGGTCGCGGCATCGATCGCGAGAGGGTTCGGGCAAAGGCTGAATCGTCCGGTCTGGTGGCCCCCGGTGCCACGCTGTCTGATCAGGAACTTCTGCAAATGATTTTCGAGCCGGGGTTCTCCACGGCAGCGCAGGTCACCAATCTGTCCGGCCGCGGCGTCGGAATGGATGTGGTGAAGAAGACCATCGAAGGGCTGCGCGGCACGATCAATGTCAGCAGTTCGCCTGGTGCAGGTTCAGAGATCACACTCGCCATTCCGCTGACACTGGCCATTATCGATGGTCTCCTGGTGCGCGTCGGCACAGGCTGCTACGTCATTCCGCTTTCCGCCGTGGAAGAATGCCTCGAGCTGACACCGGAAAACGACGTGAAATCACGTGGTCGCTCTTTCATCTCGCTGCGTGAAAGTCTCGTTCCTTTCATTCGTCTTCGCGAACTTTTCCATACGGGCACCACGCCGGACCAGTTCCAGAAGGTCGTCGTCATCTCCACGGGATCGGAACGCGTCGGCCTCGTCGTCGATCAGATCATCGGCGACCACCAGACGGTCATCAAGGCGATGTCGAAACTCCATCACGACGTCGCAACCTTCTCCGGCGCAACCATTCTTGGTGATGGCAGTGTCGCACTCATTCTCGACGTCGGGCACCTGGTGGCCGCAGGACAGCAGCAGGAGGCGCAGATGCGCATCGCCGGATGAACCAGTCTCGTTTGAAAAAATCCGAAGATTTGTGGGGCGACCGCGACAGCCTCGAAGTCCTGACCTTCTCCATCGAAGGAGAAACTTTCGCGATCGAGGCCATCCGGGTTCAGGAAATCCTCGATCTTCTCCCTGAAACCGCCGTGCCCGGTGCCAAGCCGTTCGTGGCCAGCGTCATCAACTTTCGCGGCAAGGTCATACCGCTGGCGGATATCCGCCTGGCGTTCGGCATGGGTGCCGCCGAAAAGACGATAGATAGCCGGATTATCGTTATCGAACTTCCGATCGAGGACGAGCGGTTACTGATCGGCCTGCGTACGGACAAGGTCTATGAAGTGACCAATTTTTCAAAGTCCGCCAGTGAACCGCCGCCGAGCGTAGGCATGCGCTGGAGGCCGGACTACATCCACTGCCTTATCAAGCGTGGCCCGCAATTCGTCATCATGCCGAACCTGATTGCGATTTTCACGGCCCAGCGCGACGCCTCAACTATGAAAGCCACGTCCAGAAGCAACGTCATCGAACTCTCGAAGGAAATCTGAAATGCGATTTACAATTAAATTGAAACTGGCAATCGCGTTCGGATTTCTGATCGTGATGCTCGCTGGAACAGCAGGCTACGGAATTTACAGCCTGGGCACCGCAAAAGACGCCATGGATGACGTGGTTGACGGCACCGTCGTTCGTCTCGACAAAACGCACCAGATCAACGCACTGTCGCTTGCGACCGTGCGTGCGCAGAAAAATCTTATTCTGGCGAGTTCTCCGCAGGAAGCGCAAAAACACATCGCTACCAGCAACGAGATTCGCGGTGAGATGGACAAGATGATTACTGACATGGCGGCCACGGCCAGTGCGGAAACACGCGGCTACTGGACCGACCTGCAGGCAATCACAAAGACATTCGAAACAAGTGACGATCGGGTTCGCGAATATGTTACCGAAGGCAACGTACCTGCCGCATCGGTTTATTCTTCGGGTGATGGCCGTGTGGCGGCAAGTGCACTAACGCAGAAACTTGATGATGGCGTGCAGATGAACCGCGCGCGTCTTAACGAAGCCAAGCAGTCTGCGGCTTCCGAGTACGAACAGACACGCATTATGTTAATTGCAGCATCGGTTGCCGCCGTTGTTATTGCTGCCATCACCGCATTGTGGATTGCGCTGGGCATCAGCAGCGGCCTCCGCAAGATTATGATGGTTGCAGAAGCCGTATCGATCGGCGACCTCGATCAGGAGGTCGAAATTAAGACGAATGACGAAATCAAGGATCTCGTCACGCGCATCAACACAATGACCGGCAATCTGCGCAACACGGCAAGCGTTGCCAACGAAATCGCCGACGGAAACTTGACGGTTACACCAAGACCGCTTTCTGACAAGGACACGCTGGGTCTTTCGCTTCAGCGCATGGTAGAGCGCCTTCGTGGCGTCGTTTCAGATGCGCTGTCGGCAGCCGACAACGTTTCGTCCGGTAGCCAGGAACTCTCTGCAAGCTCAGAGCAGCTTTCGCAGGGTGCAACCGAGCAGGCATCCTCTGCCGAAGAAGCATCTGCTTCGATGGAACAGATGGCCGCCAACATAAAGCAGAACGCCGACAACGCCGCTCAGACCGAGAAGATTGCTCGCCAGTCCTCGAAGGATGCGGAAGCCAGTGGCGAAGCCGTGGGTCGTGCGGTTTCGGCCATGCGTACCATCGCTGAAAAGATTTCGATCGTTCAGGAAATCGCTCGCCAGACCGACCTTCTTGCGCTGAACGCTGCTGTCGAGGCCGCCCGTGCTGGAGAACATGGCAAGGGCTTTGCCGTGGTCGCATCCGAAGTTCGCAAACTGGCAGAGCGTAGCCAGGCAGCAGCAGCCGAAATCTCATCGCTATCGGGCGAGACCGTTCAGGTTGCGACCGAAGCTGGCGAGATGCTGAACCGTCTGGTTCCAGATATTCGCAAAACGGCAGAACTCGTGTCGGAAATCTCTGCCGCATGCCGCGAGCAGGATATCGGTGCAAGCCAGATCAATGAAGCCATTCAACAGCTTGATATGGTAACGCAACAGAATTCCGGCGCGTCCGAACAGATGTCCTCGACCTCGGAAGAACTGGCAGCGCAGGCTGAAGAGCTTCAGGCAAGCATCGCGTTCTTCAAGGTGGAACGTTCCGGCACCAGCCAAGCACCAAAGGCCTACATGGCCCCACGTGCTGCCGCTCCCGCACATCGCCCAGTTGCAAAGCCCGCAAAGCCGGTACGTCGCCCGGATCAGTCTATTCAAGCACAACAGGCCCGCGCAAAGGGTTTCGCGCTTGATATGTCCATGGGTGGCCCAGACGCCAATGACGCCGACTTCCGCGAAAGCGCATAAAGCCAATTAAATATGGGTTCGGGGAATATTTTCCCGAACCCTTGAGACCGGTGCGACGATGAGTGTCGTAAATTTTATCGCGGAAAGTGAATGTATCACTTCGAGCGTGATTTTAGGGGCTGGAAATACCCCACACACAATCATTTCAAGCACTGTCTTAGAGGACTTATTATGCGGTTCACCATCAAACTGAAACTCGGCCTTATATTTGGACTACTCGTCCTTCTCATGGCGGCATGCGCTGTCTTCGGCATCAACGGCCTGAGACAAATGGACAGCCTCAAGGACAGCATGATCAGCGGCCCGATCCGTCAGGACGACGCCGCGAACGAAGTGTCGGGCGCGTTCGACGGTCTGGGTCTCGCCGAAAGCGACTTGCTTCTTTCAACATCGCCCGAGCGTATGCAAAACGCGTTGTCGATGATCGAAACCGAACGTAAGAACTTCACAGATGCCCTCACGATTGGCGAGCAAAGCGCGTCGGAAGAATTCAAACCAAAGTGGGCAGAAATTCGTAACTTCTGGGGCGATTTTATCACCCTTCAGGACCGCGTCATTAGTCTTGTGAAATCGAATAATCGTGACCAGGCGCTGGAACTCAACCAGAATGAAGGAACGGTCGCATCCGAAAAGCTCGATGCTATGACGGAAAACCTCGCCGTCCTGACGGAAGAGGGTATTACGGCATCCGACAAGGCCAGCGAAGCAGCTTACAACAGCACGTTCACCGCACTCTTGAGCCTCGCGATCGTCGCCGCCATCATCTCCGTGATTTCTGCAATCCTGATTTCGATCTCCATCAGTCGCGGCCTTAACAAGGCAATCGTCGCCGTTCGCAACGTCTCCGAAGGCGACCTGACGAATATGGCCACCATTACCACACGCGATGAAATCGGAACGCTTCTCGAGCATGTCAACACGATGATCGAACGTCTTCGCGGCGTGGTTTCGGATTCGATTTCCGCAGCGGAAAATGTTTCGTCTGGAAGCCAAGAGCTCTCCGCCAGCTCCGAGCAGGTATCGCAAGGCGCGACAGAGCAGGCATCTTCCACGGAAGAGGCATCCGCATCGATGGAGCAGATGGCAGCCAATATCCGTCAGAACGCTGAAAATGCTGCTCAGACGGAAAAAATCGCCCGTCAGTCTTCAACGGATGCCGAAGCAAGCGGCGCAGCCGTCGGCCGGGCCGTGGTCGCCATGAGGACGATCGCCGAAAAGATCTCCATCGTACAGGAAATCGCTCGCCAGACAGACCTTCTCGCCCTCAACGCTGCTGTCGAGGCTGCCCGTGCAGGCGAGCACGGAAAGGGTTTTGCCGTCGTCGCATCTGAGGTTCGCAAGCTTGCCGAACGCAGCCAGTCTGCCGCTGCCGAAATCAGCTCCATGTCCAGCGAAACGGTAAAGGCCGCGGCTGATGCCGGTGATATGTTGAACCGTCTGGTCCCCGATATTCGCAAGACAGCGGAACTGGTTGCAGAAATTTCTGCAGCCTGCCGCGAACAGGATATCGGTGCGAACCAGATCAACGAAGCCATTCAGCAACTGGACAAAGTCACACAGCAGAACACCAGCGCTTCAGAAGAAATGTCTTCGACATCGGAAGAATTGGCAGCACAGGCTGAAGAGCTGCAGACGAGCATCGCCTTCTTCAAGGTCGACCGTTTCAACACCCGCGGGGCGTCATCTGCTCCGCGTCCGGCGAGCCTTCAACAGAAGAAGCCCGTTCGCAAAGCTGCCTCCGACAACTCGGTCAGGACGCAACAGGCACGCGCCAAAGGCTTCGCTCTTGATCTTTCCATGGGCGGCCCTGACGACGATGACCACGATTTCCGCCAGTCCGCATAGGACCTGAGGCTGGCCGGTGCGGGAGAGTGTTCGTGCTCATCCGCGCCGGCTCATTTCGGAACCCGGCAACGGCACAGAGCAAATTGACTCAATGAACAGGACTTTGGAGACAACGTAAAATGGCGAGCCCATCCACTCATACTCAATACGTGACTTTTAGTCTTGGTGAGGAAATCTTCGCCGTCCCTGTGGATGTCGTTCGCGAAATTCTCGACCACGAAGAGGCATTTAAAATTCCTTACGGTCCGGACTACTTGCTCGGCCTTCGGGACGTTCGCGGGCAGGGCGTTCCTGTCATCGATCTTCGTTTGCGTCTCGGCATGTCCAAAACGGTAAAAACACCGCACACCCGAATATTGGTTCTCGATATTCCGTTCGGTGACAAGTTGCTGGCTCTGGGCTTGGTTGCCGACAAGGTTTTCGAAGTTACACCTTTCAACCTGGACCAGATCGAAACCGCACCTGACATCGGCATCAGCTGGAATTCCAGCTACATCGCCGGTGTCGTCCGTCGGGAAGGTGATTTTGTCGTGATCATCGACCTTGCACAGTTGTTTTCAAGCGAAGCGGGCGATCTTGCCAAGGTCAATGCCGGGCCAATGCGCGCTGCGTGAAAGGAATATAAGAGTTGAGTACCGCTGTAAGCGTTAATTTCGACGACAGCCTGAGCACACGCGATTTTCGTGAGCTTTCCAGTTTCATCTATGATTACTGTGGCATCAAGATGCCTGAAACGAAACGGTCCATGCTGGAAGGCAGGCTGCGAAAACGCCTGCGTGCAACCGGTCATCCAACCTTCAGCACCTATTGTGACTATTTGTTTCGCCATGATGGCATGGAAGCGGAAGCGATCTTCCTGATCGACGTCGTGACCACCAACAAGACCGATTTCTTTCGCGAGCCCAATCACTTCGATTACATGCAAAAGACCGCTCTGCCGGCTCTGGCTAAAAGAGGCATTGGTCGCGTTCGGGCATGGAGCTCGGCCTGTTCAACCGGCGCGGAACCCTACACCATGGCAATGGTCATGGCAGAGGCTGTCGAAAAAGGTGTGATCTCCGACTTCAACATCCTGGCGACCGATCTGTCTACCGACGTGCTGATGAAGGCTCAAAGCGGAATCTACAGCAAAGATCTCGTGGATCCGGTACCTCCGGAATTCAAACGCAAATACGTCATGCAGGCAAAGGAAAAGCAGCGAAACGATGTGCGTATCGCTACAAAGCTGCGCTCAAAGATCGGCTTTGCACGCATGAACCTGATGAACGCGACCTACGAAATCGGTGACCCTGTCCACATCCTGTTTTGCCGAAATGTACTGATCTATTTCGATAAGAAGACCCAGACTCACGTTTTGACCCAGTTGTGCAAGTGCCTTGCACCTGGCGGCTATCTTTTGATAGGCCATTCGGAGACTGTGACCGGCATCGATCTGCCCATCAAGCAGGTTGCCAATACAATTTTTATGAAACAATAGTCTCAGACATGGTCAAAAAAGTACGCGTCCTCATCGTTGATGACTCTGCCAGCGTCCGGCAAACGCTGACCGCGGTTCTTGAGGCAGACCCCGCAATCGAGGTGATAGGTGCTGCCTCTGACCCTTTCGCGGCGGCGAAGAAGATCCAGGAAGACTTACCGGACGTCATAACGCTCGATGTTGAAATGCCGCGCATGGACGGCATTACCTTTTTGCGCAAGATCATGGCGCAGCATCCCATTCCGGTCGTCATGTGTTCATCACTGACGGAAGCCGGCTCCGAGACCTTGCTTCAGGCGCTTGAAGCTGGCGCTGTCGATATTATTCTCAAGCCACGCATTGGTGCCGCCGACCATTTGGCCGAATCCGCCCAACGCATCTGCGAAGTGGTCAAGAGCGCCGCGCACGCCCGCGTCAAGGGCATCAAGACACTCTCGCGCCATGCAATTCCCAATGCCCCACAGGCAAAGTTGACCGCAGACGCTGTTCTCCCACCTCCTTCCGGCAAAGCGATGGCACGGACGACGGAAATGGTGGTCTGCGTGGGAGCTTCGACGGGTGGGACCGAGGCATTGCGGGAAATGCTGGAAAGGCTGCCTGCCAACTCGCCTGGCATATTGATCGTGCAGCATATGCCGGAAAAATTTACGGCAGCCTTTGCCCGGCGTTTGAACACACTTTGCGACGTTGAAATCAAGGAAGCCGAGGATGGCGACACCGTTCTGCGCGGCCATGTGCTGATCGCACCGGGTGACAAGCACATGCTGCTGGAACGTCAGGGTGCGCGATACTACGCGTCGGTCCGGAATGGCCCCCTCGTCTCCCGTCATCGTCCTTCCGTTGATGTGCTGTTTCGGTCGGCAGCACGCGCGGCGGGCTCCAACGCCTTGGGCGTGATCATGACCGGAATGGGCGACGACGGTGCGCGCGGAATGTTGGAAATGCATCAGGCCGGTGCGCTGACGATTGCACAGGATGAAGCCTCCTCCGTCGTCTTTGGCATGCCCAAAGAGGCGATCGCGCATGGCGGTGTGGATAAAATCTTGCCGTTGAATCAGATCGCCCAGGAAATCCTGAACGAAGACCGCCGCCGCCGATAGGGATTCGCCGGATTTCTTTAGAAATCATTAACCATAATGTTCAATGATTGGCACGCGCCATGATCTCGGCGTGCCAATCAGACGATGACCGTCTCAGCTCTTATCGGATCCATCATGGCGGTCATCACATTCGCAAACACCAAGGGCGGCGCGGGCAAGACAACGGCAGTTTTGCTGCTTGCGTCGGAACTGGCGCGGCGCGGATTGAAGATTTGTGTTATCGATACCGACCCGCAACGCTGGCTTTCCAAATGGAGCGAAGCTGCCGATCACCGCGTTGACCTCTCCGTCATCACCTATGTTTCGGCCTCCAGCCTTCAGCAACATGTGCTGAACAACCGCCGCAAATTCGACCACGTCATCATCGATCTGCCCGGCGCTCAATCACCCCTTCTGGCAACCGCGGTCGGACTTTCGAACCATGTGCTGATACCGGTGCAGGGTAGTACCATGGATGCACAGGGTGGAGCGCAGGTCCTCGAATTGCTTCGTTATCTCGATGACCGGGCATCCATCAAAATCCCACATTCGGTGGTGCTGTCCCGCGTCAATTCCATGGTGACGACACGGGCACTTCTTGCTGCCAAGGCCCTTTTAGCGAAACGCAACGTACATGTGCTGGATACGCCGATCATTGAACGCGCCGCGTTCCGCGACATGTTCGAGTTTGGCGGGTATCTGCACATGATGAGCCCGTCACAGGTCAGCAATCTGGACAAGGCATTGCAAAATGCAAACGCATTTGCCGACGAAGTTCTTCGGCTTTTGCCAGTCCAATCCGTCGCACGATATTCATCTGCCGCATAGGTTCGATCTGAACAATTTACAGAGTGACGTCCCCGGCCTTCCCGCAAAGGAAAACCAGGGACGCAGTTCATCAGACGGTGTGCGCCTTGGGCGACATTTGTCGTCACGTCACGGCGCTAGCTCGCGGGCAATGTCCTTAAGGTGTTTGTGCGGTGGTGGTGGGCCTTTCTGCGGGCCGAGTGCTTCCGTTTTCCCGTCCTGACGAACCAGATAGCTGGCATGCACGAAACCGTCGTCAAAGCGACCCTGTACCGTGACGGCCTCATTGCTGGTCACCAGTTTGCCATCCTCACCACCAGGACCCGTTTCGATCAACGCTTTCCCGCTGTCATCCTGAAGGACGAATTTGTTGCCGTAGATCTCGGCGACCGTGCCTTTGATGGTGACGAGACTGGACGCTGGCATCGTCGATATCGCAACGGGCGTCATGGGTGCCATCTCCGCTGATGGGCGCACCAGTTTCATGGCAGCTGCGCCACCGGCTGCACCCACGGCAAGGGCAACCACTGCGGCAAGAGCTGGCAGCGCCAGTCGGCGACGATGCTTGTGTGGCGGGTGGGCGGATGCTGTATTTACAGGCTCGTGGGCTTGATCTTCGTTGTGCATTTTCGGTGCTCCTTTTGAACGACAAGTCCAATCTAGCCGAACCACACCCACGCCTCGCTGAACCTTCCTGTTCAGTTTGAGTTAAGCTGCCATACTTAAGTTTTCGGTTTTTCTTTCATTCGAAAGTCCCCTCATGCGCGTACTGCTCGTAGAAGATGATGCCGACCTCAGCAGCAGAATAGCCAGCGCGCTTCGGCTCGAAAACTTCGTTGTCGACATTGCCCGCAACGGGGAAGATGCGCTTCATGCCGGGCTGACGGAATTGTTCGACGTTGCCATTCTCGACCTCGGTCTTCCCAAAGTCGACGGTATTTCCGTCCTGAAAGGATGGCGCGAAAGCGAGCGAAACCTGCCCGTTCTGGTGCTGACGGCGCGCGATGGCTGGCCCGACAAGGTGGCCAGCTTCAAGGCGGGTGCGGACGATTTCCTGCCGAAGCCATTCAAGGTCGAGGAACTGGTGCTGAGACTTCGCGCACTGGTGCGGCGTGCGGCCGGATATGCGTCATCGCGGCTCAATTGCGGGCCTCTTGTTTTCGATGCGCAACTGGGCACGTTCGAACTCGATGGTCTTCCATTGAAATTGACCGCCCTCGAATGGCGCGTTCTGTCCTGCCTGATCCTGCGAAAGGGGACAGTGGTGGACCGTCGCGAACTCAACGAGCGCGTTTATGAGGGCGATGCAGAAGTCGACTCCAACTCGATGGAGGTCATCATTGCGCGGCTGCGCAAAAAGGTGGGTGCCGAACGCATCGAAACGGTCAGGGGACGTGGCTACATGCTGACGGCTGCGGTGGCACAGTGAAGACGATTAGGCTGCGCGCACCGGCATCGCTTGCGAAACGTCTGCTGTTGTTTTCCGGGTTCTTCGTCACTGCGGCGCTCGTGGTTGCGTCGATCATTCTGTGGTTGGCTTTGAAGAATGTCGTGCGTGAGCAAATCGATCAAAGATTGGATACCCAGATCAGCGCGCTGGCCAATGCCGTTCAACCACTTTCGGATGGAAGGCTATCACTTTCCACGCCGATGGATGCTCCTCCATTCGACCGGAGCGGGTCAGGCTGGTATTGGCAAATCGACGCCGATGGACAGCATTTGACCTCCCGCTCCTTGATCCAAGGTGCCATGGATGCCCCTCCTCCCCGTCAGAGTTTGAAACACATGCTGACGGGCATGGCCTCGCCCGGAGAAGCTAGAGACAAGGATGGCCAGGCGCTCTACACGCGTCAAATCACGCGCAGCATTCACGGGACGATGATGACCATAACGGCAAGCGCACCTTCCGCAGCATTGGTCGACCCCGCTCTTCGGGCACTGTTTTGGTTGATCCCTTGCATGTTGCTACTGGGCATCGTTCTTTTAGGCGGAACGCTGTGGCAAATCCGGTTCGGTTTGCGCCCACTCGCATCCATGGTCGCGGATATCGATGCGATCAATCGCGGAGACCTGGAGCGCTTGCCGCAGCAACCGTCTCCAGAGCTTGCGCCGCTTTCAGCGAAGACGAACGCGCTTCTGATTGCAAATGAGGAGCGTCTGATCGCAACACGGATGCAATTTGCCAACCTCGCCCATGGACTTAAGACGCCGGTCGCGAGCCTTTTGCTGGCGCTAAGCGACAGCAATGACCCGGACGGCACTTTGCGCGACCTCGGCAGGCGCATCGACCACAGGATCAAGCATCACCTCAGTTCCACCCGTCAGGCCATGGCCACGGGTGGTCGTATCTCTAGTGCGCCCCTAGCCGACACCGTCGCGAATTTGCATCTGGCAATCAGCTCTATTCATGCGGACAAGGATGTGAGGTTCGAGACGGAGATCGACGGAGATTTTTCGGTTGCTTGCGAAGAAAACGACCTAGAAGAAATGCTGGGTAACCTGATCGAGAACGCTTTCAAGTGGACCTCTTCGACAGTCAAAGTCGTCGCCACCAAAGAAGGATCGAACATTCGTATATCCATAGAGGACGACGGACCGGGCATTGCCAATGATCGAATGGACGCTGTGTTGCTTCCGGGCGTCAGAGAAGACGAACGCATATCTGGAACCGGCTTTGGACTTACGATTGCCAATGAGCTCGCCGAACTCTACAGCGGCTCTCTTCTTCTGGAAAACAACTCCCCGCGCGGCTTGAAGGCAGTTCTCGTTTTGCCCGCGACCGTACCATCGCGGGCAGCTTTGGTTTGAAACCAGTTCGCCTGATTTAAGGCTTCCGTTTCAGCGCATCCTGATCGATGCCAAAATGATCGATGATCATATTGACGTTTCGGCGATGCGATTTGAAATAGACGTCGAACAGGTCGCCGACGAGAGGCACACTGCCAACCACAGCGTCCATGCCAATATTGCCCACCATCCGGGCAAGCTTATCGCGGGGAACGCCGAGGCGGCGGGCTTCGTTGACGATGTAAAGACCAACCAAAGCGCCTGCACCATCTCCAACCAGCGGCACCAGACCCATGATGGAATCGGCACCGAAGCGGATGCGGGTACCCGGTATGCCGATTGCCGTATCCATCAGGCGGGCAATACCGGACAGCCGTCTCAAACGCCTGATACGTTCGGCACTATCGATGAAATCGCTAGACGCATTTGGACCCGTATGTGCATTCCAAGTTCTTGCGGCCATCAAAGACTCCAACCCGAAAGAGAAATTATTCGTTCTATAAATGAATGGGTATGACAACGCCTGCGTTCAAGGGACATTGGCAAGGCGGTAGTGAACCTGTTTATCTGTAGACACGGCCCTTCGTTTGGGCCGCGCTGCAGTTTTCCGGAGTTCAGTTCAGCCTGCTGAAACGCGGATCGCGCCAGCTTCGCCGAGACTGCGCTGCGCTGCTGAGACTTCGCTGGCGGAAATGTCGGCAGATACTTCGATCTCTCCACCAAGCGGAGCATCCTCACGCGCATTGTCGTTGGCGGAAACATCACCGCCAGACGGCGTAACACCAACGGTGTTCTCAGAGGTCGCTGACTGAATGAAGATGTCAGGTCTTGGCACGCCATGCTGCTGAACCAGATGCTCAACAGCAAGGTCTGCCGCCGCACGCGTGTCGAAAATGGCTTTTATCGTCGTCGTGCTGTCATCGGCCATAGGTCTTCTCCTGTTTTAAGTGTCACGATAGGCAGACTCCCCTACGCCCTGAGAGTTCCCTTCCCCTCCAAACGAAACCGCAACAGCACTGGAAATTTGCAAAAAAGCTGATATGTTCTCTCTTTGTTTCAATTTGATCTTAAAGGGAGGTGCGTAGAAATGAATGTCATGGCGCTGCCTCCCATTCGCAAAATCATTCATGTCGATATGGACGCTTTTTATGCGTCGGTGGAACAACGCGATAATCCCAACCTTCGCGGCTTACCACTGGCTGTTGGTGGATCGGCAGCGCGCGGTGTTGTGGCGGCTGCGAGTTACGAGGCCAGAACCTTCGGTGTGCATTCCGCCATGCCATCCGTCACCGCGAAGCGGAAATGCCCGGACCTGATATTCGTGTCGCCTCGCTTCGAGGTTTATCGGCAAGTCTCGCATCAAATTCGTGAAATCTTTGCCGAATATACGCCGTTGATCGAGCCGCTTTCTCTGGACGAAGCCTATCTCGATGTCACCGAAAACCTGAAAGGCATGGAAATCGCAACCGAGGTTGCCCTTGAAATTCGTGCCAAAATAAAGGCGGTCACTGGCCTCAACGCTTCTGCCGGCATTTCCTACAACAAATTTCTGGCGAAGATGGCCAGCGATCTCAACAAACCGAATGGACAGGCTGTCATCACGCCCAAAAACGGTCCAGGCTTTGTTGAAGGCCTTGCCGTCAAGAAATTCCATGGGGTTGGGCCAGCCACGGCGGAGCGGATGAAAAGCCATGGCATCGAGACAGGGCTTGATCTGAAATCGAAACCGCTCACCTTTTTGCAGCAGCATTTCGGCAAGTCTGGGCCATATTTCTACGGCATTGCCAGGGGCATCGATGAAAGACAGGTGCGGCCCGATCGCATCCGTAAATCCGTTGGCGCTGAAGACACATTCGTAGACGATATCAGTGACCTTAGCCTGGCAAAAGCCGAGCTTCGGCCACTGGTCGAGAAGGTCTGGCGCTACTGCGAATCACACGACATCACGGCAAAGACTGTTACCGTCAAAATCAAATATTCCGACTTCAGTCAGGCAACACGCAGCAAGACGGTGTCAGACTCCGTTTCCGATACCGAGATGATCATCAACATCGCAGAAGTCTTGCTCGCATCAGTCGCCCCATTCAAACGTCCCGTAAGGCTGCTGGGAGTCACCCTGTCCTCACTGAACACCCAACAGACAAGCCAGGAGCCGCAACTCGCTCTCGAGCTGTGACACGCTGTTTCTGGGAACAACTGATGCCCTCCGTAGTTCGCTGTAGTGTGGGAGATAAAACCTACGAGACGGCAGTCAAAGGAGATGCGTAATGACACCATCAAGTGATGATAAAGGCTCCGTAGAAGACATTCACAACGACGCCAAAGGGCAATTTGCCAAGGGTCTAAAGCACAGCGACAACAACGGTGTAGCCAGTGCCAAACCCCGTGTTATCACGGGCTCGGATGATGCGACGACGCACAAGTCTCCTCCTGGAAAGAAGCCTGTCGAAAAGGAGTGGGATTTAAATTATGACGAGCGAGAGACCAACGAAGGCGATTTTCGCGGATAGTATGCAAATAGACCGGATTGTCTAAAGGGAAGCCACTCGGCTTCCCTTCAGTTATATGGCCTCGTTAAGGCAAACTTCATTCCGGGCATCGAGATCAAGGTTTACGCATCAGTCCTAGAGCGTATCCCAGCGTTGCGGCGAGGCCCAGTGATGCCAGTGGGTTTTTATAGACGAAGCCCCTCGTGGACCGGACCGTGCTGACGGCATTCTCTTTCGCCGAGACCACGGCGCGTTGCGAAAGGCTTTCCACTTCTGCTTTGATCGCCGTCAGATCTTCACTGACAGAGTTGCCAATGCCGTCATCCCGTTCAGCAACCTGTTGAAGGGCAACATCGACCAATGGCGTATATGGTTTCGACTCGATGTTATTCTCGTCTGGCACAGTGTTGCCAGGATCGGTTTGAAGCGAGAGATCGGGATTCGCAGGATCGGACGTTGGTGATTGAGTGCTCTTATCATTCATGACAGGATTCCTTATTTCAAAACCTAACCGGGCACCATCCCGTATGTTCCCGCCGAAGGTCGCCTAAAAACAATCCCGCGTAAAATTAAATCCAGCCAAAAGCGCATTGCCCGCAAAAGGTATAAATGACATAATGTTATAATCTTTTGAATTGCTGCCGTCTCACCATTGTGAGATTGATGCCTAAAAGTAAGCAGCCGTTGAAGAGGCATGATTTTATAGGGCTAATTTCCGTCATAGCCCGCAGCTAATGTAATTCGATTTCTCTTTTGGAATTCCTTGATTGATGCCTGAAGTCCGTTCTCCTACCCCGCTTTACCACCGCATTTACGCGGTCATGCGCGAACGCATCGTAAAGGGCTACTACCCCGGTGACGCACCTGTGCCGAGCGAAGCAGAACTTGCGGAGAGCTTCTCCGTCAGTCGAATTACCATACGCAAAGCGATGGAAATGCTGACGGCGGAGGGACTTGTGACCCGTACGCGCGGGCGCGGAACCTTCATTACCGACCGCAGCAAAGAGAACAAACTCAATCGCGTTGTCGTCTCCAACATCAACAGTCTGTTCAGCTACCTCAACGCAGTGGGAAAGAGCACCCGGTTGAAGGTCGTCAGTCTTGATCTTGGCGAAGCGCCACCCCGCATATGCGAGCAGATGGGCATACCGCCAACAACGGAACTGGTTCGGGCCGTGCGGGTCCGTTCGCTGGACCGCCGCCCCTACTCGCTTTCGACCGCCTACCTTCTGCCGGAAATCGGCAAGACGTTGAACCGCCAGGATTTGGCAACGACCGATATGATCGATCTCGTGCAAAAGGCGGGCGCCGAGGTTGAAAAGGTCGAACAGACGCTGACCGCCACCTTGGCCGACGACTGTGCGGCCAAACATCTGGAGATACCGATCGGCGCTCCACTGATGTTGGTCAATCGGCTATTTTTCAATACGGAACTAAAGCCGTTCTATGCCGCCGAGATTTTCTATCGCGCTGACCGTTACGAATACCGTGTCTCGCTGAAGCGAGAAGACGGCAAGGATTTCTCACTCGGGAATTGATCGTCTTATCGCCAAAGGAAAGGCCGCACATCGGATGCGCGGCCCTTATCGAAACTATTACATCAGCAGCGTGAAAATTATCGCTCAGCCGTTTGCCGCATTCTCCGCAGCAGCTCCCGCCTTCATCATCGCGTGCAACATATCCAGCCGCGGCTCGACCGGCGGCGGATAGACATCTCTGCCGTGGGTTAAGCCGAGTGCAAGAAAGGTTTCCACAAGCTTATACGTCAGCGGGCCTGGATTGACGACGGGTACCGGCAGGTTGGCAGCGAGATACTCGCCAGCCTGATGCATGGTCGTTGAGCCCAGGCAGATGACCTCCGCTCCGTCTTCCTCGATGCAGCGCATGGCAACATCACGCATGCGCGGGAAAACACTGTCCTCTTTGCCGCCCAAGAGATTGGAGAAATCCGGCGGCTGATCGAAGCTGCGGACCGAGGCGCATTGCCGGTCGAATCCATATTCGCGGATGGCCTTGCGGTATCGCGGCAGTGCCGGTTCCCATTGCGCCAGAACCGAGAATTTGCCGCCCAGCGTCAGCGCATAGAGCATCGAAGCCTTACCCGCGCCGATGACGGGAATGGAGAGGACCGAGCGCAGCATGACCATGCCGCTATCAGACATCGTGTCGATGCAAACGGCATCAAAGCCTTCGTCCTGCGCCTTGCACCCGGCCTCGAAGATGGCGAGGTCCATCAACCCCCAGTCATGCGGAGACATGAAGGATGTCGGGCCGCAGGTGACCGGGCGATAGGTCAGCTCCCAATCCGCAGGCAGCGGCACATATTGTGACTGCGCCTGGCGATTACGTACACCCTCCTCATCCAGCGCGAAGGGAACGATGACAAGAATGCGGGTCATTGACTGCCCTCCAGATAGGCTGCACCGGCAGCACCGATGGCGCGGATCATGTCGTGCTTGGGAGACAGCGGCGTCGGCCATGTCGCCTTGCTGTGGGTGAGGTTCAGGTCGAGCGCGATCGATGCCAGCTTGTAGGTCAGCGGACCGGGATTGATGACGGGAACGCCGATGCGGGCAGAGAGCCAGGAATGAGCCTCGTGCATGGTGGTGGAACCCAAGATCAACACCTGCGCGCCATCCTCTTCGACGCATTTCTTGGCCGCATCGAGCAGAAGCGGGAACACCTCGTCTTCCTTGCCAGCAAGCAGGCTCTTATTATCGGGCGTCACGCCAATCGAGCGCATCGACGCACATTTGTGCTCCATGCCAAGCTCGCCCAGCGTCTTGGTGTAGAGCATTTTCCAGCGATCCCACATCATCAGGATCGAGAACTTGTCGCCCAACATCTGTGCCATCAGCATGGAATGACGGCCCGGCGCAATGACCGGGATGGTCAAGACAGAGCGCAACATCGACATGCCGCTGTCGGACATGGTGTCGATGCAGACAGCGTCGAATCCCTCTTTCTCGGCATCAAGCCCGGCGTCGAGGATCGAGAAATCTGCGAGCGCCATATCGTGCTGGCTCGAGTAATTCTTCGGACCCACCCGCACGGCGCGATAGTGGAACTCGATGCCCGGGCCGAGATCGACCGCCTTGATCTGCGCTTGCCTGCGGGCGAGATCATCCTGCCCCATGGGAAACGGTACGATGACCATAAGCTTCTTCATCATGTCCTCCTCTTACTTTCAACTCTCGGCAGCAATCCGCGCGGCGGTGATGCCGGCCAACCTGCCAAAGCTGGTCGCCGTCAAAAGGCCGTTGCCGGACAGGTAGCCGTAATTGGAATCTCCAGACACACCACGCGCCGCGCCGCCGCCTGCTAAAAGGTTCGGCAAAACAGTGCCATCTTCGCGCAGCACCCGCGCCTCGGCATCGATCACCAAACCGCCCTGCGTGTGGAATAGCGCACCGTTGACCTTGACGGCGTAAAAGGGCGCGCTCAGGAGCTGATCCGGCGTGAAGTTGCGACCAAAGCGATCGGGTTCGCCGGTGCGTGCGGATGTTTCGATGGCTTCGAACTCTTCGCGAATAGTGGACAATGAAAGCCCCGTGACCGTGGCAAGGTCCTCCAGACTGGTTGCCGTCTTGATGGCTCCCAGCTTGCGGATTTCGCGGTAGTCATAAAACCCCATCCCGGCCTCATCACCCTTGGCATCATAGATGTCCCAAGCAACATGGTCCGGCTGCGCGGCGACTTCTGCGGCATGTTCGGAGTAGCCGCGCATCTCATTGGAAAATCGCTGGCCTTGCGTATTGAGAAGAATGCCGCCCTTGGTGATGACAGCCCATGTCAATGGCAGAGCATGCGGGTGAGCGACCGATCCATGCCCCTGATAGGCTCCCATATCTGCGAGCGCCGCGCCGATCTGCGCGCCCCATTTCACCGCATCGCCCGTGTTGGAGAGATGACCGCAGCACTCGGCATCGGCAATTTCCGGGATGTATTTCTGGACGAGCGCGACATCGCCAGCAAAGCCACAGGAGGCAAGAACGAGCGCCTTGCAGCCCAGCATTTCCAGCGCGCCATCCGGCCGACGAAAACGGACGCCGGTTACGTGACCAGACGCATCCACATAGAGATCTTCGACGGACGCATTTGTCACGACATCGATATCGGCGTTGGACACGGCAGAAAGAAGCGACTGTTCCAGGTCGGCACCGGTGCGGCTTTTCGGGCCGTGCATGCGAAGGCGCGAATGGCCGGGATAGGTGAACCCCGTGACCAGTTCGAATTCCACCTTATGCGTGTCCATCAACCAGTCGATCATCGGACCTGCGGTCTGTGCAGCGACCAGCGCCATATCATGGGGCGTGTGGTCATGGGTCTTGGCGACAAGGTCTTGCGCGAAGAGTTCGGGGCTGTCCTCGATGCCCGCTTCCTTCTGCAAACGGGTGCAGGGTGCGGGAATGAGACCTGCGGACAGCGAGGTGGAGCCCGTCGGGTTCTCGTCCCGCTCCAGCACCATGACCTCCTGGCCCGCATCGTGGGCCGCAAGGGCTGCGACCAGACCACAGGCTCCTGCCCCGACCACCACGACCGGCATTTCAAAATCGAACGTCACGCCTTCCGCAGATAGCACTGCCATGGCTCAAATCTCCTGCTCAATAGCTGGTGCGGTTTGCTTCCGGTGTGCCGTAGCGGGCTTCCAGTTCCTGAATTTCAGGCATCCGCGCCATATCGAAGAACTCCTTGAAGTTCATGACGTTGGGCGCGACCGATGCGATGGTCTCTTCGGTTTTGAGAACCTGAAGCGTTTTACGTGCAGCTTCACAGGCCGAAAGCAGCAGCCAGTTGGGGTAGATGATCAGCTTGAAGCCTAGCGCCTCGATTTCAGACCGCGTCAGGAACGGCGTCTTGCCCGAGGTTGCCATGTTGTAAAGCAGCGGAATGCCGGGAAAACGCGGTGCAATATGCGCCAAGTCATCCGGGCCGGGGCTTTCGATGAAGATAACATCTGCACCGGCTTCGCGGTACATTTCCGCACGGTCGAAGGCAGCGTTGCGACCGTGCAGCGCCAGAGCATCCGTGCGGGCAATGACGACAAAGTCTTGGTCGATACGTGCGTCCACGGCGGCCTTGACCTTGGCCACCATATCTTCGGCTGGAACGATCTGCTTGCCTGCTAGATGGCCGCAGCGCTTCGGCAGTACCTGGTCTTCCAGATGCACGGCTGCTACGCCCCCGCGTTCATAAAGCTGAATGGCACGGCGCACGTTGAGCGGGCCGCCGAAACCATTGTCGGCATCGGCAATCAGGGGAATGTCCGAGGCATCGGCGATACGCGTGGCGTTATCAACCATCTCCGTCATGGTCAGCAGACCGACATCCGGATAGCCCAGCCGCGTGGCGGATGTGCCGGCACCCGTCATATACATGGCGTCAAAACCGGCTTCGGTCACAAGGCGGGCATACATGGCATCGACCACACCGGGAGCCATAAGGGCTCGTTCGTCTGAAAGCAGCTGCCGCAGACGTTGGGTACGTGTAAGGGACATTGTATTCTCCATTTCTCCGTAATTGGCCCCGGCTCACTCCATCCGGGGCAGCGTCTCACATTCCGAGATAGGCTTGGCGCAACTGCGGATCGGCCAGCAGCGTGGCGGCCTCTCCCTGCATGACGAAACGACCCTGCTCGATGACATAGGCGCGCTTTGCGACACTCAACGACTGCATCACGTTCTGCTCGACTAGCAGCACGGCAACACCGTCAGCATTGATCTTGGTGATCAGACCGAACATGTCTTCGACCATGATGGGGGACAGGCCGAGAGACGGCTCATCCAGAATGAGCAGTTCCGGCTCCGACATCATGCCGCGACCGATGGCCAGCATCTGCTGTTCACCGCCAGATAACGTGCCCGCAAGCTGGTTCATTCGCTCCCGAAGCCTCGGGAAGATTTCGCAGATGCGCTCGAAATTCTGCTTGGTGTTTTTGCCAGCCCGGCGAAACGCACCGAGCTTTAGGTTTTCACCAACAGACAGGTTAGGGAAAACCTTTCGTCCCTCCGGCACATGGGCGATGCCGAGTGCCACGATGTCGCGCGCATTTTTGCCTGTGATCGTCACGCCCTTGAAGGAGATCGATCCGGCGCTCGGCTTGATGAAGCCTGATATGACATTGTTGAGCGTCGTCTTGCCCACGCCGTTGGAGCCCAACAGGGCAACGATTTCACCATTATCGACGCGCATATCGATGCCTTGCAGCACACTCATCGAGCCATAGCCTGCGCGGATACCCTTGATATCAAGCATGGTTTTCCTCCTGCAAGCGGGCAGCGGCCCCGTGGCCGAGATAGGCTTCCACCACGGACGGGTCCTTGACGAGTTCGCGCGGCGTGCCGTGAGCAATCATCTTGCCCTGGTTCAGCACATAGGCTGTTTCGGCCAGTTGCATCACCGCCTGCATGACGTGTTCGATCATCAGGAAGGTATGCCCTTCCTCGCGGATTTTACGAATGATGCCGACAATCTCGGTGATTTCAGAAGGTATCAGGCCCGCCATGACTTCATCGAGCAGCAGTAATTTCGCACCGGTCGCCAGCGCACGCGCAAGCTCCAAGCGTTTGCGACCCGCAATGGTGAGCGATGATGCGGGACGATCAAGCATCGCGCCCATGCCCAGCCGCTTGCCGACATCCCGCGCCACCGACATGGCTTCGCGACGGTCATGGTGGTGGAGATACGCACCTACAGCGATGTTTTCCTGAACCGTGAGCCCCGCAAAGGGCTGAACGATCTGAAAGGTGCGGATCATGCCAAGCGCGCAGATGCTGTGCGGCGCAAGGCCGGTGATATCCTTGCCCTGAAAACGCACCGCGCCTTCATCAGCCTTGGTAAAACCGGCAATCATCGTAAAGCAGGTCGTCTTGCCCGCGCCGTTCGGGCCGAGAAGTCCGACGATGGAGCCTTCAGGCACATCGAGCGATGCATCCGTGACAGCCTTCAAACCGCCGAAGCTTTTGGAAAGATTACGAACCTCAAGCATTGTCGTCCACCTTCTTCTTGAAGGTGCCGAGCTTACCCGCAAGGCCGACAAGACCATTGGGCAGGAAGCGCAGCGCACAGATCAGCACAATCGCGTAGAGTACGAAGTTCAGCCCTGGGGCATTCGGCAGCAAGTGCTTGGCACCTTCGCCAAGAAGATGCAGGCCGAGCGTGCCGAGCAGCGGACCCCAGATCGTCCCGGCACCGCCAATGATCGGGCCGATCAGTGCTTCGATGGAAACGGCGCTGCCATAGACCACGTTGCTGTCGATAAAGAGCCAGAGCTGGAGATAAAGCACACCGGCCAGACCACCAAAGGCACCGGAGATTGCCATGGCCTGCACCTTGATCTTGTAGGTGTCGATACCCAGCGCGCGTGCTGCATCCTCGTTTTCCCTGACGGCGATGAGATAGGCACCGAAACGGGAATATTTGATGAGAGCCGTCAGCGCCATGACCAGCGCTACCACGACCAGAAGGGCAGTGTAGGCGATGGCACGGTCGTTGAATTGCAGGTTGGCAACGCCAGGGACCAGCTTCAATTGCAGCCCGCTGCCGCCGCCGGTGAAATCGAAGGACGATGCGCAGATGCGCAGCACTTCGGCAAAGGCTAGGGTGACGAGTGCGAAATAGGAGCCCTTCAGGCCATAACGAAACGCCAGAGCGCCGATGAAGGCACCCATGGCAGCGCCCGCAAGAATGCCCGCACCAAAGCCCACCCATGCGTTTACGCCGTACTGCACCTGAAGGATGGCCGAGGCATAGGCACCGGTTCCGTAAAGTGCGGCATGACCGAAGGACGACATGCCACCGAAACCACCGGTGATGTTCCACGACAGGGCGACGACCGCGACGATCAGCGCGTTGATGGTAAAGCCCATCCACACCGGCGATGATGCGAAATAGACGCCGAACAAATAAGCGAGAGCCGCCGCGATAAGGGCGATCTGCCCAATGGATTGAGGTCTCATGTCCTTGCCCTCCCGAGAAGCCCTGACGGTTTGAAGAGAAGGATGAGGATAAAGGCGAGGAAGATGCCGATCTGGCCGAGGCTTTCGCCAAGGAAAAGACCGCAGAGCGACTCGATGACGCCGAGAAGCAGACCGGCGACCAGTGCGCCCAGCAGGCTGCCCATTCCACCCAGCACCACGGTGGTGAAGGCCACGAGCACGAAGGTGTAACCAACCTGCGGCGTAATATAGAAAGTCGGCAGCAACAGGCACGCCGCAAGCGCCACACAGGCCGTGCCGATACCGAAACAGACCGCATAGGTGTGGTTGACGTCGATACCGACGAGTTCTGCCCCACGCTTTTCAATCGCCACGGCGCGAATGGCAGAGCCCGTGCGTGTATAGGCCATGAAGCACCACAACAGCGGCGCGACAGCGAGCGCGGCACCGAAGGCGATCACCCGACCGAGCGGCAGATAGGCACCCAGCACTTCGACCGTATCATAGGCGTAAGCGATATCAGCCGTGCGCGTATTCGACGTCCAGAAGTAGAGCGCCAGATTGTCGATGATCATCGACACGGCAAGCGTGATGAGAAGAACATTCTGTTCCGAGCCGCTGCTCATCGGCGCAATCAGGAAACGCTGCAACACGTAACCGAGCGCGAAGAAGGCCGGAAGAACGATGGGAATGGCGAGATAGGGATCGACGCCGAAATAGAAGTACAGGAAATAGACGGCGTAAAGCGCCAGCATCAACAGGCTGCCATGCGCAAAGTTGATGATGTGGAGCACGCCGTAGATGAGGGTCAGGCCCAGCGCCACCAGCGCATAGACGGCTCCCATCATCAGGCCGCTCAACACGGCAGGTAAGATCAGACTTGACATCAGGGCTCGCCTCTCTGTCGTTTGAAGAGCGCCCCCAGGGACATTGACGTCCATGGGGGCGAGACCGTGTCAGTTTTTGGCAGGGATCGGGAAGACCGCTTCGGCCGTGGCATATTCCTTCGGGAAGACCAGTTCGATCTTGTCGCCACGAATCTGCGTGTTTACCGGCTGCGAGTTGACATTGTCACCATTGACGAACTTCGTCGGGCCATACGGCATAATGGACTTGTCGAAGGTCGATGCGGCCAGAGCTTCGATCATCTTCTGACGGTCGGCGGAAGCGCCGCGTTCCAGAGCGTCGGCGATCACCTGTATCGTCGCATAGGACACCATCACGTCATAGGTCAGGTCCAGCTTGGCAGCTGCAACGCTGGCAGCGAGCGCCTTCGACAGGTCCTTGGATGGATCGTACCAGTGGTTGCAGTCCATCACATATTGAGCGACTTCCCTGTTCTCGCGGACGAACTTGATGTTGGATGCCGCGCCACCGAGGATGGAATAGATGGCCTTGAGTTCGACGCGCTGCTGGTTCAGCGCACGCGCCATCAGTGTGTATTCGTTGATGTAATTCGACGGAATGAGGATGTCGGCCTTCGATGCCTTGACGCGAAGCGCGATGTTGGAAAAGTCACGCTGCGGTGTCGGGTGCGAGATGGTCTCGACCACTTCGATACCCTGCTTCGGCAGCTGTTCGGCCAGAATTTTCGCCATATTGGAGCCGAAGGGACCGTCTTCATGGACGATGGCCGCTGTCTTGATGGAATTGCCCGCGCCGGCATTCAGAAGCTTGAGGTTCTCAAGCGCGACGCTGGTGCATTTGTTGACGCCCGGCGTGAAACGGAAAACGTTGGGCAGGCCGCGCGTTACAACAGTTTCGGCGGTGCCGATGGAGAAGACCTGCGCAAGATTGTACTTTGCTGCTGCCTGCGAAGACGCAAGGCCTAGCGCGGATGCCGTTGCGCCGGTGAAGGCGCAGGCATTGGCCTCGATCAGCGTATCGACGGCGGCAGCGGCGGCTTCCGGGCGGCTTTGCGCGTCCACCACGACGAGTTCGATCTTGGCACCGCCCATCGACTTGATGCCGCCTGCGGCATTGATGGCTTCCGCCGCAAACTTTGCACCGGCAGCACTCTGTGTACCGTTATAGGCAAGGTTGCCTGTCAGCGGTTCGATGACGCCAACCTTGATGGCCGGTGTCTGCGCGCGCAGGATGGATGGCGCAGCCAGGCTGACGGCTAGCGCTCCGGAGACCTTTAAAAGGTCGCGTCGTTCAATTTTGAATGTCATTTTATGCTCCCAGTTTTTTTATGAGACGGCAAAAGAAACTCGCTGGTCCGCCCGTCAACGGCCCAGCCAGGAATGCGACGCCATTCGATCCGTTTCGAAGGCGGTGATCTGCTCCATGAAAGTGAATGTCATTTCGATCTCGTCCAAACCGCGTAAGATACAGTCGCGCGCGAAGGGATCGATGGTGATGGGATGCGTGCCAAGATTGCCCGGCAAGATCAGCTCGGCAGCCTCCAGATCGACCGTAACCTCGGCTTCAGGAAAACGGTTGAGATGATCTGCCAGTGCCTCGCAATGCTCTGAGGATAAGCGAACCGGCACGAGCCCGTTTTTCAGGGCATTGTTGAAGAAAATATCGCCAAAACTCGGCCCGATGACTGCCCGGATGCCATGATCGACCAGCGCGTAAACCGCACCCTCGCGGGACGATCCGCATCCGAAATTGTTCTCGACAAGAAGAATGGTCGCGGCGTCGGCACCAGGCTTGTTGAGCGGGAACGATGGGTCCAGTTCTTTCTGCTCATCGCGACGGATGTCGTGGAACAGGAACTGGCCGTAGCCCTGCGCGCGGTCTGCCTTCAAAAAGCGACCGGGAATGATCTGGTCCGTATCGCAGTTGACGCCGGGGATGGCTACTGCTGTGGATGTTTCGCGAATGAATGCTTTCATCATTGTGCCCTCACAGCCTGCGCACATCGGTCAGACAGCCGCTGATGGCAGCAGCAGCCGCCATGGCGGGGCTGACCAGATGGGTGCGCGCGCCGGGGCCCTGACGACCGACGAAATTGCGGTTGGAGGTGGAGGCGCAGCGTTCACCGGGACCAACCACGTCACCGTTCATCGCCGCACACATGGAACAGCCCGACTCGCGCCATTCGAAGCCCGCCTCACGGAACGTGCGGGCAATGCCCTCGGCTTCCGCCTGCTCTTTCACCTGTGTGGATCCAGGCACGACGATGGCGGGGATCATGGCCTTTCGGCCTTTGAGAATAGAGGCAGCAGCCCGCAAATCCTCGATCCGGCTGTTGGTGCAGGAGCCGATAAAGACCTTGTCCAGTTTCAGGCCATCCAGCGGGGTGCCGGGTGCCAGCTCCATATACTCAAGCGATTTCGTCGCCGCCTTGCGCTTGTCGGAACTGTCGAAACTTGTTGGATCGGGCACGCGCCCATTTATGGAAACGGCGTCTTCCGGGCTGGTCCCCCATGTCACCATCGGGGCAATATCCGCACCGTCCATTCTCACTTCCGCGTCAAAGAACGCATCACTATCGCTGGCAAGCGTGCGCCAGTGCGCAACGGCACCGTCCCATTCCTGCTCCGATGGCGCGAAATGGCGACCTCGGACATAGGTAAACGTCGTTTCATCCGCCGCGACCATGCCGAAGCGGGCAGCAGCCTCGATCGACATATTGCAAAGCGTCAGCCGACCCTCAATGGAAAGGTCTCGCACGACCTGTCCGGCGAATTCGATGGCATGGCCACCTGCACCGGCCGCACCGATCTTCGCGATCAGCGCCAGCATGACATCCTTGGCCGTCACACCCTGCCCCAGCACGCCATCAATCGTCACCCGCATGGTCTTGGGACGAGACTGCCACAGCGTTTGCGTGGCCAGAACATGAGCGTTTTCTGATTGGCCGATACCGAAAGCAATCGCACCTAGCGCCCCTTGCGTCGAGGTATGGCTGTCGGAACAGACGATGGTCAGGCCCGGCAGCGTGATGCCCTGTTCCGGTGCAACAACATGGACGATGCCCTGCTGACGGCTCGACAGACCGAAATGCCGTATACCGCCCCATTCCATGTTTTCATCGAAGGTGTCGATCATGTGGGCGATGGCCGGGCTTGCCGCATCGCTCGACTTTCGGCCCAGCGTCGGCACATAATGGTCGGCCACCCCAAAGATTTGCTGAGGACGCCTAGGTTTCAAACCACGCCGCTTGAGATCGGCAAAGGCATGAAAGCTGCCTTCGTGAATCATGTCACGGTCGATGTAGAGCAAAGACGGGCCTGCCGGATGGCGCAATATCTCATGCTCATCCCAGATCTTGCCCAACATTGTGCGCGGTGCGGCTGCGTGCGCCATGACCTTGTCTTCCTGTTATTCGGCTCGACGTTCGGTTTTAGCCAGCAGCACGAAACGACGCACAGATGTCACCCGCGGGTGCATTCCACACGCCCTCATGTGACAGAATGTAATCGAGCACTTGACGCAGATATTCGACGCGATACGGCATACCAGACACCCAGCTATGCAGCGGCAGGCTCATGACGCGACCGCCATATTGGGCGCTTTCGCGGTACAGTACGTCGAAGCGGTCCTTGACCTGCTGCACCCATTCGGCTTCTGACTGGAAATATTCGTCAGCCACCACCCGGTCGTCAGTCTCGTAAGCCATGGGCATGGCGAGCAGCGATCCATTTTTCGTCTGCATCTCATAGGGAAGATCGTCGTTTGCCCAATCAAGGCTATAGGCAACACCGTTGCGCGCCAGCAGATCAGGCGTGTTGAAGCCCTGCGCACGACCCGGCGACAGCCAACCCTCAACCTTCTGACCGCTCGCTTCGCGAAGCAGGCTCAAGGCCTCGGCAATGATGGCATTCTCTTCGTCTTCGCCAAGCCCGGAATGATGGACCTTGCCCATATCCAGACCGTGGGCGATGATTTCATGCCCGCCCCGGACCACAGCGTCGATCAGCGCCGGGTACCGCGCTGCGATCACGCCATTGATTGCGAAGCTGGCTTCCAGTTCCTTTTCCGCAAGCAGCTTGAGGATGCGGAAAATGCCGATGCGATTGCCGTAGTCACGGTTCGTATAATAGCGAAAATCCGGGTAAGGCATCGACAAAGCGCCCGGCGCCTTGAACGGCTTCGAGGGCATATCAAGCGGAAAATGCTGGACGTGGGTGACGATGGAGAGTGCAATACGCGCACCATCCGGCCATGCAACCGGCTTGCGAGAGAACATGTCGCTCCACTCGTAGCGATCATGGTCCATGCCGTACCGACGGGCGGGATAGTTGAGATAGTCTTCAGGCATAGACATCAGCGCGCTCCCTTCCCTGAATTGTGGCCAACCATGGCGGCGCTCATGGCGTCATAGGCACCGGTGGTGTGATAGGCGGCTGCGATCTCACGGCCTGTCGTCTGCCACACGCCCTCATGCCCTGCGATATATTCGATGGCTTCGGCAAAGGCATCGATGCGGTGTGGCTGTCCTACGAGATAGGGATGCAGCGGAATGCACATGACCGTGCCACTTTCATCGCCTTCCTTGTAAAGCTGGTCGAACTGCCGCTTGATGATTTCGCCGTAATGGCGCGGCGTAACCTTCTGGCTGTTGTAGACGATGACGTCGTTCATCTCGAGCGAGTACGGCATTGAAATCAACTTACCGGACTTCACCTTAACCGGCATCGGCTGGTCATCATGGAACATGTCGCAGGTGTACTGAATGCCCGCTTCCGACAGAATATCCATCGTCCAGAAATTATTGGACAATGCAGGCGAGAGCCATCCCGCCAGTTCCTGACCGGTGTGCTTGCGCACCGTGTCGAAAGCGTCGCGGATGATCGCGCGCTCCTGTTCGATATCGAGATTGTAGACATAACGCGTGTTGTAGATACCGTGGGAGAAGAACTCCCAGCCACGATCCGCGCAGGCCTTGATGATTTCAGGATGGTGATCACACAGCGCGACATTAAGCGAGACGGAGCCGCGGAAACCGGCCTTGTCCATCGCCGCCATCATCCGCTGCCAACCGGCGCGATTGCCGTAATCGCGATGGGAATATTGCAGGACATCCGGGTTGGGCCGCGCCCAGGGTGTGCGGGTGGGATTGTTGGGTGGATTGTATTCATAGAACTCAATGTTCGGCGCGATCCAGACGGCGATCTTCTTGTTGCCGGGCCAGACGATCTTGGGGCGGTTTGGCCAGGGCAGGTAATCGTAGAGCCCCAGATCCGACTTCATGGCGGTGTCTTCAGCAGCCATCTCAGCGAACCTCCGGCTGATAGGCCTCATACCAGGCAATGGCATCCGAAACCGGGATCACGTCGCCATATTTGACCGAAATATCATAGAGATTGGCGAAATGCGGGCTCTCATGCTTGTCCGCCACACACTCCTCGGGAACGATGACACGGTAGCCGCGCGAGATGGAATCAACCACACAGGCGCGAATGCAGCCCGACGTCGAGCCTCCGGTCAGGACAACCGTGTCGCACTGGTGCCAGACCATCAGCGACTGAAGATTGGTCTCATGAAACGGCGATGCCATGCGCTTGTTGATGATGATGTCCTTGACGTGATCGATCTTGAGGCGCGGATCGAACTCGGCCCGGCGCGAACCGACCTTGATGTTCTGCAGGGAATCCGGCGTGTTGGTGCGCGTGCCCCAGACACCGCAATCCTCACCGGACTCCATATAGGCCACATAGGTCCATGTGACTGGCAGGCCTTTCTCACGAGCCAGACCGGAAAGCGTGTTGACGTAGTCAAGCTGTCGAGGATCCGTTTCGTAACTGGTGATGAATTCACCGAGAGACGTGTAGGCGCACTGCAAATCGATGTTGATCAGCATCGGCTTTTTGCCGAACCCAAACCGTTTGCGCGTAGGATTTGCTTTAGCCTGCTCGTACAGTTGACGGGCGGTGAGCGATGAGATTTCCATGAAGACCTCCTTTGCATCGCAACCCTCCACACGGCCTGAACACAGGCCGTTTCCCCAGCGAAGGCGTCGCGTTATTATTCCTATTGTTATCACTTTATATCATTTGTAAAGCCACTTTTAGAGGACTCGTCATCTCTTTTTAGAAGACGCTTTTTGTCTGTGCAGATGCCTTTTATTCGTCTGGGGTGATGCCGATAAATTGAGCATTAGCAGGTAGATAGACAAAGAAAGCCGAAAACTCCGCTATGCTCTGCCTGCACCGCCAAATGCAATCAGAACGGGATCCAGCCAGTATTTGGAATTTCTTCGAGTGACGGCTCTCTACGAGTCCCGCCTCTTGAATCGTCCCATCAAGAAGCGATGCATTGCAGCAAAATTTCGGGCGGTGCTTGCATCATATGCCTGTAACAAACAGGAGGGTACTCAGTCATGACCATCGCAAACGGCATGAGGTTTAAAGTTCAGTCAGCCTTTCGCGCGCCCGATACGTCGGGAAAAAACATCCACGTTGCGCAGGCTGGATGCGGTGCTGATTGGCTTTCAAGTGAACTTGTCGATTATCGATTGCTCTTGCAATCAGGTGCGGGCTTCCAGCGCTCGAACCATTCTTTGAAGACCCTCTTCCAGCAAAACGCGCGGGCAACCGAAATTCACGCGCAGATGGTTCGAAAACTCGGCTCCAAATTCGGAGCCGGCGCTGAAACCAACTTTGCCGTGTTCCAGAAAGAAGTTCTGGGGATCGGGCTGGAGACCGAGCGCGGAGCAGTCCAGCCAGGCAAGAAATGTCGCCTCGGCCTTGATCAATCGGATTTGCGGAACATGCTTTGCGAGTTCGGTCGTCAGGAAATCACGATTGGCCTGGGTATAGGAGAGCATGCCCGACTTCCAGGTGTCGGCATGCCTATAAGCCGCTAACGTGGCTTCGAGGCCGAGTATGTTGACGCTATCGACCATGCCAAGACGATATTGCACATATCTCTCGCGCATCTCCCTGTTCTGAACGATAGCGAAGGCAGTTTTCAGGCCGGCGATATTATAGGTCTTTGCCGCCGACATGAGCGTGATCGTCCGGTTGGCGGCTTCGGGCGACAAAGAGGCGATGGGAACGTGCTTTCTGCCATCAAACAGCAAATCACAGTGAATTTCGTCGGAGATGATCAGCGTATCATGGCTCTCGCAAAGGTCGGCAATCGCGCCCAACTCCTCGCGCGTAAAAACCTTGCCCGTCGGGTTCTGCGGATTGCAGAGCAAAAAGGCCCTCGATTGTTTTAGTTTGGAAGAAAAGTCACCGAAATCGAGTTTGTAGCCTGAATCGGTGGCGACCAGCGGCGCTTCGATCCGCTTCATATCCCAGTGGCCGGGGGCATTAAGGATGGGGCGATAGACCGGGGTCTGAACCAGAACGCCATCATCAGGAGCGAGCATGGCTTTCAGCGCCATGTTGAAGCCCGGTTCGACACCAGGCAGAAAAACGATGTCCTCGGGGGTGATCGTCCAACCATATTTGGCCTGCAAATCAGCGACGATGCAAGCACGCAACTCGTCACGCGCTACGCCGTAACCCAGGCAGGGGTGCTCCAGACGGGATTTGATGGCATCGACAATTTCGGGAGCCGATGGGAAATCCATGTCGGCCACCCACATGGGCAGAATATCGGCACCATATTTGCTCCATTTGGAACTGCCAGTACCACGCCGCTCAACCACCCTGTCGAAATCAACCATCCGTCTTAGAACCCCTTGATCATGCCGCCATCGACCCGTATGGCCGAACCGGTGACGTAGCTTGCCTGCGCGCTTGCAAGGAAGACGGCGACCGCTGCAAATTCTTCTGGTTTGCCGTAACGTCCCGCTGGGATTTCCGCGCGCGAAGCTTCCTGCACGGCTTCGATCGTCTTTGCTGTCTTTTCTGCCTTGCCGGCATCCAGTTCCCGAACGCGGTCGGTATCGATACGACCGGGCAGGATCATGTTGACGGTGATGCCATGACGGGCAACTTCGCCGGCCAATGTCTTCGACCAGCCGGACACCGCAGCGCGAATACCGTTGGAGAGCGCCAGATTGGGAATGGGCTGCACGACACCGGAGGAACCGATGGTGATGATACGGCCCCATTTGCGCGCAATCATGCCTTCCAGCATAGCGTCGGTCACGGTGAAGATGGAGGTTGCCATGCTGTCGAAGGCACTGGCCCAGCTTTCTTTGGACTGACCGGCAGCCGGTCCGGCCTTCGGGCCACCGGAGTTGTTGACGAGAATATCGACGCCACCCGTCGCAGTGATGGTGGCAATCATCGCTGCAACGGATGTTTCGTCCGATAGATCGACGGTGAGAGGCGTGATGTTGTCGATCTTTTCCATCGCTGCCACATTGCGCGCGGCGGCGAAGACCTTGACGCCTTCAGCGGCAAGCGCCTTGGCGATAGCGGCACCCAGTCCGCGGCTGGCGCCCAGAACGAGGGCGGTTTTGCCGGCAATCAGATAATCCATTATTTCAAAGCCTCAAGTTTGCGTTCCTGGCGTGCCATCAGCCGTTCGACTTCGGCAATGGCCTGTGCGTTGAGCGCGGCACCGGGACGGCGCTGGGCACCGCTGGCAATAGCGCCGCGTTTGGCCAAGACATATTTGCGGATAGCAAGGCCAAGGCCCGGCTGCTGTTCGTAACGCATCAGGGGAAGATACGCGTCGAACAGATCCTGTGCGGCGTCAGGGTTGCCTTCGTTGCTGAGGCGGCAAACCTCAACCATCATTTCGGGATAGGCAAAGCCGGTCATTGCGCCATCTGCGCCGCGCTGCATTTCTTCCGGAAGAAAAACACCCGCATTACCACACAGAATAGAGGTTCGGCGGCGTCCCTTGGCCTCGGCATCCCGCAGATCGCTGATCTTCTGCAATCCGGGCCAATCCTCATGCTTGAGCATCACGATGCTGGGATGCGCTTCGAAGATGGTACCGAGCGTGTTCGATGAAATCTGCACACCTGTGACAAGCGGGAAATCCTGCAGAACGACGGGAACGTCCGTTCCGATTGCCTCGACCACATTGCGGTAATAGCCGATGATCTGCTCGTCGGTACGCAGGCTGGATGGCGGTGCAACCATGACACCGGCTGCGCCGAGGTCCATGACGGCTTTGGTCATTTCGCCAATGGCTGCAAGACCCGGTGCCGAGACGCCGACGACGACGGGCTTATCTGCGGAACGCGCCAGTGTCTGGCGGGTGATGGCAATGGATTCGGCCTGTGTCAGTTTTGGCGCTTCGCCCATCATGCCAAGGATCGTAAGGCCGTCCGCACCCTTGCCGTAGTAGAAATCCACCATGCTATCGACGCTGGCGACATCAATTGCGCCGCTTTCGGTGAAGGGTGTGCAGGCAATGACGAAAACACCTGACGTCTGGTTGTTGATCAATGGCATGTCGTTCTCCTTTAATTTTCAAACCAGCTGGATGTGCCGCGTGCGGCATATTTTCCGTCACCGGCTGCATTGACGATGGCGGCACCATCCCAGGCTAGCTTGCCACCGACATAGGTGCGGACCACGCGAACCGAAAATTCACGTCCGTCAAACGGGCTCCAGCACAGTTCATCATGCGCCTTGGACGAATCCCATATTTGCGGTTCCGCCTTGAGGATTGCGATATCGGCGTCCGAACCCACGCGCAATGCGCCTTTTTCGGGCCATAGGCCGAAGAATTTGGCAGGCCTTTCGCACAGTTGCTCCACCGTCATCGTCGCGGCATCGTAACCACGGAGTTCCGCACCCGTGTAGAATGCCGGAAGCAGGGTTTCGAGGCCCGGCACACCGGCACCGGCCTCGAAAATGGACGGCGTGAATTTGTTGTCGACGGGCCAGCTGGAATGGTCTGAACTGACGAAGGCCACCCGGCCATTGGCCACATCTTCCCACAGCGCCTCGATCTGGCCGGGGCGGATGGGCGGGTTCACCTTCATTTTTGCACCGAGTTCGGGGCCATCGATTTCCGGGTCCAGCCACAGATAGTGCACGCACAGTTCACCCGTGGCACGGAAACCGTCCAGCAGGTAGTTTTCGACAATGTCGAAGCCACGTGTCGTCGTCAGGTGGACGATATGCGCATGTGCGCCTGCGGCGGCACCGAGTTCCAGAAACTGCGCCGTTGCCGCCATTTCGGCCGCTGGTGGTCTGCTGGCGGAATGTGCCTCAATGCCATCGCGACCGGCAGCCTTGGCGGCGGCGATGTGGGCGCGAACGATTTCCTGATCTTCATTGTGCACGCCAAGCGGAATATCCGTATCTGCCAGTGCGGAAAAGATATCCAGCGTCTGGTTGGAGGAAATGCGGGGAAAGCGCGTCGGGCTGCTTTCGAAGGTCGAGATCTTGAACGCCACCACACCACCGGCAATAAGGCCGTCGATGTCCTTCGTCGACTGGTCCGGCATGACTGTGGCGTAAAGTGCCACGTTGCAATGGGCGTGCTCTTCGATCGCGGCAATCTTGGCATCCAGTCTCGCAACCGTGTTCAGCGGATCGGGATTGTCATAGGGCATATCCACGATGGTGGTGATGCCACCAGCGACCGCCGAGCGTGTTGTCGAGCCGATGCCAGGAAGACCGCCATAGCTACAGGCATGGGTTTGCCCATCGATGACACCGGGAATGATCAGGTCTTCTCCGGCATCGAAGCGCTCGGTTGCATCAGGCACGTCACCGGTGCCGATGGCGGCAATCTTGCGGTCCTTTATGGCAATCCAGCCGTTTTCCAGCGGACCATCCGGCAGAACGACAGTGCCGGTTATCACGATATCATAGCTCATGACGCTTGCCTTCCATAGTGCAGATCCAGTGTCGTGCAGGCCAGCGCCACACCGGCCTGAACCGGATCGATGACGGTTAGACCTAGTGTTTCCTCGAGCGCGCGGCGATATCCGCCAAGGCCGGCGCAGCCGAGAATGATCACATCGGCACCATCCTCATCGCGCAGCAGCTTGGCGGTGCGCGAGACGGTTTCGACGACGTCTCCCGCCATCAGTTCGACCACCGTTTTGTCGATGGAGCGGTCGCCGGCCAGACGACCTTCGAAGCCCAGATGCTTCAGATATCGCAGGTGCCGGTCGATGGAGGATTGGCCAAGCGAGATGATGCCGAAGCGCTCTCCAAGGCCAAGCGCTGCCAGATAGGCGGCTTCGGCAATGCCGACGACCGGGCGCGTCGTGGTTTTTCGAACCGTCGCAATGCCGGGGTCCGAGAAACAGGCGAGCACGAAGGCATCGGCAGAAGCGTCGGCAACGGCTTCGATGATGTTGGGAATGACCTGGGCAACATGCGCATCCGTCTCGATGCCGGCGGGTGATTTGGCAAGCTCCGTGCAGCGGATGTCATGACGCGTGGCCGCGCGCACGAGGCCCAGGCAAGCTTCCATGGAGCGCGTGACGGAAACGGAACTGTTGGGATTGATGACGAGAATTTCGGACAAGACGATACCTGCGGAGTGGGCGTGTGCGAGGATTGTATCTCTAAAATATATTACGTAGTATATCAGTGCGTCGCCGGTTGTCAAAGTTCTGTTGGTGATGAAATCATGGCAGAATGCGTGCATGGCAATGACGCGACGACTGACCTATGCTGGCGACGACCTGCTTAAGTGCGGCGCGTCTATGCGAAACTGGAGAGTGACTTTGAACAAAGCGGACGTGTCGGGCGATAAGCGGAGCAAGTCTCTTACCGAAAAAGCCTATGCCGTTTTGCGTGAACGGATCATCACCGGAGAACTGGCACCGGGCATGGATGTGTCCGAACCGGAGCTTGCCGAGCAGCTTTCCGTCAGCAAGACGCCGGTGCGAGAAGCGCTTGCGCGGCTTTGCGTCGAGGGTTTCATGGAGGCCTATCCGCGACGGGGCTACCGCGTCACGCCCGTGACCGTGAAGGACATGAACGACCTCTTCGCCATTCGCGGCATGCTGGAAGGCACCGCGGCGGCTCTTGCTGCCAAAAACCTGAGCGATGACGAACTGGACGCGCTCGATCAACTGGCGGATGTCACCTATGTAATCGGCGAGGAAATCAGCACGAAAACCTTCGTGGATTCCAATCAGGAGTTCCATTCCGCCATTGCGCGCGGCTCTCGCAATCCGCGCCTTTATTCGCTGGTGATGAGCCATCTGGAGGAATGCGCGCGGCTGTTCTACATGGGCGCACGCGTGCGCGACATCAATCCGGAAACCAATGTCGATCATCACCGCATCGTCGCGGCCTTGCGCAAGCGGGATGCCGACATGGCGCAGCAGGTCATTGTCAAGCACAACGAAAACACACGCGCTGGCCTTCTGGGCGCGCTGATCGCGACCGGGCAAGGCGGCCTGACGCTTTAAGGCCTCGTTTAAACGCAATTCGGGCGGCATACGCACACCTTTCAAGCGACCTTGACGAGATGACCGGGTGTAGGCTCCGCATAGCGTGCTGCCACCGGCACGTAATCGACCGGACGCACAGCGCTGCCGATCTCTCCGCCTTCCGCCACCTTGCGCAGATGGCGTCTTGCAGGGTCTGCGATTGGAACCGCGCTGAGAAGCCTTCGCGTATAAGCATGTTGCGGATTGCCGAATATCTGCGCACGCGTGCCGATTTCAACGATCTCACCCAGATACATCACCGCCACCCGGTGGCTGACGCGCTCCACCACAGCCATGTCATGGCTGATGAAGAGGTAGGCGATTTTCAGCTGTTCCTGAAGCTCCATCATCAGGTTGACGACCTGCGCCTTGATCGAGACATCCAGCGCGGACACGGCTTCGTCAGCCACGATGAGACCGGGATTGAGCGTCAGCGCGCGTGCGATGCTGATGCGCTGGCGCTGTCCGCCTGAGAATTCATGCGGAAAACGCCGGGCCATATCGGCCTGCAAGCCGACACGTACCAGCAGGTCCGTCGCCCTGTCGCGGGCCTCTTTCGCCGACGCCAGACCGTGCGAGACCAGTGGCTCCATGATGGCCTCACCCACACGCATGCGCGGGTTGAGGCTGGAGAACGGATCCTGAAAGATCATCTGCATATGCTGGCGCTGCCTGGACAACTGTGCAGGATCGAGTGCGCCGATGTCGTTGCCGTTGATGCGGATGGAGCCGCTGACGGGTTCGATTAGCCGCAGGACCGAGCGTCCGGTGGTGGATTTTCCGCAACCCGATTCGCCCACCAGCGACAGGGTTTCACCCTTATGCAGATCGAAGGAGATATTCTCCACGGCATGAACGCGACCACTCACGCGGCCGAGAAGGCCTGATTTGATGTCGAAACGGGTGACGAGATTGCGTACTTCGAGGATCGGCGGCTTGTTGGCCTCAACCGTTCCCGAAATCTCGCGCTCGGTGGAAGCCACGCCCGTATCCGTATCGGTCAGCTTGAATGTTGCCGGAAAATCCTTGCCCTGCATCGACCCCAGCCGTGGAACAGCGGACAGAAGGGCCTTCGTATATATATTGATAGGATTTGCGAATATCTGTTCGGTTTTTCCGGTTTCGAGCGCGCGCGAGCGAAACATGACCACGGTCCGGTCGGCAATCTCGGCCACCACGCCCATGTCATGTGTGATGAACAGCACGGCCATGTTGTCTTCATCCTGCAAGGATTTGATGAGTTGCAGGATTTCGGCCTGGACCGTGACGTCGAGTGCCGTGGTCGGTTCGTCCGCGATCAGCAGTTTCGGGCGGCAGGCCAGTGCCATGGCAATCATGATGCGCTGAAGCATGCCGCCGGAAAGCTGGTGCGGATATTCGTCGAAACGGCTGGATGCGGCGGGGATGCGCACTCTCTCCAGCAGCTTCACGGTTTCGCTGCGCGCCTGTGCCTTCGACAGTCCGCGATGCCGGATGATGGCTTCGGCAATCTGCCGGCCCACCGACAGAACGGGGTTCAGCGACGTCATCGGCTCCTGAAAAATCATGGTAATGTCATTGCCGCGAATGTCCTGCATCTGCCGCTCCGGCAGGGACAGAATATCCGTGTCTCCCAGCTTTACCGTGCCGGTGACGCGGGATGTGCGCTCCGGTAGCAGCCGCATGATCGACATCGCCGTCACGCTCTTGCCGGAACCGGACTCGCCGACGATAGCCACCGTCTCACCGGCATCGATGCTGAAACTCACATCGTTGACCACGGCGTTCCAGATGCCGTTGCGGCGGAAGGCGGTTGTCAGATTTTCGACGGAAAGAACTGTCAAACTTCCATACTCCGGATCGTGCAATGCTTCACCGACTGGTATTGCACAGTGCGAACCGGCAGATGTCAACAAAAATATCTCGTGGAATATCATGTGAGATATTTATCTCTTGTCATCGTCTGCACGATGGATAACCTTATCATGATGAGAGACGATCGACCTTATCAGCCAACCCATTCGGAGACCACGATGTCTGATACCACGCGCATATCGGTTCTGCTGACGCCGGTGCAGTTGCAGGAGATGCTGTCGTCCGGTACCGATGTCACGATCATCGCCGTGCACTCCATCAATCCCTACACCGGCCAGGATTCGTTCAAGGGACTGAGGATAAAAGGCGCGGTCGATACCCAGGCCTACACCGATTTCCAGTCCCCGGCGAGCTTCGAGGGCGGACAAAGGCCATTGCCTGATATCGCGCAGTTGCAGCACAAGGCACGCGCCTGGGGGCTGCGACCTGAAAGCACCATCGTCGTTTACGATGCTGACCGCAGCATGACGGCTGCACGGGCGTGGTGGGTGTTGCGATGGGCGGGATTGCCGGATGTCCGGGTTCTGGATGGCGGGTTTCCGGCCTGGGTGGCTGCCCATATGCCGGTCACTGAGCAAGAGACGGCGGTGACGCCGAGCGACATCGTTCTTTCTCCCGGGCACATGGCCGAACTGGGTGCTGACGCCGCCTTGAAAATGGCGACCGAGGGCGTTCTTCTCGATGCGCGGATCAGGCCCAACTATATTGGCGGACAGGTGGCACCCGGCCAGCCGCCGCGTGGTCACATTCCCCATGCGTTGAGCGCGCCGGCACCAGACAATGTGACGGATTACGGAAATTTCACCGATGATGCGACGTTGCGGGAAATGTACCGGGTGCTGGGTGCCGATGGCAGCAGGCCGGTCGGTGTCTATTGCGGGGCTGGAATGTCCGCGGCGCACACCGTTCTGGCGCTGGCCTCTATCGGCATAGATGCGGCCATGTATCCCGGATCATGGTCCGCATGGGTCAGCGATCCAAAGCGCCCAGTCGTGATTGGTGCCGATCCGGCCTGAGCCGATGTGATGATCAGATTTTGCTCGATTGACGTTTGGGACAGTATAATATTTTCTCTTTTGCACAATAAATGAGCCATATTGCCTATTTGTTTAAATAGCTTGCAGATGTTCTTTACAGCACAAAAAGCGATGATATATTTCGTGGAATATCAGAGGCGAGAGCCGCGATTAAACCGACAGCATGCAGCCGAAGAGAGGCGATAAATGCCTCGATCAGACCGCGAAAGGGTCTTGCCCATGAAACTCTTTAAAGGACTAGCAGCCGCAGCCTTCGTGGCCCTGCCGCTGTTTGCAGGTGCGGCGAACGCGCAGAGCAATGACCCGTTGAAGACACTCGTCATTGCCGTGCCATCCGATCCCGTCAGCCTGGAACCCGGCACCAACAAGGCCGAGCCTGTTGGCAGCGAGATCATTCTCAATGTTTTTGATACGCTTGTGGCCTGGACTGCTCCGGACTTTAACGAACTAGAAGGTCGCCTTGCATCCAGCTGGACTGTGTCAGCGGATGGCAAGGAATTCGACTTCAAAATTCGCGAAGGCGTCAAGTTTCAGGATGGTACGCCTTTCGATGCTGCCGCCGTGAAGTTCTCGCTTGAGCGCACCAAGGCGACAAATTCCTACGTCAAGGCAACTTTCGGCCTGATCAAGGACATCGCTGTTGTATCTCCGACCGAAGTCAAGATCAGCCTGACCGAACCCTATCCGGCGTTCCTGTCTATTCTGGCGCAGCCGCAATCGGCCATCGTCAGCCCGGCCGCCGTGGAAAAGTTTGGCGATAAATTTGCGGCCAACCCTGTCGGCACCGGCCCCTTCGTCTTCAAGAGCGCGCAGGCTGATACCAATGTGGTGCTCGAAGCCAACCCGGATTATTTCCGTGGTGCGCCCAAGCTGTCGCGCATCATCTACCGCGTCATTCCGGAAGCCTCGACGCGTCGTCTGGAGCTTGAAAGCGGCGGCGTCGATGTCGTCCAGCAGCAGGGCCAGCTTTCCTCCATCGCCGCTGAAGATATTGCCGCGTTGAAGTCCAACCCTGACGTCAAGATTCTGGAAGTCTCCAGTCAGATCATTCGCCAGCTTGAATTCAACAACAGCAAGAAGGACGGCCCGTTTGCGGATCTCCGCGTCCGTCAGGCCGTGGCCCACGCTATCGATTATAACGGTCTGCTGAACGGCGTTTTCGGTGGCACGGCCGAGCGCGTCTATGGACCTTTAACGACCAATAGCTGGGCGTTCGATCCAAAGATCAAGGATCTGGCCCCGAATTACGATCCTGAAGCATCGAAGAAGCTTCTGAAGGAAGCCGGTGTCGATCCATCCACGATCCAGTTGAAGCTCTACAGCTTCCAGGGCCCGCTCTGGGCAGCCGTTGCCACCTATGTGCAGGCCAATCTGGCCGATATCGGCATCAACGCCACCATCGAACAGACCGAGTTCCCTGCCTACCGCGCTCTTCAGACCGCAGGCCAGTTCGATGCCGCGCTTGACGGTCGTCAACCCTGGTACAATGATCCGGATGCGCATATTACCATCGGCTATCTGTCGTCGCTTGCCAATTCGGCCATGACGTTCCGCATGCCTGAAGACAAGGCTCTGGACGATCTGATCCTCAAGGCCCAGCAGACTGTGGATGTTCCGGCCCGTACGGCGCTCTATCATCAGGTGCAGGAAGAAATCGTCAAGCGCGTCCCCGGCGTCTATCTCTTCAGCCCCAAGCTGATCGTCTTCCAGCGCGCCAATGTCGAAGGTCTCGTCGTCAACAGCGCACCGCCGCTCAATGAATATTGGGGCGTTTCCAAGAAGTAAGGTTTTCCGGGCCCGCAGCCTTGCGCGCCCGTCAATCCGATCTGCAACGGGAAACCGTGGCAGATCATTTTTCGATGTTATGAGTAGGCAGGGAATGGCGAGTTTTATTCTGCGACGGTTAATCGCCCTGATACCCGTCATGTGCATCGTGCTGGTCATCGTGTTTTCGCTGGTGCGGCTAATACCCGGAGACCCGGCTGTCACCCTGCTTGGCCCCGGTGCAACGCAGGACCAGATCGATGCCTTGCGGGCGCAACTGGATCTCGATCAGGCGTTTCCCGTTCAGTTCTTCAACCACGTCACCGGCCTGTTGCAGGGCGATTTCGGGATATCTTTGAAAACCGGACAGCCGGTTGCCCATGAGATACTCACACGCCTGCCTGCCACGATCGAGCTTTCTGTTTTGGCGGTCATCGTCGCCATCATCATCGGCATTCCCATTGGCGTTTTATCCGCCACCAGACCCAACTCCACCTTCGACCATATCACCCGCGTCGTTTCGCTGGTGGGGGTGTCCATGCCAGCCTTTCTGCTGGCGTTGATCCTGCAACTGATCTTCGGCACCTATCTCGGCTGGCTGCCGGTTTCGGGCCGCATGAGCTCCTTCATCATCGCCGAATCAGTGACAGGATTTGCCATTCTCGATGGCATCATCACCGGCAACTGGGCCGCCGCCTGGAGCGCCTTGCAGCACCTCATTCTGCCAACCGCTGTTCTGGCAGCGTTTCTCGGTGCCACGCTTGGCCGCTTCGTGCGCAATACCATGCTGGAGGTGATGGGCGAGGACTTCATCCGCACTGCCAAAGCCAAAGGTTTGCGAAGGGCCGATGTCATTCTAGGTCACGGATTGCGCAATTCGCTGCTGCCGGCCATCACCGTCATCGGTCTGAAATTCGCGGAAATGCTGGGCGGTGCGATCCTGACAGAAACAATTTTCGCATGGCCCGGCATTGGCCGTTACATGTTCGAGGCGATCAAGAACCGGGATTATCCCGTCATTCAGGGCACGACGCTGGTGTTTGCGCTGCTGTTCGTGTTCACCTCCATCGTGGTCGATGTTCTCTACGGCGTTCTGGACCCGCGCGTCCGCAAGAAAATGAAGTGAGCCGGATGTCAGAGCTTTTCACCTTTCTGCGCAAAAACACGCTCGCTCTTGCGGGGTGCATCATCCTGCTGTTGCTGGTCGCCGTCATCGTGTTCGGGCCGATGATTTCGCCCTATTCGCCAACCAAGCTGGATGTGCTGCACAAGCTGGCCGCACCGAGCTTTGAACACTGGCTTGGTACGGATGCCTTCGGGCGCGATATTTTTACGCGCATCATGTATGGCGGTCGGGCCACATTGGCCATCGGCGTCGGTGTCGTCGCCATCGCCTTTGCCGTCGGTGTCACAATCGGCATGCTGGCGGGTTTCCTCGGTGGCTGGTTCGATAGCATTGCCATGCGCATAGTCGATGCCATCCTTGCCTTCCCGGCGCTTGTGCTGGCCATCGCGCTGGCCGCGGCCTTCGGCCCCAGTCTTGAAAATGCGATGCTGGCTGTTGCCATCACGCTTGCCCCGCAATTTGCCCGTGTTGCCCGCAGCCAGGCGCTCAGCATTTCCGTCAAACCTTATGTGGAGGCTGCGGTTTCGCTTGGCCTGCCCACGCCGCGCATCCTCTTCCGCTACATTTTCGTCAACGGACTGGGGCCGCTGCTGGTGCAATCCACACTGGCGCTCGGCAGTGCCATCCTGCAAACGGCAAGCCTTGGGTTCCTGGGTCTTGGTGCCCAGCCGCCCATGGCGGAGTGGGGTGCCGATGTCTCGGCCAATCTTCAATATGTGCGCAGTGCCGCATGGGTGGCGCTTGCACCCGGCATGGCGATCCTGCTTGCCGTGCTCTCCTTCAACCTGATTGGTGATTCCCTTGCGGACTGGTTCAATCCGCGCCGCCGCAACGAACTCGACTGAGGTCAGCCATGTCCATTTTGACCCTTGCCCTCGAAAAAGTCGATTTCCTGCCGCCAACGCGGGTGACGGACGATACCAGCGTTCTGACGCTGAAAAATCTGGTGTTCGAACCGCTTTTGAAATGGAACGACGGGCACGTTCAGCCTGCCCTGTTCTCGACATGGACGCACAGCCCGGATGGCCGGGAATGGCGGTTCACCATTCGCGATCGTGCGACGTTTCACGATGGCAAACCGTGCACCGCATCCGATATCACCGACTTCATCGATGGCATCATGGACGCTGTCGATACGTTCGGCATGAAATGGTCCTATGCGCGCTATCTGGCCGATGCCGAAATTGTGCCGGATGGGGACACGGCTATTATCGTGCGCAATCCGCATCCGATTGCCGATATTCTCGACATATTTTCCGAATTCTACATCTGCCGTTTTGCAGCGGATGGAACGCCGGTTCTCGGCACAGGACCGTTTCGTGTTCTGAGTTTTGAACCCAAAGTCCGCACAGAGTTGGAGCGGGTATCCGGCAATGGTGAGCCGCAGCGCGTCATCGCCCTGTGCGAACCATCTGCGGACGCACGATACGCATTGCTGAAATCCGGCGATGTCGATGCCGCGCTCAATATGGAGCGTGTCGAGGACAAGCTGGTGTTCGATGCAGCCTTCCAGTGGGGCAAGGCCGTCAACACGCTGTCGGTCATGTATTATCTCAATTGCAGCAAGGGCATTTTCCGCTCTCCGCAGGTACGGCTGGCCGCCAATCATGCCGTCGATACTGCGGCGCTGTGCCGCGAGATATTCGCTGATCTGGCAGTTCCATCGGCCAGCATCGTCAGCCCGTTTCACCTGGGCATGGCAACGGCCGGGCTATCGCCCATCGCCTATGATCCAGACAAGGCACGCGCCCTGCTGGCCGACCTGGATGGAGACCGCAAGATAACCCTTCGAACGCCCACCTTCATGCCGGAGCGCGCGCCTGAGATTAGCGACTTCGTGGCCAAGGCGCTGGAAGCTGTCGGGTTTGAGGTGGAGATCGAGGTCGAAACCGACCGTCCCGAATATGCACGCCAGATCGGGCGCAAGGAGATGGGCGATATGGCGATTTTCGATTCGTCGCCGCACAGCACCTATCGTATTCTCAACGACAAGATTTCAAGCGTGACCAAAGCCGTGTGGTGGCAGGGCTATGATGATGCCGAAGCCGAGCGGCTGATTGCTGCGGCCAATGCGGCGGTCGAGCCGGACGCGCGGGAACAGGCTTATGCGGCCTGCCTCACCCATCTCAACGCCAATCCGCCCTGGCTCTATCTGTTGCACCCGGTCGATGTTTTCGCGGCGCGCAAGGATATTGCGGGGCTCTCGATCGATCACAAGGGTACGCTGACGATCGCCTGAACACGAGGATACACACGATGAAAAAAGACCACTCGATCACCTTCTTCTATTACGACGATATTCACGCCGTGGTGCCGTTTTATGAAAACGTGCTGGGCTTCGAACTGGTGCTGGATCAGGGGCTGGCGCGCATCTATCGCATTGCCGAAAACTGCTATTTCGGCATTGTCGATGGCAATCGCGGCCACTTGAAACATCAGGAAAAAAGCGCCGTGCTTTTGACCATCGTCTCGCAGGATGTGGAAGGCTGGCACAAGCGGATCAAAGAAGCAGGCGTCGCCGGTCAGTCGGAAATGCTGCGCGGTAATTTCTGCGAGCATTTCTTCTTTGAAGATCCAGCCGGTTATGCCATCGAAATCCAGAGATTTCACAATCCCGATGTGGCAAAGCTTTTTCCATGACCCATGACGATAGAGATACGGTGGACAGCCCGCTTTCGCAAGCGCGCGCATTCGCAACGGCACCGCTTTTTGCACTTCCTGACGGCTCCATCATCGATCTGGTGACCGGCTATATTCCGCTGCTTGTCAACTTCACCTTCGAGGACAAGGCCGCAAAGGGCCTGCGCAAGCTGACCGATCAGGCGGAGCCGGAACCAGCCGTCTATTTCACAGCGCTTGAAATGGTGCGCGACCATTCGGCTGTCATGCTGACGGGTGAAACCGGAAGCGGCAAGACTACATTTGCGCGGCATCTGGCGGTTTCGCTCATGCAAGGGACACCGTCACCTCGCCCCGTCGCGCGCAACGATCTCGGCGCAGTGCAGGATGAGGAGTGGACGCTGGAGGGCGTGCTGCCGCTTTATCTCACGGTCGGGCCTTCAAGCACGTTCAGTTCCTTGATTGAAGCCGCACTCCCGGATGGTGAACACGCACTGTCGCTGGACCCCGCTTATGCCGGCCACGGGATTTTGCTGATCCTCGACGGCATCGAGGCCGCCGGTGATGCCGGGCCGCAATGGCTGGCCGATGCGCTGGCATTCCAGAGCCGCCACCCGGACCTGAAACTGCTGGTCCTTGGAGAGGTTTCGGTCGTCAAGAGCTGGCCACTTCCGGCGGGTTATGTACGCTACGATCTGTTGCCCCTTCTGAAAAGCCAACGTCGGGAAACCGCCGCACGACTGGCTGGCCTCGATCTCGATGCGACGGGCGTGGCGCTTGGCCATGCCGCAGCCAATCCGGCACAGTTCGTCATGGCCATGCATGGGGAAGATGCCGGTGACAGCGCCGAGGCGATCACCGACCGCTGGCTTGCAAAGATTTCCGGGGATGCGCAGACGAGCGAACTGTTTTGCGGTCTGGCTTTCGATGCGCTGACGGCCGAGGTCGATGATCCAACCATCATGCCCATCACCCGCGTTCGCCAACTGCTGGCCGCCGTGCATCTCGCCTCCAAGCCGGTGGACGTGGCGGTTGCGCATTTTCGCAAGATGCCAGCTCTCTGGACACCGGTTATCACCAGTATTGCAGCACGTCTCTCCGGCACCGATGCCGCTAATGCCTTGATCGAAGCCCTGATAGAAGGCGAGGGCGACCAGGTTCTGAGGGGCGCTTTGCTGGCCGCCGATCTGGTGGCAGATACCGGACCCTTGCGCACCGCTATCGCCGGGCATCTGCTGGAGATCGTCAGCAAGGGACGGCTCGCCGCACCGGAGCGTGAAGTTGCAGGGCGCATTCTGTCCCGGTGGGGCGATCCCCGCACGCTCGATGTGTTGACAGATGTTGCGGGCGGACAATTCACCTTCGGATCCGATACGCATGTGAATTCCGCGCCACCGCATACCGTCACCGTGGATGCCTTTCGCATCGGCATGTACCCAGTCACGAATGGTGCCTATGGCGCGTTTGTTCGCGAGACCGGGCGGTTGTGGCGCAGCCCGGATGGCTTTGCCGAAAACCGGCGCAATGCACCTGCCACCGATCTGACCTGGCACGATACGCGCGCCTATTGCCAGTGGCTGACGGATCGCTGGCAGGCAGAGGGCCGTATCACGGCAGACGAATATGTCCGCCTGCCCACGGAGCCGGAATGGGAGCGGGCGGCGCGTGGTGACCAGCCGGATATGGGTGCGAATAGGATTGTGTACCCTTGGGGACAGGCGTGGATAGACGATGCCGCCAACTCCGAAGAATCAGGGTTTAACACCACCTCTGCCGTCGGCCTGTTTCCCAAGGGGCGTTCTCCCTACGGCTGCTACGATATGGTCGGTCAGGTCTGGGAATGGTGCACGACGCTTTGGGGGGACGACATGGCAACGCCCGATTTCCGATATCCCTATTCGGAAGATGGCCGCGAGGCGCTTGATGCGGCACCCTCCATTCGGCGCGTGCTGCGCGGCGGTTGTTTTTCGAGCGGCAAGCAAAAAGCCTGCTGCACCTATCGCGGCAGTCTGGAGCCCGATGGATTCTGGCGCGGCAACGGTTTCCGCATCGTGGTATCTGGACGAAAATAAGAAAACGATGGGCGGCGGACTATTCAATCCGCCGCCCTTCAATGATCTTAGAAGCGGTAGTTGACGCCGCCCTTGACGACATGATCGCTCAAATCCGTGTGGGATGCGACACCATTGGAAAAGGTGCGTACATCGTCCGTCGCAACGTAGTTGTATTCAACCTTCGCAGAGATTTGCGGCGTGAAGCGGTGTTCCGCACCGGCACCGAGCAGGTAGCCTTCTTTCATGCCATCCGGTCCGGTCACATTGGCACCGTCACGCAGGCTCGTCACGGTCAAACCGGCAGTACCGTAGACGAGCGTGTCGTCCAGCTTGACGCCGGCTCTGACCTTGGCGGCAGCGCGCCAGCGTTCACGCAGGTTGCCGTTTGGAACCTTCTGCTTGGCATCACCCAGATAGGTTCCTTCGACTTCACCGCCAACGACGGCTGACCCGAGATCGTAGTCATAGCCACCCTGGGCACCGAGGGCCAAACCCTTACCGCCTTTGAACGGATTGGCACTTGGCATGGCCGCACCGATGTGACCACCGACATATGCACCTGTCCACGAGGTGCTTGGTGCCTCATTGTAAGCGGGAGGAGCCTCGTAGTTCGCCATATCAGCTGCCAGCACGGGGGATGCCGCGATAGAAGCGAGGGCTGCGACTGCCATTGATTTCAGGGTCTTCGACATAAGTTAACTCCACACCTTATACACTCGAGGTGGCCGAGTGGGCCATTGAATTTCCAAAACGCATTTACGACTGCTCGTCTGATTGCGGTTTTGACTAAGAATGGCACAAAGATAAGACCCGTTCCGCAATTCCATTAGAATTTGACTAAAACTTTAACGTCATAGCTAACGAAGGGTTAACAAGATTTGGCGTGCGCGCGCTCTACGTTTTAAATCGACCGCAGGCATGCAGGATTACGCGCTCGTATTGCACGACGAACTTCCTGCCTTCCCCATGAACGATTGGAACTGAACCGCTACGACGAACATTTCGTAATCGATAATATAAAACCTATCGATCTTTATTGCGGATGATAAAGTCATTAATGACGACGGAAAACAGGAACGACCATGAGAGATATCAATAGTAAGGCAATGACGGGCGTCGAAGGACTGGATGATATTTTATCTGGAGGTCTATCTCGGCGTCACGTGTTTTTGCTTGAGGGATCTCCCGGTACCGGCAAAACAACTATTTCTCTCCAGTTTTTGATAGAGGGCGCGGTCAATGGCGAGCGGTGCCTGTATGTCAGCCTGTCGGAATCTGAATCGGAATTGCGCGACAGCGCTGCATCTCACAACATGACTTTGAATGACAATATCGAGATATTCGAGCTTGTACCGCCTGAAAGCCTGCTTGATGCTGACCAGCAACAGAGCCTTCTCTATTCTTCCGATCTTGAGCTCGGCGAGACGACGAAGCTGATCTTTAGCGCCTTCGAGAGGGTCAAGCCGGACCGCGTTGTGATAGACAGCCTGTCGGAAATTCGACTTCTGGCGCAGAGTTCCTTGCGATATCGTCGGCAGATACTGGCGTTGAAGCACTATTTCTCGAAATCTGGCGCGACCGTTCTGCTGCTCGATGACCTGACGGCTGATGTTCTGGACAAGACCGTTCACAGCGTCGTCCACGGGGTTATCCACCTAGAGGAATTGTCTCCCAATTACGGATCGGAGCGTCGCCGTGTCAGAATCCTGAAATATCGGGGGCAAGCCTACCGTGGTGGATATCATGATTTCGTCATCCGCACCGGTGGCGTGGCCGTGTTTCCACGTCTGAGGGCGATCGAGCACAAGACATCATTTAAACGCGATATGCTGAGCAGTGGTATTGACCGCCTTGACGGATTGCTCGGTGGAGGCGTCAGTCGCGGCTCGAGCACCCTATTGATCGGTCCTGCGGGGACGGGTAAATCCACCTTCGGTTTTCAATTCATTGTTGCTGCCATCAAGCGTGGGGAAAAAGCGGCGGTCTTCATTTTTGACGAAGAGCTCGGTCTGCTTTTCGAACGCATGAAGCAGATGGGCATCGATCTTCAGAAAATGCAGGATGAGGGTGCGTTGCACATCGAGCAAGTCGATGCGGCAGAGCTTTCACCGGGGGAGTTTGCCCAACGTGTCAGAGATCGGGTTACGACAGAAAACGTCAAAACGGTCCTGATCGATAGCATCAACGGCTATCAGGCCGCCATGCCGGAAGAAAACGCACTTATTCTCCACATGCACGAACTGCTGCAATTCTTGAACAGACAAGGTGCCAACACGTTTCTCACGGTTGCCCAGCATGGGCTCGTTGGGGATATGAAATCGCCGGTTGACGTCACCTATCTCGCAGACACCGTTATTTTGCTGCGTTATTTTGAGGCGGTCGGTCGCGTGAGAAGAGCCGTTTCCGTCATAAAGAAACGAACCGGCATGCATGAAGACACCATTCGCGAATATAAGATCAACCAAAATGGTCTGACCTTGGGAGAGCCGATTTCCGCATTTCAAGGTGTTTTGCGAGGCGTCCCCGTTCTGATGCCTGACAGTCTGCCTTCACCTGCCAATGAGGGGGGTCTCGAAAATTTTTGATCCCTGCCATTTGGCACTTGTCTATGCACCGACCGGTCGGGATGCGCAAATTGCAGCGTCGCTTCTCACGGAAGCCGGAATTCATTCCAAATCTGTCGAGACGATCTCAGGCATGGTGTCAGCGCTCGATGACGACGTTGCATTCGTGGTCGTCACGGAAGAGACCTTGCGCTCCACAGACTTGCGGCCTTTGTCGGACTGGATCGGTAACCAACCCGCTTGGTCGGATCTGCCGTTTATCGTTTTGACGCATCGCGGAGGCGGGCCTGAACGCAACCCGGCCGCGTTGCGATTGTCAGAAATTTTGGGGAACGTCAGCTTCGTGGAGCGCCCGTTCCATGCGACGACCTTCATCAGCGTTTCGCGAACCGCCTTCAGAAACCGGTTGCGCCAGTTCGACGCGAGATCCCAAATCGGGGCTCTTGCCGATAGCGAACTCTGGCTTCAGACGGCACTGAGCGCAGGCCGGCTGGGATCCTGGGAGCTCGATCTGGCCTCAAAGACATTGGTCTGCTCAGATACATGCAAGTCCATTTTCGGTTATCCTCCCGAAGCGCGGTTCGAATACGAGGATCTTCTCGAAAGCGTTCACCCGGATGATCGCGAACGTATGCGCGCCGCAGTCGCCGATACGATCGAGAACGGCAAAGAATACTCCATCGAATACCGGATCGTGTGGCCGGACAGGTCCGTACATTGGGCAGAAATCAAAGCTCAGCTTTATCGTGACCGACGCGGCGTGGCCATCAAGATGGTCGGTGTCTCGGCAGATATCACCGCGCGAAAGGAAGCAGCCGAAAAGCAACGGCTTGAAAATGAAACCTTGGAGCTGCGTGTCGCCGAACGGACTGCAGAGCTTCTTCAGGCCCATGAAAAGGTCATGGCAGAAGTCGAGCAACGGCAAAAGGCCGAAGAGCAGCTCCGCCAAGCTCTGAAGATGGAGGCCATTGGCCAACTCACGGGCGGCGTTGCCCACGATTTCAACAACCTGTTGATGGCCGTCATGGGCAATCTGGAGCTTTTGGCAAAACATGTGCCTTACGACGAGAAGGCTATGCGCCTGATAGATGGCGCGTTGAAAGGTGCCAAGAGAGGTGCTTCGCTGACCCAACGCCTTCTCGCCTTTGCCCGTAGACAGGATCTTCAAGTCAAGCCGGTGAATATGCTGAGGCTAATTGAAGACATGGATGATCTTCTCAGACGCTCCGCCGGTTCAAACATCGCGCTGAACCGCAGCTTGGGGACGGACCTGCCATTTGCATTGGGCGACGCAAATCAGATCGAGCTTGCCCTCCTCAACCTCGTGGTGAACGCACGTGACGCGATGCGCGAGGGTGGGACGATCAGCATTGGGCTTCGCGAAGACAAGCTTCAGCGCTCTACACCGGAATTGGCGGCAGGTGACTACGTCGTTCTGTCAGTGACAGATACGGGAACCGGTATGGATGCAGAAACACTGAAGAAAGCAATCGATCCATTCTTTTCCACGAAAGAACTGGGCAAGGGAACAGGTCTCGGCTTGTCGATGATCCATGGACTTGCTCTCCAGCTCAAGGGTGCCCTCGTCCTTCAAAGTACCTTGGGTAAAGGAACGACTGCTGAGCTCTGGATTCCCGTGAGTGACGATGAAGCCAATGACAAGCAGCAGGCCATGCCTGTTGAAACTCCTCAGACATCGTCCACGGACAGGCAGTTGAGAATTCTCATGGTCGATGATGACGCGCTGATCGCCATGAGTTCCGTCGATATGCTGGAGGACCTGGGGCACGAGGTCGTTGAGGCCAGTTCCGGCAAGCAGGCTCTTGAAATACTGGCAAACGCCGCACCGTTCGATCTGCTTGTGACAGATTTTTCGATGCCCGGAATGAACGGTGCCGAACTGTCGCGCAAAGCGCGCGAACTGGTTCCAAATCTACCTATTCTGATCGCGACCGGTTACGCCGACCTTCCAGATGGGATGGATCTTGAAATCAGCAGGCTGGGCAAACCCTACACCCAGGACCAGCTCGCAAGTGAAATATCCAAGGTGCTCGCCACTAATGTGGGATAAGGCGGCTTGCTTTGCGTATCATGTCCCACATGGGTTAATGATCTGAGCTTTCATCGCTGACCAGCCGATATCCTACACCCGGTTCGGTTTGGACTATTATCGGCTGAGAGGGATCACGTTCGATCTTCTGGCGGAGTTGGCCTATGAAGACGCGCAGATAATGCATGTCCTCTTCATGAGCCGGACCCCACACAGATGTCAAAAGCGTTCGATGGGTAACGACACGGCCAGCGTGGTGGGCAAGAAGCGTGAGCAGATCATATTCCTTCGGCGTCAGGCGAATGGATTTGCCACTGCGGGAAACGACGCGATGAACGATATCGATGATAAGGCCATCCGCGTTCACAAGTGACGGAACGTCTTTGTTGGCGTTTGCACGGTGGCGCATGGCCGTTCTGATACGTGCGGTCAGTTCGCCGATGTGGAAAGGCTTTTCGATATAGTCGTCCGCGCCAAGATCGAGGGCTGCGATTTTTTCCGCCTCCCGGTCACGCGCAGACAGGATTATGATGGGAATGGTAGACCAGCCGCGCAGACTGGCGATGACGTCCTTACCGTCCATATCCGGCAGGCCCAAGTCGAGGATTACGACGTCGGGCGCAGCCGTCGCCACGGCTTTCAGTGCATCAGCGCCGTTTTCGGCCTCGATGACATCATATCCCGCAGCGGCAAGTGCTGGCCGAAGAAAGCGCCGAATCTGGGGTTCGTCGTCAACGACAAGAATGCGGGCAAGTGTCATGATGTTCCTGAAATCTGGCCTTTTTCCTCTATCGGAAAACGCATGACAATACGAGTGCCTCTCTTTCTGACCGCGGGACTTTCGGCATAGATGCGCCCGCCCAGCGCTTCCACGAAGCCGCGGGCGATGGAAAGCCCAAGGCCGGTTCCGGGAGAGCGGCCATCGGATTTTGAACGCCGGTAAAATTTCTCGAAAATGCGGTCGAGATCGGCAGCGGGAATGCCCTTGCCCATATCGGTAACGGAGATCGCCACCTCTTTCCCATCTCTGCGGACGTAAATATTGACAGGCTCACCGCCCCCATATTTGGCAGCATTGTCGAGAAGATTGAACAGAACCTGTTCCAGTAAAACGCTGTCGCCCCGCATCAAGGGCAGGTCGGTTGCGATACCGGTTTCGAAGGTCTGGGCCGGAAAATATTTCCGTGCCCGTTCGGTTGCCGAGCGCACCACGTCAGCCAGATCCACCCAGTCACGCTTGGCTTTCAGCGTTCCTGTCGTAATCCTCGTCATATCCAAAAGGTTCGCCACGAAACGGCTGAGCCTTGCCCCCTCCTCCTCGATGGATTGCAAAAGATCGTCGCGGCTTTCCGGCGTCATACGCTCCCCCAGTTCGCGAAGACTGGTGACCGCGCCGGTGATCGTTGCAAGTGGCGTGCGCAGATCATGGGAGATGGAGGATAGCAGGGCATCCCGGTAACGTTCGCTTTCCAGCCGAAGGGACTGTTCGGCACTCTCGGAGGAGAGGCGTGCGCGGTCGATGGCCGTCGCCGTCTGGTCGATGATGGCGGAAAACATGCGCTCTGCGTTGGAATCCAGCGCCTCTTCGCCGACCTCGTAACCACACACGCCGACAACACCGTGTGGGCTGGTGAGCGGCCTGAACTGGAAACGGCAATTGGGCAACGTGCCGGTGCCGGCACCGGCTGGTTCCTTTTTCGTGTTGGCCCAGCGCGCTGCGGCGATCTCGGCAATGCCCAGTTCCGTATCCGGCGGCCACGCAGCCGCGGTCTCCAGCGTATCGCCATTGGGCCGAAGCAGTACGATGTTGCGATTGATGCCTGCATGCAGCTGCGTAACGGCGGCCCACAGGACTTCATCGACATCGGCAGTGCCGGACAATTTGCGGGCGAAATCATAAAGCGCCTGCATGGCGGCAGCACGAGAGCGCGCCGTTTTGGCCTGCTCACGAATGCGCGAGCCGAGGCTACCCGCGAGAACCGCTGCGACCACAAAGATAAAGAGCGCAAAAACCTCGTGCGGCGAGGCAATGGTGAAGGTGTAGAGCGGCGGAATGAAGAAGAAATTATAGGAGAGCGCAGATAGCAGCGCGGCCATCAAGGCGGCTGCGAAACCGGCATAGGTGGCGGCACCGAGCACAGCGATGAGAAACAGAAGCGAAATATTCGGCAGATAAACGATGCGGTCGATCAGCGCGCCGATCAATGCGGCTGGCAGCACACATAAAAATGCGATGCCAAAGGGCTTTGCAAGTGTCGGGAGGCGCGGCCAGACCGGTTTTGGCTTGGCACGATGCGACGTCTTTTCATCGGCGGTGACGAGGTGAAGGCCAATGCCGCTCGTTTCGCGGGTCAGCGCATCGGCAAGGCTTGTGCGCAGCGGGTTTCGCCACCATTGACGGCAATGGGATCCGATGACGATTTGTGTGGCGTGTTCGCGCTTGGCGAGTTTCATGATTTCGGTCACGAAATCGCTGCCGGTGACGCGCCGCGTTTCGGCACCCAGCTTTTCCGCCAGCCGGAACGTATCGTCTATGCGCCGCAAATCTTCGTCGTTCATGGTTTCCCGATCAGAATGGGAAATATTAACGACCAGCCAAGGCGCGTTGAGGCCCGAGGCAAGGCGGCTGGCAACGCGAACGACTTTTTCGGACAGATCATCGGCACCGATGCAGACGAGAAGCCTCTCCCCCGTCGCCCATGGCCCTTCGATGGCGTTCTGGCGCAGATAATCGATCATCTGATCGTCCACCCGGTCCGCCGTGCGCCGCAGCGCCAGTTCTCTGAGCGCTGTCAGATTTCCAAGCCGAAAGAAACGATCGGCGGCGCGTCTTGCGCTTGCGGGCAGATAGACCTTGCCGTCCTGCAGGCGGGTGATCAGCTCTGCGGGCGGCAAGTCCACAAGCAGGACTTCATCGGCCCTTTTCAGCACCGTATCGGGAATTCTCTCGCGCACATTGACGCCGGTGATTTGGGCAACGAGATCCGACAGGCTTTCCAGATGCTGAATATTGAGCGCCGTCCATACGTCGATACCGGCATCGATGAGCTCGTCAATATCCTGATAGCGCTTGGGGTGCCGGAAGCCTTCCGGGTTGGAATGCGCCAGTTCGTCCACGATGATGATGCGAGGCTTTCGGGCCAGCGCGCCATCGAGATCGAATTCCTGCAATTCCTTGCCGTGGTAGGAGACCGACAGGCGAGGTAATATTTCCAGCCCTTCCAGAAGGGCCGAGGTTTCGCTACGGCCATGGGTCTCTGCCAGCCCGACGACGATCTCCGTTCCGTCGGCACGCAATCGCTGAGCGCGGTTCAGCATCGCATAGGTTTTGCCGACACCGGGTGCTGCGCCCAGAAAAATCTTCAACTTGCCCCGGCGATCTTTATCCGCCAGGGCAAGCAATGCGTCAGGGTCGGGACGGTTCGTCTCGTAGGGCTCGGTTGTCGGCATCCGTATCAGCTCTTGTGCGCATCCAGCGCAAGGTTAAGCTCTAGCACATTCACGCGCGGTTCGCCGACAATTCCAAACACCCTGTCTTGCGTATGGCTTTGAACCAGCGCACGAATTTGCTCCGGTGGCAGCTGCCGCGCAAGTGCCACCCGCGCAACCTGCGCTTCGGCAAATTCCGGGGTGACATGGGGGTCGAGCCCTGAACCTGATGTGGTTACGGCATCGGCTGGAACTGCGCCGGTGATTCCAACAGCATTTAACCGTCCGATGTCACCTTCGACGCGGTCGCGCAGCTTGGCCGATGTCGTGCCCAGATTGGAACCTGACGAGGCGGAGGCGTTGTAAGGGTCCGGCGATGTTGCGGATGGACGAGGCCAGAAATAGCGTTCCGATGTGAAATTCTGGCCGATCAGCGAGGAGCCGATGATGGTTTCGCCTCGCTTGACCAGGGTGCCATTGGCCTGGTCCGGCATGACGGCCTGGGCGATGCCGGTGACGGCGAGCGGATAGGCAACGCCGGTTACGAGTGTCAAAAGGACGAGAAAGACAAATGCGGGTCTGAGAAGTTTGAACATGATTACACCAGATGCAGGGCCGAAACGGCGAGGTCGACGATCTTGATTCCGGCAAATGGCAGCAGCAGCCCGCCAAGGCCGTAAATCAGGAGATTTCTACGCAGAAGCGACGCAGCGCTTGTTGGCCGGTAAGCAATGCCCTTCAACGCAAGCGGGATGAGCGCGATGATGATGAGCGCGTTGAAGATGACGGCAGACAGAATGGCCGATTGCGGCGTGGACAGGCCCATGATGTTGAAGGCAGCCAGTGCCGGATAGGTCGTGACGAACAAAGCCGGGATGATCGCGAAATATTTGGCGACATCGTTGGCGATGGAAAACGTCGTCAGCGAGCCGCGGGTCATCAGAAGCTGCTTGCCGATTTCAACGATCTCGATCAGCTTGGTCGGGCTGGAGTCGAGATCGACCATATTGGCGGCTTCGCGTGCCGCCTGCGTGCCGCTTTGCATGGCCACGCCGACATCGGCTTGAGCGAGCGCCGGCGCATCATTGGTGCCATCGCCGCACATGGCGATCAACCGCCCGCCTTGCTGTTCGCGGCGGATATAAGCCAGCTTGTCTTCCGGCGTTGCCTCGGCCAGGAAGTCATCGACACCGGCCTCCGAGGCGATTGCAGCGGCAGTGACCGGGTTATCGCCTGTTACCATGACGGTGCGGATGCCCATGGCACGCAGGGCCGCAAAGCGTTCCTTGATGTCGGGTTTGACGACGTCCTTGAGGTGAATGACGCCAAGCAGGCGATTGCCGTCTGCAACACCAAGCGGCGTACCGCCTGACCTTGCAACACTGTCCACGGCCTGCATGAATTCGGCCGGGGCTTCCTTGTCGGAGATGCCGGTGAATTTCAGCACGGCATCGATTGCGCCTTTGCGCAGGCGATGGGTGCCCATGTCGATGCCCGACAGGCGCGTCTGTGCGCTGAACGCAATGGTTTGATCGGCAACGGCCTTCGGTGTTGCCAAGCCGAACTCACCCGTTGCCAGCGCCGCGATAGAGCGGCCTTCCGGCGTCTCATCGGAGAGGCTAGCAAGGAGTGCAGCTTCTGCCAATTGCTGCGGTGTGACGCCCGGTGCCGGAATGAAATCGGATGCCATACGGTTACCGAAAGTTATAGTGCCGGTCTTGTCCAACAGCAGGGTGTCGACATCGCCCGCCGCTTCGACCGCACGACCGGACGTGGCAATGACATTGAAGCGAACGAGCCGATCCATACCGGCAATACCGATAGCCGAGAGCAGACCGCCGATTGTCGTTGGAATGAGGGTTACGAGCAAAGCTGCCAAGACGGTGACCGTGAGAACCGTTCCCGAATAGCCCGCAAGGCCCCAGATCGTCACGACCACGATGAGGAACACCAACGTCAGGCCAGATAGCAGGATGGACAGGGCGATCTCATTGGGCGTCTTCTGGCGTTCTGCACCTTCGATCAGCGCGATCATGCGGTCCACGAAGCTTGCGCCCTGTGGCGTGGTGATACGGATTTTGAGCTGGTCGGACAGAACCTGCGTGCCGCCGGTCACGGCTGAGCGGTCGCCGCCGGATTCGCGGATGACAGGAGCGGATTCGCCGGTGATAGCACTTTCGTTGACGGAAGCGACACCCTCGATCACCTCACCATCGCCGGGGATAAGCTCCCCGGCATCTACGATGACGACGTCCCCCACCTTTAGGGCAGTGGCGGGAACCGCCTCCTCCTGACCATTAGCAACAATGCGTCGGGCAGTGAGATCAGACCGTCCGCGCTTCAGACTTTCCGCCTGCGCGCGGCCTCTGCCTTCAGCGACGGCTTCGGCAAAGGTGGCGAAGAGAACCGTAAACCACAGCCAAGCGGCAATCTGGCCGGAGAAGACTGCCGTGCCATTGCCGGTGACGAGATCGCGCAGAAACAGGATCGAGACCATCGCAGCCACCACCTCGGTCACGAAGATGACCGGCGTGCGCATGAGCTGTCTTGGGTCCATCTTTACGAAAGCCTGCCGTGCGGCGGGCCCGATGATGGAGAGATCGAAAAGACCAGGTTTTGCTGGCTTTTGTGACATGAATTTTGTCCTTTAGAACGTCTGGCCGGCAAGCATCGCGAAATGTTCGACGATGGGGCCAAGGGCCAGAGCCGGGAAATATTGCAACCCGCCAAGAATGATGATGATGCCGATCAGCAGACCAACGAACAGCGGCCCATCCGTCGGGAATGTTCCATTGGAGGCGGGAACGCGGACCTTTGCAGCCAGCGAACCGGCAATGGCCATGACCGGGATGACGTAAGCGAAACGACCAAGCAGCATGGCAAGCCCAAGCGTCGTATTGTACCAGGTCGTGTTGCCGGAGAGGCCGCCGAAGGCCGAGCCATTGTTGCCGGCAGAAGACGTATAGGCATAGAGAATTTCCGAAAGCCCATGCGGACCTGCTGTACCGATGCTGGCAACTGCCGCCGGCAGGACTGCCGAGATTGCCGAGAAGCCGAGAATGGCGACGGGCAGGATCAGAACCGCCAGCATGGCGCATTTCATCTCGCGACCTTCGATCTTCTTGCCCAGAAATTCCGGCGTGCGACCGACCATCAATCCAGCGACGAAGACGGACAGAAGCGAAAAGACCAGCATGCCATAAAGACCGGAGCCGACACCGCCGGGCAGAATTTCACCCAGCTGGATGAGGAACATCGGCACCAGACCACCAAGCCCGGTGAAGGAACCGAGCATGCCATTGACGCCACCATTGGAAACGCCCGTGGTCACCGCTGCATAAAGCGCCGTCATGGCCTGTCCGAAGCGAACTTCCTTGCCTTCCATATTGCCCTGCACGGCATCGACGCCGAGCGCGGTCAAAATGGTGTTTCCGGATGATTCCGCCCAATAGATCGTCAAGACGCCTGCGATCAGCAGAAATGCCATGGCGGAGAGCAAAACCCAGCCCTGCCGACGATTGCCGACCATCTGGCCAAAGCAGTAAACCAGCGCGGCGGAGACGGCCAACATGGCGTAGATATTAAGGTAGTTGGCAAAGGCAGTCGGATTTTCAAAGGGATGGGCGGCATTGGCATTGAAGAAGCCACCGCCATTGGTGCCGAGCTGCTTGATGGCTTCCTGGCTGGCAACCGGTCCTAGCGAAATAACCTGCTGTGCGCCTTCCAGCGTGGTTGCCGTGACACTGCCGTCCAAAGTTTGTGGAACGCCGGTCCAGACGAAAACGAGTGCGACGATGATCGCAAGCGGCAGCAGGACGTAGAGCGTCGCACGGGTCATGTCGACCCAGAAATTGCCAAGCGTGGTGGCCTGCGAGCGAGCGAAGGCGCGGGTGAATGCCACGGCAAGCGCTATGCCCACCGCACCGGACAGAAAGTTCTGTACCGATAAGCCGACCATCTGGCTGAAATTGCTCATGGTCGCTTCACCGGCATAGTTCTGCCAGTTGGTGTTGGTGACAAAGCTGACGGCGGTGTTGAACGCCAGATCCGGCGGCACATTTGCAAAGCCCTTCGGATTGAGCGGCAGATAGGCTTGCAGCCGCAGCATGGCATAGAGAAAGAGGAAACTGGCGAGCGAGAAGGCAAGCATGGAAAGCGTATAGGCAAGCCAGCTCTGTTCCTTATTGGGACCTGTGCCTGCTGCCAGATATATCCCCTTCTCAACCGGGCTCAGCAATGGGGAGAGGAAGGTGCGCTCACCTGCAAAAACCTTTGCCATGTAAAGACCGAGAGGTTTGGCGGTGACGAGCACGGCAAGGAAAAGGAGGCTGATTTGCAGCCACCCGAGAATGGTCATGGGAATTCTCCAGACAATTAGAAGCGTTCGGGACGCAGCAGCGTCACGACGAGGTAGACGACAAGGGCAGCGGCAACGGCCAGCGCAAATAGAGGCTCGATCACATCACCCTCACAGCCTGTTGAGGGCGCGTGCATAGATCGCAAAAGCGATCAGCACCGCACTTCCGAGAAGAACGAAAAAAAGGTCGGACATTGGTTTCTCCGGTTGGTTCAGGAGAACACCCTAGGCTTGGACCGGGTCAGGGTTCGATTGGGAAGATGGGCGAGGCACATAAGGAAAACATAAAGACAGCCGCGTGCGAGCTATCCGCCTAGACAAGCCTGACCTTACGCAGAAAGCCAACGCGCTACGGAAGTCGACGTGTGAAGCACCTTAAATGTTGTTTATCACATTCAAAACAATGGCTTAAATCATTACTCGGAAACCGCTCAATTGCGGCGCTTGACAGGTATGAACTAACTGGTACAAACATTGTCAGATTGAGGGAGCGCGGGAGGCGCTGACTTCAGATCATTCTTCAGTGGTTTACGGACACATTCCGCCCCTCTGAGGAAGACAGGCATGGCGCAAGGAAACAAGAGTTTCTGGCGCTGGAGGGGAGGATGGATGTCATATACGCTTGATTTTTCGGCAGTTTACGATCGCCTGCCCGAACTGTTTTTTGCCTGCCTGGCGACAATTGGTCTGGCGCTGGCCGGCATGTTTCTGGCAACAATCATCGGTGTTCTGGGTGTCGTCGCCCGTGGTTCACGCTTTAAGCCTCTCCGCGCGCTGGTCATCGGATTTGTAGAACTCATCCGCAACACGCCGTTTCTGGTGCAGATCTTTTTCATTTTCTTCGCACTTCCTCAGCTTGGTCTGCGGCTCAACCCAACGACGACGGCGATTGTTGCTCTGGCGCTGAATGGCGGTGCCTATGCGATCGAAATCATTCGCGGTGGTGTGGATGCAGTTCCCAAGGGCCAGGTCGAGGCCGGACTTGCGCTGGGGCTGCGCCGGGCGCAAATCTTCCGCCACATCATTCTGCGTCCTGCCTTGCGCGCCGTGTATCCTTCACTGACCAGCCAGTTCATCATGCTGACGCTGACGACCTCCGTCTGCACGTCGATTGCAGCCTATGAGTTGACCTCCGTCGCTCAACGGATCGAGGCAGAGACATTCCGGTCGTTCGAGGTCTACTTCTCCATCACGCTGCTTTACCTCGTCATTTCCTCGCTGATGATGGGCGTTTTCGCTCTCATTTCCCGCCTGTCTTTCAGCTATCCGGTCAAGTGAGGAGAAAACGATGACACCTATCGGTACCAACGAATTGTTCTTCCTCATGCAGGGCCTGAAATGGACCCTGGCCCTGACACTCATCGGCTTCATCGGCGGCGGTATCTTCGGGCTTTGTGTGGCTCTTGCCAGAACCGTGGAGAACCCCATCGGTCGACGCATCACCGCAGGCTACATCGCTGTGTTTCAAGGTACACCGCTCCTGATGCAGCTTTTCGTCGTTTATTACGGCGTGGCGCTGGTCGGCCTGGATATCGATGCCTGGATCGCCGTCGCCATCGCATTTACGCTGCATGCCAGCGCATTTCTGGGTGAAATTTGGCGCGGTGGCATTCAGGCCGTGTCGAAGGGCCAGACCGAGGCTGCAAAGGCGCTTGGGCTCCACTACGTGTCGCGGATGAAAGACGTCGTTCTGCCGCAGGCCTTCAAGATTTCTCTGCCCGCCACCATTGGCTTTCTCGTTCAGCTCATCAAGGGCACGTCGCTGGCTGCCATCGTCGGCTTCGTGGAATTGTCGCGCGCCGGGCAGATCGTCTCCAACCAAACATTCAAGCCGCTGACGGTCTTTGCCATTGTCGGGCTCATCTATTTTCTCATCTGCTGGCCACTTTCATTATGGGGTGCCGGCGTCGAGAAGCGGTTACAGACCGCGTCTCGTTGATCCAAATCCATCATCAGCTTTGTAAGGAGGAGCAAAAGATGAAATCCAAGAGCATGAAACTGAACCGCCGTATGCTGCTAGCACTTGCCGCAGTAACGGTTTCCCTGCCCTTTGTTGCGCCGGTCGATGCATTCGCCGGGACTGTCGAAGAAGCAAAAGCCAAAGGCAAAGTCGTCATCGGCATTCAGGGTGATAACTCGCCATGGGGCTTCGTGAACTCCAGCGGCGTGCAGGATGGTCTCGACGCCGACATCGGCAAGGCGTTTGCAGACTATCTCGGCGTCAAGGCCGAGTTCGTACCGCTGGCCGTTGCAAACCGCATTCCAGCGCTGATGACCGGCAAGGTCGATGTTCTCTTCGCCACTATGGGCATGACAGCGGAGCGCGCAAAGACAATTCAATACTCGCAGCCCTATGCTGGTAACGTTCTGTCTGTCTACGGACCCAAGGACAAGAAAATCGCCGGTTACGATGATCTGACAGGCGTTTCCGTTGGCGTTCCCAAGTCGAGCGCCATGGACACGTCCATCACCGCCGGTGCCGGCACCAAAGCCAACATCCTGCGTTTTGACGACGATGCCGCCAATATCCAGGCTCTGATCTCGGGTCAGGTCGAAGTCGTCGGTGGCAACCAGTTTTATGGGGACCGCCTGAATGCCGCAGCGGCTGGCAAGTACGAACCGAAGTTCGATCTGACGACGCTCTACAATGGCGCAGGCACTCGTCCAGGCGAAAAGGACTGGAATGAAACGATCAATTCCTTCCTCGTAAAGATCAAGGCCGACGGCGAACTGGCAAAGATCTATACGAAATGGATGAAGCGCGACGTTCCTCCTTTCCCTGAATCCCTGCCCGATATCCCGTTCACCGCAAAGTAATCTGGAGGCCACCATGCCGCAAACCACCGCCGCACAGGTTCCGCTCATCGCCCTTGAAGGGGTGGAAAAGTGGTATGGAGCCTTTCATGCGTTGAAAAACATCAACCTCACGGTTCGCAAAGGCGAGAAGATCGTTCTTTGCGGCCCGTCCGGTTCCGGCAAATCCACGCTGATCCGCTGCATCAACCATCTGGAGGAAATCCGGGAGGGTAAGATCACTGTCGAGGGGACCACGCTCACCTCTTCCGCCAGCGCCATCGACACGGTGCGGCGCGAAGTGGGCATGGTGTTTCAGAACTTCAATTTGTTTCCCCACAAGACCATTCTTGAGAACTGCACGCTCGCACCCATGCGGGTGAAGGGCCTGTCGAAAGCCGATGCGGAGAAAACCGCACGCAAATATCTGGAGCGCGTCCGCATTCAGGATCAGGCGGAGAAATATCCGGCACAGCTATCCGGCGGTCAGCAACAACGTGCCGCCATTGCGCGCGCTTTGTGCATGGAGCCGAAAGCCATGTTGTTCGATGAACCCACATCCGCGCTCGACCCGGAAATGGTCAAGGAAGTGCTGGATACTATGATCGGACTGGCGCGCGACGGCATGACGATGATCTGCGTCACCCATGAAATGGGTTTTGCACGACAGGTGGCCGACCGCGTGGTGTTCATGGCGTCCAGTGAAATCATCGAGGAAGCGCCGCCGGAAGAGTTCTTCCGCAATCCACAACATCAGCGAACCCGCACCTTCCTGGGCGAAATCCTCGCCCATCACTAAGTTGCCTTCCCTTTCGTCGTTTCGCCCCATGAGTAATGCCCAGCCATGACAGACAAGACATCTTTGAAAGTCGGCCTGATCGGTGCCGACATCCAGCTTTCCAAAACCCCCGCCATGCACATGCGGGAAGGTGCAGCGCATGGGCTCGACTATTCCTACGAGTTGATGGACATCAACGGTAGGGGACTGTCGGAGAGCGCTTTGCCTGCTCTGCTGGATGAGGCGGAAGCGAGAGGTTTTGCTGGCGTCAACATTACCCACCCTTTCAAGCAGCTGGTTATTCCGCTCCTTGATGACCTGTCGGATGATGCGCGCATGCTGGGTGCCGTCAATACCGTCGTCTTCCGCGATGGGAAACGAACCGGCCATAATACGGACTGGTACGGCTTTTACGAAAGCTTCAAGCGGGGATTGCCGGATGCCAAGCGGGACCGCGCGCTGTTGATCGGTGCTGGTGGTGCAGGTGTCGCGGTTGCCCATGCAGCGCTGAAATTGGAAATCACTCGTCTCGATATCTACGATCAGGATGTGAAACGCGCCGAGCAATTGGCAGATAAACTAAACGCACGCTTTGGCGATGGCCGGGCTTTTGCGGTCGATGCCCCTGAAAGCTCAATGCCACACACGGATGGTTTGATCCACGCAACGCCGATGGGTATGCCCGCTCATCCCGGCATGCCGGTGCGTGGTGAATTGATCGAGCCCCGCCACTGGGTGGCCGACATCGTCTACATGCCATTGGTCACCGCTCTGCTGGCCGCGGCCATGTCCAAAGGTTGCCAGACGCTGCCCGGCGGCGGCATGGCCGTTTTTCAAGCAGTGGGTGCCTTCCGGCTGTTTTCCGGCCAAGAGCCAGATCCGGTTCGCATGAGTGCACATTTCAACGAGCTCTGCGCCGATGAGAATGTGGCATGAAAGGCGTGACATCAAATGTCGTCAATCGCCGACAGTGTCGGTATCCCTGATATGATCGACACGAAGCACGTAGCGCAAAACCATATCGGCGACATGCTTCGACAGAGCTTCCTGCCCCTCGTCAGTAAACAGGCTGTTGCCGAAAATGAACGAGAAGGTGGCCGCATTCGAGACGTTGAAGAAGGACAGAGCGCTGATTTGCCAGTGCAGTTCGAGGGCATCGATGCCTTTGCGGAAAACACCCTGCTGCTGACCACGCGCCAGCACGTTTTCCAGCGCTTCGATCGCCGGGCGGTTCAACTGCCTAATCGTTTCGGAGGCCTGCATGTGCCGACCGTGGTGAACGTTCTCGATCATGACCATTCGGATGAAAGCGGGATGGCGGCGATGGTGATCGAAGGTGAAACGACAGAGCTTGTCCAGCGCAGCCAAAGGCTCCATACCATCAAGTTCCAGGTCGCTTTCGCCGCCACGCACCCTGGCATAGGCCTCCTCAAGCACCTGCTGGTAGAGCCCCTCCTTATCGCCGTAATAATAGTAGATCATGCGCTTGGACGTGCGCGTGCGCGCCGCAATTTCATCGATACGCGCGCCAGACAGGCCGTTTTGCGAAAACTCGTCCATGGCGACGGAAAGAATGTCGCGGCGCACGCCTTCAGGGTCGCGCTTCGTCTGCCGCGTCGCGCTGGTATTGTTCGAATTCGCGGCCTTTGTCATCGTCCACCCATCAGCGCTCAGCCCATCCCAAACCGAAGCCGTCATTATTAACCAATCAGTACATAACACTGGAAAGGAAGGCAATATGGTCATCCATGGCACAGAGCAGCAAAAGCTGCCGATGCGGACCTCCATCGCAACCGTTTCCATCAGCGGTGAATTTCCCGAAAAACTTTCCGCCATCGCAAAAGCGGGATTTGCAGGCGTTGAAATTTTCGAGAATGATTTTCTGACCTATGACGCGTCGCCGCGCGAGGTGCGTGAAATGGTTCGCGATCACGGCCTCGAAATCACGCTGTTCCAGCCATTTCGCGACTTCGAAGGCATGCCTGACCATCACCGGCAACGTGCGTTCGAACGCGCAGAGCGCAAATTCGACATCATGGGCGAGCTCGGCACCGACCTGATGCTGATATGCTCCAACGTCTCGCAGATTTCGCTCGGTGGCGTGGATCGCGCGGCAGCCGACTTCAATGAACTGGGAGAGCGGGCCGCCAAGCACGGACTTCGTGTCGGCTATGAGGCTCTTGCCTGGGGACGCCACATCAGCGACCACCGCGATGCGTGGGAAGTCGTTCGCCGCGCCGATCATAAGAATGTCGGCATCATCCTCGACAGCTTTCATACCCTGTCGCGTAAAATCGATCCAAATTCGATCCGCTCCATTCCCGGCGATAAGATCTTTATCGTTCAGCTGGCGGACGCGCCCCTCTTCGACATGGACCTGCTCTATTGGAGCCGTCATTTCCGCAACATGCCAGGTGAAGGCGATCTGCCGGTTGTCGAATTCATGCGGGCTGTCGCCGCAACCGGCTATTGCGGCCCACTTTCGCTGGAAATCTTCAACGACCAGTTCCGTGGTGGTTCTGCCAGACTGCTTGCTGAAGACGGCCACCGCTCACTCATCAACCTGATGGATCAGGTGAAGCGTCAGGAGCCGGATATCCGCATCGGGGTGCCAGAAATGCCAAATCCCGTCGAGACGACGGGCGTGGAGTTCGTGGAATTTACGACGGGGCAAACCGAAAAAACAGGCCTCGAAAAACTGCTCACTACGCTTGGCTTCAACAAGTCCGCCCGCCACTGCAACCGCGAGGTCGAGCTTTACACACAGGGCGACATCCGCATCGTCATCAACACAGATAGTACCGGCGACAGCTTCGCCGGCGCGTCCTATTCCGTTCATGGCACCAACGCCTATGCCTTCGGCCTCAAGGTCGAGGACGCGAATGCGGCAATGGAGCGAGCAGCAGCTTTGGGTGCTCCCACCTTCTTCGAGCCGCGCAAAAGCGGCGAGGCATCTATTCCCGCCATCCAGGGCGTCGGCAATGGTGTGATCTATTTCCTCGATGATACTCCGGCCTTATCTTCGATCTGGAAAAACGAATTCGTGCCTCTTGCCTCCGATGCACCTGCGAATGCCGGACTAACGCGGATCGATCACCTTGCGCAAACGACGCGCTATGATGAGATGCTGACTTGGCTGCTGTTCTACACCTCGATATTCTCGATGCGCCGAACACCGATGGTCGATGTGGTGGAACCCGGTGGGCTCGTTCGCAGCCAGGCAATCGAAAGCCGCCCCAAACCCGACTTTCGACTGACCATGAATGGGGCGGACAATCGCAAGACCTTTGCCGGCAAATTTCTGGCAGAAGGCTTCGGCACCAGCATCCAGCACATCGCGTTCTCGACCGATGATATTTTTGCGACGGCGAGACAACTTCAAAGTCTGGGTTTTCTGGCACTGCCGATTTCGCGCAATTATTATGACGATCTGGAAGCACGTTTCGGGCTTGAGCCGGAATTGTCGGATACGCTTCGCGCCTTCAGCATCCTCTATGACCGCGACGACAATGGCGAATATTTCCAGATTTACAGCCAGACCTTCGGGGAGGGTTTCTTCTTTGAAATCGTGGAACGGCGCGGCCAGTATAATGGCTATGGCGCTATGAATGCACCGTTCCGCATCGGCGCGCAACGGCGACTGCTGCGCCCGGAAGGCATGCCGCGCGACTGAGCCCCATCAGACGCGGTCTTGTATGCTTGCCGTTGTAAAGCCTAGCCGATCGAGACCGCGTTGAACTTCTGGTGCGCCCATGAACAAAGACCACAACAGCCCGGAGCGGTAATTCTCCATCATTGCCACGATCGGCCCCTGATCGATGGCCAGATGGGTCTTGGCGGTCCAGCCTGTGCCGGGCGAGAACGCATCCAAGAAGCCGTATCTGCCTATGAGCTTACCATCTCCGTAGCGCAGAAAGGCACGCGCTGCATCTGTCGCCTCCTCCGGGCAAACCGGAAAACTCGACAGGGCAGCAGTCGGCGAAATCACGTCGTTATCCTGCGTCGGAGAGTGTACACTGTAACCCTTGGGACCATCGCTGGCTGTCATGCCCCACAGATCAGTTTCGGGATATCTGGACTGGCAGTAGTCGTAATTGATCCGTGTATGTGCTTTAACTTGCTGCCAGTAATTCCCGTAACGATCAGACAACTGTCTGGGATCAAGGCCGCAGAACGAATATTGCGACAAAAAGAGAGGGCCGCCGAAGGGTTCTCCCAATGGCAGAACCGTTCCTAGATAAGTGTTGCCATTGACCATGGCACCGGCGCGCGCCCAACCTTGATGGTAATGAACGGGTTCGATGGAATGGTGTTGTGCACCTGTGGCCAGCACATAACATACCAGCGCCTCGTTCCAGCCGCTGATCGCGATGTCAAAACACCACCTGTGTTTCGGGCTCCAGTGCCACCAAAGCGGTCCATCTTCACCTTTGGTGTACCAGTCCCATTCAACACCCTCGATCAAATCCTGAGCGAGGGTGCGAAACCTGGTTTCGGCCAAAGTTTGACGAGAGAAATATTGTCGCGCGCAAATCAGACCCTGCAAGAGAAAAGCCGTTTCCACAAGATCGCCGCCATCATCCTTCGGCCCGAATGGAATAACCTCGCTTGTGTCGCCATGCAGGAAATGCGCAAAGGCACCGTGAAAGCGTTTGGCCTTGTGCAACGCTCCAACCATCGTCGTGACACGATCAAGCGCTTGATCACGTGTTATCCAATGGCGCTCCGCACCAACGATGATGGCCAGGAATGAAAATCCAGTGCCTGAAACCGAGGCGATCTCGTTTATCGATTCGCCATCGGAGCTCAGACGGTCTCTGGCCAATCCTGAAACGGGATGACTGCCCAGCCAGAAATACTCGAATGTTCTATATTGAATGTTTTCAATATCTTCGGGGAACGAGCGGTGAATGGAGAGTGATTGCGCGTCGCGGTGGTTGCTCTCGGAATCCAAAATGCTATCCAGTTTTTCTTTCGCCGTGCATCCTAGCCGAAAAAATCTGGCAATTTAATAGCATTTGTTGATCGGCTGAGATTGTTGCCTCAGCCGATAACGCCCATTAGCTTTCGAAGACAAACACGGTGTCGCCAGCCTGAAGATAATCGCCTTCCTTAACGCCCAAGCGAACCTTGCCGGATTTCGGCGCAACCAGCTGCGTTTCCATTTTCATGGCTTCCATGACGGCGACCAGATCACCCTCCGATACCGTGTCACCATCCTTGACTTTGAAAGATTGTAGTGTGCCGGAAACAGGTGCCAAAATACCGTCCACCGGTGGCTTGGTCGAGGCTGCCGGGGAAGCGGAACCCGTCCCGGCACCGCTGAAGCCGGCGAGCAACACATGCGGCAGGCCAACGGCCACGCGCTTGCCGTCGATTTCCAACCACGTGCGCGTCATTGACGCATCATCTGCCGGAGCGGGGCGCTCCATCGCATCCGGCATGTCAGCGAAATCGGTCTCGATCCAGCGGGTGTGAACCTTGAACCCATCGGTACCGATGAAGTCTCCGGTGTCGATTGCGGCGCGATGGAACGGCAGGACCGTGGCAATGCCTTCGATGCGGAATTCCTTCAGCGCACGGCGGGCGCGACGCAACACCTGATCACGATCCACGCCCGTAACGATGAGCTTTGCCATCAGCGAGTCGAAAACGCCGGGGATGGTCGAGCCGGACACAACACCGCTATCCAGACGGATGCCGGGGCCGGATGGCGGATCGAAAGCGGTGATCGCGCCGGGGGTCGGCAGAAAGCCGCGACCTGGATCTTCGGCATTGATGCGGAATTCCATCGAATGGCCGCACGGCTCCGGCGTTTCCAAACTGCGCAGCGGCTGGCCTTCCGCAACGCGGAACTGCTCGATCACGAGATCGATACCCGTAGTCTCTTCGGTAACGGGGTGTTCCACCTGGAGGCGTGTGTTGACTTCAAGGAAGGAAATCGTGCCGTCGACACCTAGGAGAAACTCCACCGTACCCGCACCGGAGTAACCCGCCGCCGCACAGATTGCCTTGGCGGAATCATGGATTTTTTGACGTTGTTCAGGCGTCAGGAAAGGGGCTGGCGCTTCTTCGATGAGTTTCTGGTTTCGACGCTGCAACGAGCAGTCACGGGTGCCAAGGACAACGACATTGCCATGCTTGTCTGCGATGACCTGCGCTTCGATGTGGCGCGGGCGATCCAGAAAACGTTCGAGGAAACATTCGCCGCGTCCAAAGGCAGCTGTGGCTTCACGCACGGCGGATTCGTAGAGATCGGCGATCTCTTCCATTTTCCACGCGACCTTGATGCCGCGCCCGCCACCACCATGCGCCGCCTTGATGGCAACCGGCAGGCCGTGTTGTTCTGCAAAGGCAATCACCTCAGCCGATGTCGAAACCGGACCATCGCTGCCGGCAACGAGAGGCGCGCCGACGCTGGTGGCGATGCGCCGTGCTTCGACCTTGTCGCCCAGAACCTTGATGACATCAGGATCAGGGCCGATCCAGATCAGTCCCGCATCGATAACGGCCTGCGCAAATTCCGCACGCTCCGACAGGAAGCCATAACCGGGGTGAACCGCATCGGCACCGGAACGCTTGGCAATGGCAATCAGCTTGTCGATATCGAGATAGGTTTCAGCAGGGCGAACGCCCTCCAGCCCATAGGCCTCATCGGCCAGACGCACGAACAGCGCATCCTGATCCGGATCGGCATAGACGGCCACGGACCCGATATCATAGTCACGGCAGGCACGGATGATACGCACCGCGATCTCGCCACGATTGGCGATCAGCACTTTCTTCATGGTTTGTCTCCCGAAAATTCTCTGTTCTTGACCGCCGGAATCTCAGTGAAAGGCCCAAGCGGGCGAAACTGGATTTTGGCGTTGATCGGTATCTGGCCCGCAAGATCAAGGTGATATTCCGCAACCGCCCCGATGACGGGGTACCCGCCCGTTAGCGGATGATCTGCGAGAAACAGCACCGGTTGACCGCTGTGTGGAATCTGGATTGCGCCGTTGGCCGTGCCTTCGCTCGGCAGTTCTGCGCTATCCTTGCGCTCCACCGGCACCTCGCCTGCAAGCCGAATGCCGACGCGGCTGGACTGCGGCGTGACCTGCCAGAGCTGGCTCGTCAGCGTCTCAAGACCCTTTTGTGTAAACCAGTCCGTGCGCGGACCACAGACGATATCAAGCGTGACGACTTCCCCTGCTTTCGGCAGATCGAAGGCTGGCACCTCGTCGATGGAGACGCTGGAAAGACCGGTTTTCTCGTCGCGCAGATTGACCACCGAACCAGCAAAGACACTCTCCGGCCCAACGACGGCCAGCGTATCGGTTGCAGCGCTCCCCAAAACCGGCGCAACGTCGAAACCGCCACGGACAGCGAGATAACAGCGCATGCCAGCGGAAGGATTGCTAAATGTCACGACATCACCGGGCTCCAGAGAGATCGGCGCGTAGGGGTTTGCCTCGAAGCTATATTCTTCGGACTTGATGGTGATAACGCAAGATGCGCCTGCCACTCCGATTACGGTTCGACTAGAACTCTTGAAAGAAAAGCCGCCCAGTGTGAGTTCCAGGCATGGGGTATTGGCCGGGTTGCCGACGATGCGGTTTGCGGTGTTGAAAGCCGAACGATCGAGAGCGCCAGATGCGGAAACGCCCTGCCCCGTTTGCCCGTATCGGCCAAGGTCTTGAAAAACGGCGGGCATAGGTGCTGCCAGCACTTCGAAATGGGCAGCATCTTTGTTTATCACGGCCTTGGGGGCAGCAGGTTTTACTGCGGGCACATCGATACTGCGTCCCGCCTTGTCCATATCAAAGAAGCGAACGCGATACCCGGGCTGGAACAGTGCGCCCGGGTCCCGCTCTATATCCCACATTTTCAAAGGCGTGGTGCCGAGGATTTGCCAGCCGCCGGGGCTGTTTTGCGGGTAAACGCCGCTGAAAGCACCGGCAAGCGCAACCGAGCCGATGGGAATGCGCGTACGCGGGCTTTGGCGCCGTGGCACATGCAGCGCTGGATCACCGCCCACCAGATAACCGAAGCCGGGGGCAAAACCACAAAAGGCAACGGTGAATTCGCTGTCCGTATGACGACGAATGACCTCTTCGACACTGAGTCCCGTTAGTTCGGCAACGTCGGCCAGATCCTCGCCATCATAACGTACCGGAATTTCGACCAGCTTGTCGGATGGCGCGATCTTAGCAGACAAATCGCGCGTGGCGATTTCAGCCGCCAGAGCCTCTGCCCTGATGCTCTCCGGGCGAAAACGGATCATCAGCGTGCGGGCCGCCGGAACCGTCTCCTCGATACCGTCGATAGGGTGGGCTTCAAGCGATGCGAAGAGCGCAAGCGTCTGATCGAGATCGGCGAGTTCCACCAGAATGGTCGTGAGGCTGACGGGTAAGAAGCGCATCTTTTCCTCACGCATGATAGGCAGAATCGGGAATGTCGGTGATGAACATATGGCCGGGAGAATGGGTGATGGCAAAGGGCACGCCCGATGCCATGACTGCCGCCTGCGGGGTTACTCCGCACGCCCAGAACACCGGGACTTCGCCGGGTTCGATCCGCACCGCATCACCGAAATCCGGCTTGGCAAGATCGGCAATGCCGATTTCTGCCGGGGAGCCGACATGCATCGGTGACCCATGCACGGCGGGAAAGCGACCGGAAATCGTCGCCGCGTCCGCTACCCGCGAGGCGGGGATGGGACGCATGGAAACGACCATATTGCCCTTCAACCGACCCGCCGGACGACAGGGCTGGTTGGTGAGGTACATCGGTACATTGCACTTGTCCGTCATATGGCGGATTTCGATGCCCGCTTCCACCATCGGTGTCTCGAAGGTGAAGCTGCAGCCGATGAGAAAAGCGACGAGATCATCTCGTTCCGCCCAAGCGCTGGTCGCATCCGCGGTTTCCTCGACCAGCTTTCCATCCCGCCAGATGCGGTAGAGCGGCAGATCGGTGCGAAGATCGGCACCGGGGGCAAGCAAAGTTGTCGGCACGCCGGGATCGGACACATCGAGCACCGGGCAAGGCTTCGGGTTACGCTGCGCGTAAAGCAGGAAATCGAAGGCCCAGTCGCGCGGCAGCACAATCATATTGGCCTGCGTAAAACCGGGCGCGATGCCTGATGTGGGCGCGACCAGACCGTTGCGGTAATCGGCGCGCGCCTTGCGGGCGGCTGTCGCATCCGTGTGATTGAGGTAGGATGTCGGGATCGTCATGGACGCTCCTTATGTGCTGGACGCGAAAGAACGGATATCGATGCCTTCGGCTTCGAACCGCTGCCTGATTTGCTGGGCAATGGCAACCGCACCGGGGCTATCGCCATGAACGCAGATGGATTGCGCTTCGATCTTGATGATGCTTCCATCGATGGCTTCGAGCGTGCCTTCACGGGCAAGCTGCACCATACGGGCTGCGATCTTCTCCGCATCATGCAGCACGGCACCAGCCTCGCGGCGGGAAACGAGCTGGCCTTCCGGCGTATAGGCGCGGTCGGCAAAGGCTTCCGCCACCACCGACATGCCAGATGTGCGGGCAAGGTCGAGAATAGGCGCATTGGCAAGTCCCATCAGCACCAGCGATGGGTCGATGGCCTTGATGCCGTCGATCACCGCCTGGCCTTGGCGCACATCATTGGCGACGCGGTTGTAGAGCGCGCCATGCGGCTTGACGTAACGCACCCTGGTTCCGGCCGCGGCTGCAATGCCTTGCAGCGCACCGATCTGGTAGATGACATCGGCAATCAGTTCTTCCGACGTCACATCCATGTCGCGCCGGCCGAAGCCGACGCGGTCGGGATAGGAGACATGGGCTCCAACGACGACACCGTTTTCGGCGGCGGCTTTGACCGTGCGGTAGATGCCCGAGGGATCACCCGCATGGAAACCGCAGGCAATGTTGGCGCTGGAAACGACCGACAACATCGCGCTGTCATCTCCCATGCTCCATGCGCCGTAGCTTTCGCCAAGATCACTGTTCAGATCGATGGAGGCCATGTCTCTCTCCCTGTTTTAGTAGCCGAGCAATGCGAAGATCGCACCGGCGGATTTGTAGGCCATATACCACGTCAGGCAGCAGGTCAGCGCACCCAGGATCAACAACCAGCGCGGATAGTGGTAGCCGTGCATGAGATCGGACCGCTTCCAGGCCGCATACAGCAGAATGGAAAGGCCGATGGGCAGGACAAGACCGTTCAGACCACCGACGAAGACAAGCATGGCGGCGGGCGGCGTGGTGATGAGGATATAGGCGATCAGCGAAATACCGATAAAGGCGACCGTTGAAAGGTTGCGCTGACGTTCTGTCATCTCTGGCTTGAAAGCTGTCAGGAACGACACGGACGTATAGGCCGCGCCGATGATGCTCGTCATAGCCGATGCAAGGAACACTGCGCCGAACAGGCGGAAACCAATATCGCCAGCCGCAGCATGGAAAGCTTGCGCCGCAGGGTTTGCACTTTTCCCAGAAAGGTCAATGACCGTGCCACTGGCAACGACGCCGAGAATGGCGAGGAACAAAATGTAGCGCAAAACACCAGTGATCGCGATGCCGCTCATGGCTGCCCGGTTGACGGCACCAAGGTTTTCCACACCAACCGTTCCACGGTCCAGCAAACGGTGAGCACCAGCATAAGTGATGTAACCGCCAACCGTGCCGCCAACGATGGTCGTGATCGTCAGGAAATCAATCGTATCGGGCATGAATGTCTGTTTAAAAGCTGCTGCGACTGGAGGTCCCGAAACGATGGCTGCGTATACGATCAAGGCCAGCTTGATGAAGGCGGCAACGAAGACCACACGGTCCATGGCGATGCCGGCGCGGCGCGACAGGAAGATGCCGATGGCAACAACCGCACCGATGACGCCGCCGATCTTGGGGTCAAGATCGATCATGGCGTTAAAGCCAAGTCCCGCGCCGCCGATGTTACCGACGTTGAAGAACAGACCACCGATGATGACGAGGACCGCAAGCAGATAACCCGAACCCGGAATGGCCGCGTTGGCAATAGCAGGTGCACGCATGCGGGTAATGGTGACGATGCGCCAGATGTTGGCCTGAACGACGAAATCGATCAGGATGGAAATGAGAATGGCGAAAGCAAAGGCTGCGCCGAGCTTGACGGTGAAGGTCGCAGTCTGGGTGATGAAGCCAGGCCCCACCGCCGACATCGACATCAGGAACATGGCGGAAAGGAGCGCATATCGCTGCTTCTTTGATTTCTGCGCAGCCGTCTCCACGCTCGCCACCTGTGGCTCACTCTCATTCATGGATTTTCTCCTATCACGCTCCGCCCCTCGCGGATGCTTTGGACCGATCTTGGCGGCATCTACAAAATTGTCAATATTGTTGAACAATAAAATTATATCGTTCTTTCAATTTGCGTAATCTTTGGCGCTTATGGACTAAAAATAAGCACGATTTTTACCTGCGACGCTCAATATTTGTGATATTGCCAGCTTCATCGACGGTGCACGGGACACCGCGCCTCAAAGATGGACTGCGAATGAGTTCCCAGGAAGAGAATGTCATGACGGAATCCCTGCCGCTTGCGGATCGCGTGGCCAGAGATATTCGCGATCTTCTGATTACCGGCGCCCTGACGCCAGGGCAACGAATATCCGAAGCGGCGTTCAGCGAGCGTCTGGATGTATCGCGCAACTCCCTGCGGGAAGCCTTCCGGCTTTTGACCAAAGACGGCCTGCTGCGACACGAAGCCAATCGCGGCGTTTTCGTCTCCACGCCCAGCACGGATCAGATCATAGATATCTACCGGGTCCGACGCATGCTGGAGTGTGGCGCGCTGCGTCAGGCGTGGCCCAAACATCCGGCAACATCGAACATGCGTGAGGCGGTTGAATACGCCAAGTCGCAACGCGATCAACGCCAGTGGCGGGAAGTCGGTAGCGCCAATATGAGGTTTCACGCCGCCGTGGTCGACTTGTCGGACAGCAGCCGGCTCAGCGATTTCTATGCCCGCGTCGCTGCCGAGCTTCGTCTCAGCTTCGGGCTGTTGAACGACCCGGAGCAGTTGCATTCCCCTTTCGTCGACATGAACGAGCAGATTCTCAATCTTGTCGAAAAGGGTCAGGTGACAGAGGCAGCGACCCAGATGGAGCTTTATCTGACCCTTTCCGAACGCACCGTGCTGAAGGCACTGGAACGCGCCGCGAAATAAACCAAGCCAGTTGCGCATGGTGATACCACACATAGCAGTGGAAAGCGGCGGCACGATGTGCCATGACGGACCGATCACGCAGTCGATGGCGTCAAGTGGAAGCCGTTGCTGCTACCAAGTTGAATGAGTACGCCATGCAGGACAACACAAACGGCTCCGTCATCGTCATCTCCAGCCACGTCATGCGCGGCTCCGTCGGCAACAGGGCGGTTGTTTTCGGGCTCGAGACGCTGGGCTTTCCCGTTTGGGCCGTTCCGACCATCGTTATGCCCTGGCATCCCGGCCATGGCCCATCAACGCGACTGCGGTTCGACAACACCGAATTCGATAAGGCCATGCAGGATTTGGCGGGTTCCAAATGGTCGGGAGAGGTGCGGGCCATCCTTACCGGTTATTTTGGCAGCGCCGATCAGGTACGATCCGTCGCCCGCCTCATCCGCACCATGAAAGAAGCCAATCCGGATCTCATCTATCTCTGCGATCCCGTCATGGGCGACAAGGGCGGATTGTATGTGCCGATTGAAACGGCGGAAGCCATCCGTGACGAGCTCGTTCCACTGGCCACCGTTTCGACGCCCAACCGCTATGAACTGGCCTGGATGAGCGGCGCGGAACTTGAGACCAACAATGAGATCATGGACGCGGCTCTGGCACTCGGGCCACCGAAGATGCTGGTAACATCCGCTGTACCGATGATGGCGGGTGGCATTGGCAATCTGTTTTTAAGTGGACGCCACGCGCTTCTGGCCGAGCATCGCTCAATCGACAATGTCCCTAATGGCCTTGGCGATCTTCTCTCTGCCCTTTTCCTTGCTCGGTTGTTGCAGGGCATGGATGATGAAAGGGCGCTACAATTGGCGACCGCAAGTGTGTTCGAGGTGCTGGCGCGCACCATGAAACGTGGGTTGAACGAACTGACCCTTGAAACCGATGCGTCGAGCCTTTCCACACCCATGGCCATGGTGCAGATGCGTCATCTCTTGCATCCTATGCGCAGCAAGCGCAAATAGCGGCTGAAAGATGAATTTTTCAACGCGCTGGGCTCGTTTAGAGCTAAGCCTCAAGCATAGCGGTACCGCGATATCATGAAAGATTTTCCAGACTACCTCCTCAAAGGCTATAAGAACTTCATGGACGGGCGTTACACGGATGAGCGCGAACGCTACCGCGCACTGGCGGACACCGGCCAAAAGCCACAGACCCTCATCATTGCCTGTTGTGACTCCCGTTCCGCACCGGAAACCATCTTTGACTGTGGGCCGGGAGAACTCTTCGTCATGAGAAACGTGGCCAACATGGTGCCGCCATACGAGCCAGACGGGCAGTACCACGCTACGTCCGCTGCCATTGAATATGCCGTGCAGGTGTTGAAGGTCAAAGATATCGTGGTTATGGGCCACGGCCGCTGCGGCGGCATTCAGGCTGCACTCGACCCTAATCTCGAGCCACTGTCTCCCGGTGATTTCATCGGCAAATGGATGAACATGGTCAAATCGGCTGCCGAGCAAATCCAGAGCAACGACGTCATGACGGCAGGCGAGCGGCAGACAGCCTTGGAGAGGGTGTCCATTCGCAACTCCATCAGCAACCTGCGCGCATTTCCCTTTGTCAGGGCGCAGGAAACCGCGGGCAAGGTAAAGCTGCACGGTGCATGGTTTGATATTTCGACCGGCGAATTGTGGGTGATGGACAGCAAAACGGGCGACTTTCGCCGCCCGGAAGTTTGATCAACCTTGAAATCCGGCGGCCAGATTATTGGCCGTCGATAGCCTTGCCGATATAGGCGATGGCCTGCTGGTAGACGCTTGCAGCGTTCCAGCCCTGAATGGCGGCGAAGTTCGTCTGGCCTTGCTGGTATCCAGCACCGCGCTGCCAGCCATGACCAACGAGAAAATTCGCGGTTGAGGCGAGAGCATCGGCACGCGAACCGACGAGATCAATGCGACCGTTGCGGTCGAAATCGACGCCGTAACGGACGACGTTCAGAGGCAAGAACTGTGTCTGGCCGATTTCGCCGTGGGCGGCCCCCTTGGCCGTTACGCTCAAATTGCCGCTGCCAACCAGTTTCAAAGCCGCATAAAGCTGTTCTGTGAAGTAGTCCGAGCGACGGCAGTCATAGGATAGGGTTGCGACGGCAGACAGCGTATGCTGATTGCCCATGAAACCGCCAAAGCCGGTTTCCATGCCCCAGATCGCCAGAAGCGGACCGGCGGGAACGCCATAGGCGCGTTCGATATTGGCAAACAGGGCCGCGTTGTTTTTCTTCATGGCCTTGCCCCGCGAGATGATCGCCTGACCGCCGCGCTTTTGCATGAACTGGTCGAAGGAAAGCTTGAAGCTGTGCTGGCCACGGTCTGCGCTGATTGTCGGCCTGTTATAGGATACATTCGAGAATGCGCGATCGAGAACGGAAGCGCTGACGCCACGACCTGCCGCCTCCTGTTTGAACGCGCCGACCCAGGCGTCAAAGCCTGCCGATGTGTTACCGCACTGCGCCGCCAGAACCGGTGTAGCCGCAAATGCGGCAACCATGACTGCGCCAACGGAAAAAGCTTTTAGTGCCCGCATCAGAATCTGCCTTCAATATGTCTTGGGATCATGCCCTAACTCGGTCACCACTTGACTGAGACGTCGTTGGTATTCAACCTGCCTGTCGATATCATAACCGGCAAATAAACTGCCCGTGATAAGCAACTCAGCTGAAAAACCCGTCCGTTCCCACAGTGGAATAGACGGGTTATAGTTAATATTTGTTAAAAAACAGTATCAAGCTGCCTCTTTGCGTGGCTTGATAAGGCCGCGATTGATCAAAAGCTCGGCAATCTGAATGGCGTTGAGGGCTGCACCCTTGCGCAGATTGTCGGAAACCACCCAAATATTCAGGCCGTTTTCAACCGTCGCATCCTCGCGGATACGCGAGATATAGGTCGCGTCTTCGCCAGCGCATTCGACCGGGGTGATGTAGCCACCGTCTTCATGCTTGTCGATAACGAGGCAGCCGGGAGCTTCACGCAGGATATCGCGAGCCTGATCTGCCGTGATTTCGTTTTCGAATTCGATGTTGACCGATTCCGAATGGCCGATGAAAACAGGAACGCGCACGGCCGTGCAGGTGACCTTGATCTTCGGGTCCAGCATCTTTTTGGTTTCGGCCAGAACCTTCCACTCTTCCTTCGTGTAGCCGTCTTCCATGAACACATCGATGTGCGGAATGACGTTGAAGGCGATACGCTTGGTGAACTTCTTGGTTTCGACAGGATCGGCGACGAAGACGGCACGCGTCTGCTGGAACAGTTCGTCCATGCCTTCCTTGCCCGCACCTGACACCGACTGGTAGGTGGAGACGACGACGCGCTTGATCTTGGCCGCATCATGCAAAGGCTTCAAGGCAACGACGAGCTGCGCTGTCGAGCAATTGGGGTTTGCGATGATGTTGCGCTTGCGGAAACCTTCGATGGCGTCGGCGTTGACCTCAGGCACGATCAATGGAACGTCTTGATCATAGCGCCATGCGGACGAGTTATCGATGACGACGCAGCCCTGCGCACCGATCTTTGGCGACCACTTCTTGGAAATATCGCCACCGGCAGACATCAGGCAGATATCGGTATCGGAGAAATCGTAGTTCTCCATATTGGAGACCTTGAGTGTGTGGTCGCCATAGGACACTTCAGTGCCTTGGCTACGGGCCGATGCCAATGCAACGACCTCATCTGCCGGAAACCCGCGCTCAGCGAGAATATTGAGCATTTCGCGACCGACATTGCCGGTGGCGCCTGCGATTGCAACTTTGAAACCCATGATTAAGCTCTCTTTCTGCCTCTCCTCGTTTCTGGTGAGGGGGAACCCGCAAGTCGGCGGCTTCCTTCTTCCCCGACCATACCGGGGAGAGAGCGGCGGGCCAGAGACGTCAGACGGTTTTAATCGTCGTTTTGGCCGTAATTCGGATGGAGTGGGCAAGGCACGAACGAGCACCGGCAAATCCTGCCGGGTTCTGCATGACAACCATGTCGTGGACATGTCTTATCAAAATCGTGCTCCTTTTCGTGGCAAAGCTATTATGGTGTTTCGATTTTCTGTCAAGCGCAAACCGGTCTGAATTTCGTCGCGTTGCGCGCAAAGCTGCCATCACCTCAAACATTTCACACAGACAACATTAGACTAAAGTCATAAGCCGAAAGCATTGCTCTTCCTTTCGTTAATTTTCTGTCACTCTGCGGTCAGGTGCATCGCACTGTCAGGGCAGCTCGTGGGAGAACAGAGCTGCATGCGATGTGTCATTTTATTATCTGTGGAGGACAGAGAATGGCGAATGCAGCAATCGCGGGCAACGAAAAGGCCCGCCCCATGACCGGTGAGGAGAAGAAGGTGATTTTCGCCTCTTCTCTCGGAACAGTCTTCGAATGGTATGATTTCTATCTGTATGGCTCTCTGGCCATCTATATCGGCGCGAACTTCTTTAGTCAGTATCCGGAAACGACGCGCAACATCTTTGCCCTTCTTGCCTTTGCTGCGGGCTTTCTCGTTCGCCCGTTCGGCGCACTCGTGTTCGGTCGACTGGGTGACCTCGTCGGCCGCAAATACACCTTCCTCGTCACCATTCTGATCATGGGTTTTTCAACCTTCCTGGTCGGCGTTCTGCCAAATGCATCGCAGATCGGTATCGCGGCACCGATCATCCTCATCCTCCTGCGCATGTTGCAGGGCCTGGCCCTTGGCGGCGAATATGGCGGTGCGGCGACATACGTGGCCGAACATGCGCCCAATGGCCGTCGCGGCTATTACACGTCATGGATCCAGACAACAGCGACGCTCGGTCTCTTCCTGTCCCTCGTCGTCATTCTCGGCGTGCAATTTGCGGTGGGTCGTGAAGCCTTTGCCGATTGGGGCTGGCGCATTCCGTTCCTACTATCCGTCATTCTCCTTGGCGTCTCCGTCTGGATTCGTCTGAAAATGAGCGAGTCGCCTGCCTTCAAGAAAATGAAGGAAGAGGGCAAGACCTCCAAGGCACCATTGAGCGAAGCTTTCGGTCAGTGGAAAAATGCCAAGATCGCTATCATCGCGCTTGTCGGTGCTGTCATCGGTCAGGCCGTGGTCTGGTACACCGGCCAGTTCTACGCCTTGTTCTTCCTGCAGAGTATTCTGAAGGTGGACGGCCAGTCGGCCAACATCATGGTCGCCTGCGCTCTTCTGCTTGGTACGGGCTTCTTCGTGCTGTTCGGCTGGCTTTCCGACAAAATCGGCCGCAAGCCGATCATCATGGCGGGCCTCGTTCTGGCCATGCTGACCTACTTCCCGCTGTTCAAGGCACTGACATGGGCTGGTAATCCTGCACTGGCCCAGGCGCAGGCTTCGGTTCGCGCAACCGTCACCGCGGCACCGGGAGATTGCCGCTTCCAGTTCAACCCAACCGGCACAGCGAAGTTCACCACCTCCTGCGATATCGCCACGTCGTTCCTGACCAGAAACTCAGTGCCCTATGATGTCGTAGATGGCCCTGCTGGCCAGCCAGCGACGGTGAAGATCGGTGACAAGACAATCACCAGCTATGATGCCGCCGCAGCCGGTGCGAATGCGGCAGCAACCGACCGTACCTTCCAAAAGCAGGTCAACATTGCGCTTCACGATGGCGGCTATCCGCTCGTGCGTGGTGCGGCTCAAGTGCCAGCTGCCAAGCTTGATGGTTTCATTGCAGCAAACCCGGAACTTGGCCTGAACGCAGACGCGGTGCGTGCCACGCCCGCCAAAACGGTGCCAGCCGACAAGTTGGTGGCAGACAAGTTGCTGACGCCCGCCGAGTTGAATGGTGCAACCGAGATGGCCGTCTACACGGTCGCTGGCGGCGGCGCCTTTACCATGGTCGCTGATCCAGCCGCCGTGAACTGGATCGGTATCATCGCGGTTCTCACCGTTCTCGTTATCTACGTGACGATGGTCTATGGCCCGATTGCCGCGCTGCTGGTCGAAATGTTTCCGACCCGCATCCGCTACTCTGGCATGTCCTTGCCGTATCACATCGGTAACGGCTGGTTCGGCGGACTTCTCCCCGCAACTGCATTCGCCATGAGTGCTGCCAAGGGTGATATCTATTACGGCCTCTGGTATCCGATCATCTTTGCAGGCATCACGCTGGTTGTCGGCTTGCTGTTCCTGCCGGAAACCAAGGATCGCGACATCCACAAAATGGAATAGCTCACCCAATGAAACAAAAAACCCGGCGAGATTTCGCCGGGTTTTTTGTTGCTCACCTGCCCTAAAATCAGAGGGCAAATTTTGCCAACTCGCGATTGACCAAGTCCCGCCAGCTGCGATTCTTCACCAGTTCCGCCAGGAACAATCCCTCTATAGCGAAGAACGGCGCGGAAGGATCGGTATTGTCGACATGCTTGGCTGCTGCCAGTATTTCCGATTTGCGAGGGTCGTTGAGGTCCCCACGCTTGTGAATGGATGCAATCCACACCGCCACAACATAGGCGAACTCGGTGGCATCTTTACCCGCGGCCAAGGCTTCCACAGTGGCAGCCAGAATGCGCTGGGGCAGCTTTTGGCTGGTGTCCATGGCGATCTGTTCATTGCGGTGGGCAATAGTTGGGTTTGAGAAGCGCTCGAGCAATTCGTTTCGGTAAAACGGAAGATCGATGCCGGGAACCGGTGCCAGCGTACTGGCAGCAGCCTCCATGTGCCGTTTCACCTTCTCAACGAACTCCGGCACAGCCATGACATCCCGCACGAATTCCAGATTGTTCAGAATGCCCAAATGCGCAATCAGCGTATGCGAGCCATTCAGCAATCGAAGCTTCATGTTTTCATAGGGCTCGACAGACTGCGCAAAGACCGCTCCCGCGGCTTCCCATTGAGGACGACCCGATACGAAGTCGTCTTCGATCACCCATTGCAAAAACGGCTCTGTCTCAATGGCAAGCCGGTCTTCAACACCCAGCATGCGGGCTGCGCGCGCCCTCGTTTCATCGGTCGCCGCTGGCACAATTCGGTCCACCATGCTGCACGGGAACTTGCCTTCCTTGCCAATCCACCGTGCCAGTTCCGGATCACGTCGCTCTGCCATGTCAAGCACCAGACGACGCACCACATGGCCATTGGATGGCAGGTTATCGCAGCACAGCACCGTGAAGGGTAAAAGTCCACCTTCCCGGCGTCGGCTAAGACCTTCCACCAGAAAGCCGATTGCTCCGACCGGCGCGTGCGGATTGGCCATATCGGCCACAACAGAAGGATGCTTGAGGTCCAGCCCGCCCGTTACCGGGTCCAGTCCGTAAGCCTTTTCGCTGACGGTCAGGGTGACGACCCGAATACCGGAGCTGGCGAGATAATTGAGAACATCCTCGCCGCGGTCAGCGGCACAAAGCCAGTCTACCGTCGCGCCGATCACCTCAGCACGGTCGCCCTCGGCGTTGCGGACGATGACGGAATAGAGGCCATCCTGGTCGGCCAATGCTTGAACCGGTTCTGGTGAGCGCAGATTGACGGCGACGATACCCCAGGGACCAAAGCTTTGCTCAAGGGCTTTTTGCGTGAACACAGCCTGATGGGCGCGGTGAAAAGCCCCCAAGCCGATATGTACGATACCAGGCTTCAAGGCCTTGCGATCATAGGCGGGACCGACAACGCTTTCCGGCAGGATCGTGGAGGAAGATAGTCTGTCCATGGCTACTATACTCGACCGTATTGTGGATGAAGAAGAGCACGCTCTATTCCGCGCAGTTCGGCCAGACCCTTCAGGCGGCCGATAGCTGGATAACCGGGCTGTGCGCCACGCGTCAGGTCATCCAGGATTTCCTGTCCGTGATCCGGGCGCATGGCGATGCGATGGTCGTCGCGACCTTCCGCCCGTCTGCGCTTTTCCTCGTCCAGCAACGCTGCGATAACGGCGACCATATCGGTAGCCCCCTCAAGATGCTCATCCTCGAAAAATGAGCAAGGTACGGTATCGGTATCACGCGTCACGTTGCGCAAGTGGACGAAATGGATGCGGTCGGCAAAGGACTTGGCGATCAGCGGCAGGTCGTTATCCTTATGCGCACCGAGAGAGCCGGTACACAGAGTGACACCGTTTGCGCGACTACCCACCTGCCCCAGCATATACGCGTAATCGGCCTGCGTTGAGAGAATGCGCGGCAAGCCCAGCAGCGGCCAAGGCGGATCATCGCCATGCGCGCAGATATTGATCCCCACCTCTTCTGCGACAGGCACGACCTCAGATAGAAAATCCACCAGATTGGCTTGCAGCCTCAGACGATCCACACCCTGATAGGTCCGCAATTTTGCCAGAAGCTGGTCCAGCGTGTAGCCATCCGCCGAACCGGGAAGACCAGCGCCGATATTGAGCCCGAGAGCGATGATCTTCGTATCGGGCATCTCGGAAAAGCGTTTGGCGGCCTCCTCCACCAGCCAATCCGGGTAATCCGCCTTGGCATCCGGACGTTTGAGGATGTGGATGTCGAAAGCAGCGAAATCGGTCAGATCGAACCGCATGGCTTTTGCGCCATGGCGTGTTTCCCAGCGCAGATCGGTCCGCGTCCAGTCAAGAACCGGCATGAAGTTGTAGCAAACGGTGCGGATGCCGCTGGCCGACAAGCGGCGCAACGTTTCCTGCCAATTGGCGATGTGGGATTTCCAGTCTCCCGTCTGGGTCTTGATATCTTCGGAAACCGGAACGCTTTCGACAACGTCCCAGTAAAGACCGCCCGCCTTGATGGCGTCGTGGCGCTTGGCAATTTCATCGACAGGCCAGACGGCACCGGTTTCAATGTGATGCAGCGCGCTGACAATGCCCTCTGCACCGGCTTGAGCGGCGTCCCTGACCGTTACCTTGTCCACCGGTCCAAACCAGCGCCATGTATGTTTCATCGTTAAGTCCTCAAAAAATCAATGGTCTTGGCCGAACGTGATCTGTACCTTGCAAGCAACTGAACGGTCGCCTGCCTGCTCGAAGGCTTCGACTGCGCGCTCCAGCGGAAACTCATGGGAGATGATCGGGCGCACATCGATGGCTCGCGACGAAATCAGTCTTACGGCGTCACCGAACTCCCGGTCGAACCGCTGTGACCCGCGCCAGACGATTTCCTTGCCGACGAGAGCGTTGAGCGGAATGGTCACATCGCCCGTCACGCCAACCTGCACAAGGGTACCTCGTGGCTTGATGCAGGCGAAAGCGGCGCGCAGTGCCGGGCCTGCGGCAGAGCAATCGAACACGACATCGAATGTACCTTTGCCCTCCTGATAGGGTGTAAGGCTATCGGCGTTGGATGCGACATTGATCGTGCGGTCTGCGCCCATGGCAGGTGCACGCGACAGGGCGGCATCGGCCAGATCGGTCACGACGATTTCACCGGCCCCAGCATGCTTGACTGCGGCGACCGTCAGCAATCCGATTGGTCCGGCACCGGTGATAAGAACATGCTTCCCAGCCAGATCACCAGCCTGCGCGACCGCATGCAGGCAGACGGCCATAGGTTCGGCGCAAGCGGCTTCTGCGGGTGTCGTGTGGGCATCAAAAGCGAAGCATTGCTGTGCAGGCACGACCAGCCAGTCGCGAAACATGCCTTGTTCATGCGGAAGGCGCATGGCGCTGCCCATGAAGCGCATGTCGAGGCAATGGATCGGCTGATCGATGTTGCAATAGTGGCAGTTGCCGCAGGGCTGGGAGGGATTGACGGCGACCAGCGCGCCAATCGCCAAGGCACTGACGCCTTCCCCCAGCTTTTCCACATAACCGGATGCCTCATGACCTGAGATAATCGGTTCACGGACCTGAACGGGGCCAAAGCCGCCATCCTGATAATAATGCAGATCGGAGCCGCAGATGCCGCCAGCCGCCATGCGCAGCAGCACTTCGCCGGGGCCGGGCTGGGGCACATTCTGGGTTTCGACCTTGATGGATTGTTTGCCGTAAAGACGCGCCACGCGAGTGAGCATGCGTTTGCTTTCTATCATGCAAAGGGGAAGGAACGCCCGCGCAGCAGGTGCGCGGGCGTGGTTGTCTTAGCGGATAAGTCCCATTTCCGTTGGCAACCACAGGGTAATCGCCGGAATGAAGGTAATGAGAATAAGCGCGACGAACAGAGGTACAAGCCACGGCAGAATGGCCATCGTCGTTCGCTCCACCGACAGTTTGGCGACACGCGATAGCACGAACAACACCATGCCAAGGGGCGGATGCAGAAGACCGATCATCAGGTTCAGCGTCATGATCAGACCGAAATGCACCGGATCGATATCGAACTGCAGCACCAGCGGCAGAAGGATCGGCACGAGGATGGTGATTGCCGCAATCGTATCCAGGAAGCAGCCGACAAAAAGCATGAGGATATTGACAAGGATCAGGAATATCCACTTGCTGTCCGTCAGCGTCAGAATGGCCGTGGAGAGAAGCTGCGCCGCCTGACTGACCGTCAACAGCCATGCAAAGACAGACGCGGCCGCGACGATGAACAGAACGGCGGCAGTCGTCTCGATCGTGTCGAATGTGGCTTTGGCCAGCGACTTCATCGTCATGGTCCGATAGCGGACAAGACCCAGAAACAGCGACCATAACACGGCTGCGACAGCCGCTTCGGTCGGCGTGAACCAGCCCATCGTCATGCCACCGATGAGAATGACCGGCGTCATCAGCGCCATGACGGCGGAGAAGTCGAAATACCAGTCACAGGCAATCAGGATGGCCAGAACGATGAAGATGGCGAGGTTGAGTGACATGCCGAACATGGTCAGCACATAGATCCCGATCGGCACCAGCATGACGACCAGAACTTCAAGCGATGCGCCGAAGATGGTGCGCAGGCTGAACGGTGTGTCCGAGCCCCAGTTCTTGACATAGGCGAAGACAGTAACCGTGATCATCATCAGCAGAGTCATGACCACGCCGGGAACGATGCCTGCCATGAAAAGAGCACCGATGGAGACATTGGCCATCATGCCATAGATCACGAAGGGCAAGGACGGCGGGAAGATCGGCCCCAGCGTGGCGGATGCGGCGGTAACGCCAACGGCCGCCTCCACCGGATAACCGTGGTCCTTCATCGCTTTGATTTCGATGGTGCCGATACCGGCGGCATCGGCAAGAGCCGTACCCGACATGCCGGAGAAAATCACCGAACCGATGATGTTGACCTGGGCAAGTCCACCCTTCATCCAGCCGACAAGGGCAACGGCAAAGGAATAGATGCGGCCCGTGACGCCGGCGCTGTTCATGAGATTGCCCGCCAAAATGAAGAACGGCACGGCAAGCAGCGGAAAACTTTCGACACCGGCAATCATGCGCTGCGCGGCGATGATGTCAGGGGCGACATTGTAAAAGAGAATATAGGCCAGTGACGATACGGCCATGGAAATGGCGACCGGCAGACCGATGACCATCAAGACGAGAAAGGAACCTATCAACAGCAACATGGCATCAATCTCCCGCGCTCTGGAACTCTTCAGGCCGCTCCAGAACGGAGTAACCACGGCGAAGATTGGCAACGAACACCTGAATGGACCGCAGGAACATCAGGACGAAAGCAGCAAAGACGGTGTAGAAAACCAGACTGCGTGGCAGCGCAACCGTAACCATTTCCTCATCTGCGACGATTTCCAGATAACGCCACATCAGCCACGACATGTAGCCGAAGAAGCCGATCCGCAGCACATCCACGGTCAGCGACATGACCCGCGTGAGGTTTGGCGGCAGATAATGGTAGAGAACATCCACCTGAATGTGGCGCGACATGCGCACGCACATGACAGACCCCATGAAGACCACGCCGATCAAGCAGTTGACCGCGATTTCTTCCGTCCAGGCATAGCTATCGTTCAGCACGTAGCGTGTGAAAAATTGCAGGAAGACGCAGGCGGTCATCATCCAGAACAAGGCAAGCGTGAGCCAGTCTTCGAAGGAATAAACCGAGAGATCAACGTCCAGTGGTGCTTCGTCAAACGTATGGGCAAGTTCCTCAGGGGTGACCTGAGTGTGAATTTCCTGCGACATTGCATTGTCCCAACTGAAAAGAGAAGGACGGCGCAGCTTGTGACGGCCGCGCCGGAGACGGTGTTACTTGATGGCGCGAATGGCTTCCCAATCGGACTTTTCGTAACCGAAGTCTTCGAACTTCACTTTCTCGACCACGTTCTTCTCGAAGTCTGCCTTATCGACTTCCGTGACCGTCAGGCCACGTTTCTTGAATTCATCGACCAGCGCGTTTTCACGCTCTTCGATGATCTTGGTGGTCTTGGTTGCTGCTTCCTGCATGACATCGACAAAAATCTTCTTGTCCTCGTCGGAAAGGCTTGCCCAACGGCTCTTGGAAATCAACGTGTTGAGATGGTCGACGATGTGGCCGGTCAAAACGATGTTCTTCTGCACTTCGAAGAACTTCTTCGCTTCGATGGTCGTCAGTGGATTTTCCTGGGCATCGACGGTTCCGTTCTGGAGTGCAAGATACACTTCGGCAAAAGCAATCGGCGTGGTGTTGGCACCGCAGGCACGCGGCATGGCGAGGTAGGCTGGAACATCCGGAACGCGCATTTTCACGCCGGCCAGATCAGCACATTTTTCGATGGGTCGATTGGATGTGGTGTGACGCGTACCGTAATAGCTGACCGCCGCTATGATGTTACCTGTCTTGTCAGCATAGCCTTTCGCCAAGCGCTTGAAGACGTCGCTTTTGGTATAGGCGATCAGATGCTCTGGATCCCGAAAGATGTAGGGAAAGTAGGTTACGCCAATAGGCTTGAAATCACGCGCCGCAAAGCTGGAGCCGGAAATGATGATATCGACCGTTCCCAGCTTCAGGCCCTGGTTGATGTCGGCCTCTTTACCCAGCTGCGATGCGGGGAAGACGTCGATCTTGTATCGGCCTTCGGTACGTTTTTCGATTTCCTTGGCGGCCCATACGGATTCCGTGTGGAACGGCTCGGTCGTCTCATAGACATGCGCCCATTTGAGAGCGGTCTGTGCTTGCGCTGCGAATGCGGATGCCACGACCATGGCCGTTGCACCAAGCAATGTTGTCAATCTTGATATCATTTGGTTTCCCTCCCGGATTGAAATCAGATGTCTGTCGTCCAAGTCCCGCCCTCTCTCCTGACGGAACCATCGCTCTCCTACGGCTCCTCACCAAAGCTTTCGGAAAATCTCTTCTGCGACAGCTTCAAATGCCGTCGCATTGCGTCGCGCGCGCCGTTGGCATCATTGGCTGCAATCGCGTTGCGTATGACCGTGTGCTCCTCGAGCGCTGCGCGCCACGTATGCGGCCCTTCAAAGTGCGCCGCCAGCCGTTCGAAATAGGGCGTCATGCGCCGGTCGAAGATATGGCCGGTAAAATTATGAAGCGTGGCGTTACCGATAATGTCGGTAATCGCAGTATGAAAGGCACGGTCGTGGACGAGCATCTTGACCGGATCCCCTATCGCGCTTTCCATACGGCTGATGGCATCATCCAGAGCAACGATGTGCTCGGGGGTCGCAAGTCTTGCAGCTTCCTCGGCAATTGCACTTTCGATAATGCTTCGGGCCTGAAGGATTTCAAACGGTCCGTCGCTCTCATCGACCGGCAAAATAGGCGGCACCAGATGTGGACGCTGGCTGACATAGACGCCGGATCCCATTCGAATCTGAACATATCCTTCCACTTCCAGAACGATCAAAGCTTCGCGCACGGTCGGTCGCGACACGGCAAATCTCTCGGCAAGGTCGCGCTCGGCTGGGAGCTTTGCTCCCAGGGCAATCTCTCCCGCTTCGATGAGCGCACGTATCTGGTCCGCGACCTGTCTATGCAGGCGTCGCGGCTCCAAAGCGACAAACATGTGAACCCTCCCGACGCATTATCCCGAATGCGGTTTGGTAAAGTGGCCTTACCAGTTTCCATTTAGAGCGGATAAAATCATCAAGTCAACCGGCAAATTAAAGATTGTTAATATCCCTCGAGAATTCACTCTCCTAGCACCCTCACGCCAAAACGCTTACCCAATGCAAGAAAGGCGTCACGGGTGGCAGGGTCGATCAGCACACCGGTCTCTTCTCGTTCAGCCGCCACCGCCCATTCCCGGTCACCGGGTGCCATGACATGGCAATCTTGTCTGGCTGCAGAACTACGCAAGGCATGCAGATAGCGCTGCATCCCCTCGTCAAAGATTTCCTTTTCAACGAAAGCTTCAGGTTTGAGAGCCAGAACGAACGCACCCAAACCCCGCGGCTTCGAAAAATCTGGCCCACCCATGGGTGGAATGTCGAAGCTCAACTTCATGCCGGTCAGCACTGCACTGAAAATTTCCGCCACCCCTGCAAGCGCTGCACCCTTGAAACCGAACTCACCACCCAAAGGGGCCAACATGTCTGCGGCGTCGGCATCAAGCGTATCGTGCCCGCCCGCATCCGATGCTGTGGCTTGCGGCAAAGCCTGGCCAAGGCTGCGATAGAGCAGCACGCGATTGTAGGGAATGGAACTGGTCGCCATATCGAGCAGCCATGGATTTTCACCCGCAACTGGTACGCCAACCGAAATGGGATTGGTGCCATGGAAACGAGTCGCGCCATCGTGGAGGCGCACGAAACTATCGGAATTGCAGAAGGTGATACCGATGAAGCCTTTTTTGGCAGCCTCAAACGAGTAAGCGCCTGCTGGTCCGAAATGCGACGTGTTGCGGATGGCAACCGCACCAATGCCGAATGTTTCAGCAATCTTGGTAGCGCGATCCATAGCTGTATAGGCCGAAAGTGCTCCATGAGCATTATCAGCATCCAGCGTTTCGACCGCGCCAAAACCTGCGACCCGTTTCAGGTTGGGGCTGCGGTTGATCCTGCCGCCCTCCAGCGCTGAGATGTAGTGATCCAGCAAACGAACACCGTGGCTGTCCACCCCATGTCGCGTGCCATGCATCATCGCCCGGCTTGCCGCGTCAGCCGTTGCCGTGTTTGCACCGGCAGCGGCAAAGACGGCTCGACAAAAGCGATCGAGAATGGAAAGCGGCACTTTCAAAGCGCACTTGCCTTAAACATTTCGGCTCCTCCCATCAAAATGTCTTGTGCATACACTAGACACAAATATTTTGTCGTGCAATCCCTGAAGCGTCAAAACATCAAAGCCGGTGGGAACAGAGCGGGACAATTTTTCATGAAGGGCACGACGGGCATTGGCCTGAAACTCTATCGCCGCGCCAGCGAGGCCCTGTCTGCCGATATCCTCAACGGCGTGATTGGAGAGGGTACGAGGCTTACAGAGACGATGATCGCCAAGCGTTTCGGCATCAGTCGAGCACCCGCCAGAAAAGCGCTTGTTGAGCTTGAACAGTTGCAATTGCTGCGCAAAGCGGAAGCCCGGGGTTATGATGTCGTCGCTCATACATCGCTGCCAGCAAAAGCGTTGGAGATAGTTGCGCCACTTTCCATTTCAGCTACAGATGCTCGCATCCACAGCCAGTCCAGCTGGGAAATCATTTATTCCGACATAGAGATCGAGATCGTTTCCCGCACGTCCCTCGCCAGTTGGCGCATCAACGAAGCGCTTTTGGCAAAGCATTACGGCGTTAGCCGAACCGTTGCCCGCGATGTCGTTTCCCGCCTTCAGCAGCGTGGTATCGTGCGCAAGGACGATAGCGGCCGTTGGTACGCACCCGCGCTGACTGCAAAACATATCGAAGAGCTCTATGAGCTTCGCTGGATATTGGAGCCATTGGCTCTGGCAAAGGCCGTTCCCAATCTGCCAGCCGGATTGCTTGAGACGCTACGCCGAAACGTCATGGATGCGATTGCCTCTATCGACACCATCGAAGGGCACACGCTGGATGCGTTGGAACAACAGCTTCACGTCGAACTGCTGGGATATTGCGGCAATGAATCACTGATGCGGGCCATCAGCCTGCCCCAGGCTTTGTTGGTAGCGCACCATTTTCTCTACCATTGGACCATGGAATTGTTCGACACAGAGCCGTTTCTGCCGGAGCACCTGGCCATTTTCGACTGTCTGCTCGCTGGCGATCTGGTCGGTGCGCAAGATGAATTGGCCCGCCATCTGCAAATCTCCCGCAGCCGCGCCATGCTGCGCATTCAGGCGGTCGCGGAAGTTATTTCACCCGACGAACTACCCTATCTCGAACGGCTGGATTCGCATTGACGATCTGTCTGTAAACTCGACGTCATCATGATAATCGGAGGAGGATTATCCATCATGAAAATAGCATCCATTCATCCCTTCATTCTACATCTACCACTGACATCGGACTCGATTTCAGATTCGACCCACAGCATTACCCATTGGGGTGTTGTCGGCGCAAAGATCGTCACCGCAGACGGTCTGGAGGGGTACGGCTTCACCGGCACCCATGCACATCTGGCATCCGACCGGTTGATCACATCCTGTATTCGAGATTGCTACGCACCGCTTCTGATCGGCGAGGATGCCAGCGATCACACGCGGTTATGGACCAAGCTGGCCCGTCACCCATCTTTGCAGTGGGTCGGCAGAGCCGGCATTACGCAACTGGCACTGGCCGCCGTCGACGTGGCCCTGTGGGACCTGAAAGCGAAAAAGGCGCAGCAGCCATTATGGGCCTATCTGGGCGGAGCCCGTACAGACAAGCTTGAGGCCTACAATACTGATATCGGATGGCTTTCCTTCTCCAAAGATGCCCTTTTGAGCGGTTCGGCAAAGGCCGTGGAAGAAGACGGTTTTAGCCGGATAAAGATCAAGGTCGGGCATGACGATCCCAATGTCGACATCGAACGGCTGACAGCGGTTCGCAAGCGCCTCGGCTCGTCCATCCGCATCGCGATCGATGGAAACGGCAAGTGGGATCTGCCCACCTGCCAACGCTTCTGCGCCCTCGCCCGCGATCTGGATATCTACTGGTTCGAAGAGCCGATGTGGTATGACGATGTCGTCAGCCATGCGACGTTGGCGCGCAACACATCGATCCCGATTGCGCTGGGTGAACAGCTTTATACCGTTGACGCTTTTCGCTCCTTCATCGCGGCGGGTGCCGTCGCCTATGTGCAGCCGGACGTAACGAGGCTTGGCGGTATTACCGAATACATCCAGGTCGCCGATCTGGCGCTCGCACACCGGCTGCCTGTCGTTCCGCATGCGGGCGAAATGAGCCAGGTGCATGTGCATCTCAGCTATTGGCATCCGGCCTCGACGATCCTTGAATATATTCCGTGGATCAAGGATCACTTCGAAGAACCGGCCAATGTCTATGATGGCATCTATAAACGCCCCGAACTGCCGGGCACCGGAACGACTGTGCTTGCGGAAAGCTTTGAACGCTTTGGAAAAAGCATCGACTGAACGCCATACAACGCGTCAGAGTGTGCGGTAGCCCCGTTTGAAATAGATCAGGGCTTCCTCACCCTCGCGGATGACCGTATCGAGCACTTCACACATGAGAATATCGTGCGTGCCACCATCGTGAATGGTGCGGATGCGGCAATCGAAGGAGACCAGTGCGCCCTCCAACACCGGTGCCTTGGTTTCCAGCGTGGTCCATTCTCCAGATGAAAACCGGACATCCATCGGTGTCTTGCCGCCAAAAATGCCGCTTAACTGTTCTTGCTCAGCTGCCAGCGTATTGATGCAAACGACGCCGTTGGCGATGACGAATTTATGCGCGGAGGAATTTCGGTTGAGGCAGACCAGCAATGTCGGCGGATTATCCGAGACGCTGCACACCGCCGTTGCCGCAAAACCGGCCCTGCCCGCTGCGCCATCCGTCGTGACGATGTTGACGGCGCCGGCAAGTTGCGACATCGCGTTGCGATAATCCAGCCCGCGCTGTTCTACAGTCTTCGTCTCCATTGTAGCATCCTTTTTGAGAGACAACGTCTGCATCTAAACGAACCTTCCCTTACAAATCATCAAATTTACGCCGATGCCGGGGCAAGCAGGAATTTCTCCAAACTTGCATTGAAACCTGTGACATCGGTTATATTGATCGCATGTGCGCCCTCATCGAAAAGCACGAGCTCGGCGTTTGGCAAACCGTCTGCAAGCCTGACGGAACGCGTATAAGGCACCAGCAAGTCATCTTTCGCAGCAACAACCAAGGTATAATTGTTGATGTCTGCCAGTTGCCCGTCCACATCGAACGACCGGAGCGCTGCTACGCGGCGCAGAACATTGTCTCTGCCCTGAAAATGCTCAACACCATGGGCGTCGTCCTTCGCCAGCCGCTCGGCATTATCGGACATCCATACGGCAGGGTATAGAAAGAGCGGCTGCGCCTTTACGAAGGCCTCGACGCCGGAATTTTCCAGCAGCGATATGCGCGCATCGAAGCAGCGTCCGGAATGGGCATCCGCCTTGCTCCACGCATTCACGAGCACCAGCCGATCGATTAAACTGGGTTTGCGCAGCGCGATATCGAGACCGATCAGGCCGCCTAGTGCATGACCCATGAAGTGAAATTTTTCGAGGCTCAATTGGCTTGCCAGCTCCAGCACATCATCGGCCATGGCGGAGATACCGCCGTTGACCGGCACTTCTCCACCGGTTCGGCCAGTGCCGCAATGATCATAGACGACAACGCGGAAATGCTTTTGCAGCATGTCCATCTGTGGTGCCCAGTAGGTGGAAGAGCCGCCAAGGCCTGACGATAAGACAATCGTCTCGACAGCAGGCTCTTGCCGACCATGAACCTCGAAATGTATCATTGCGCGGTCCCTACCGTTATTTGCCGATATGGGCGACGGTGGCGATTTCCACCAGCGCGTCGGGCTTTACCAAACCGCATTGGATGCAGTAGCGGGCTGGCTTATCACCGGGGAAATATTCGGCATAAACAGTGTTGATCGCCTGGTAATTGGCCCAATCGGTGATGAAAATATGGTTCATGGTCACATCTTCCATAGTACCGCCAGCGGTTTCGATGACCGACTTGATGGTTTCTAGAACGTGGCGCGTCTGCGCTGCGGCGTCGCCCACATGCACCACGTCATTGTTCTTGTCGAAGGGTAGCGTGCCGGACACATAGACCACGCCATCGGCCAATGTTCCGGGTGAAAACGGCGCGATGGGCTTGGCTGTGCCTTCCGGTACGATGATTTTTTTAGGCATGTCATGTTCCTCTTTATCGTTGCTGCATCAATCTTCGATGGGTGCCGCTTGCGAAATGACGGCGCAGAAATCATTGACCGTCGCCACCCAGCCAAAAAATTTCTCGACATTATAGACGGTGGCCTGCTGGATGAAATCCGGCCCCAAATGATGGGTCGCGTCCTCCAGCATCACGCCGAAATATTCCAGATGGAACGCATCTCGTAGCGAGCTTTCCACGCAGACATTGGTGGCAATACCGACGAAGACGAGATTGCGAATGCCCCTCGCCCGCAACACGCTGTCCATATTGGTGTTGAAGAAACCGCTATAGCGCGTCTTGGGCACCAGAATATCACCCGGTTGCGGCGTCAGCTCATCAACGACGGCATAATCCCATGTGCCTTTGGCCAGCAGCTTTCCCTGCAAATCCGGTCGCGCACGCATGGTTTTCAGCGCATTGGATTTATGCCAGTTGGGAGAACCAGGCCCGCCTGCCTCAACATAATCGCTATCCCAACCATTCTGGAAATAGATGACCTGAACGCCCGCCGCGCGCGCTGCATCCAGCGTTTTGCCGATATTGGCGATGGTGGATTTGGCACCGGCTATATTGAAACCAGCCAGATCGACATAACCGCCTTCGGTGGAATAGGCATTCTGCATATCCACCACCACGACCGCAGTTTCGCTCGGTTTCAATGAGATCGGCTCTGGCCTTGCAGGAAGCGTGACACTCTCCGATCGGCTTTTTGGCGGCTGATAGCCAGCAACAACGGCTTGCGTCATTCTGCGGCCTCCAATGTCGCTGTTACATGCTGCCTGCTTTTCATCAGCGGCTGTACATATTTGCCGAACTTCTCGATGCCCTCGACGAAGTCATCAAATGTCAGCATGACGCCGCCGGTGCCGGGAACTTCACTCATCTCATCCAGCATGGCCGCAACCTCTTCATAGGAGCCGATAATGGTACCCATATTGATGTTCACGGCTGACACCGGGTTCGCCATATGGCGCACATTGGTATCGGAGCCCGACTTTGTATCGACAGAGCTTTGTAGGCCCAGCCATTTGATGGCTTCCTGATCTGCACCGGCCTTGTAGTGTTCCCACTTTGCCCAGGCGTCCTCGGATTTTTCTTCCGCAAGCACCATGGTCAGCACGAAGGAACGGACATCTCGCCCCGTTTTTTCGGTGGCTGCCAGCAAACGTTCGTTGGTGGGTGCAAAGGCCTTTGGCGTGTTGACGCCAACACCGAAACAGAAGCTGTAATCCGCAAATTTCGCCGAGAATTCCATACCCTTGTCAGATGAACCTGCACAGATGAGCTTCACATCACCCTGCGGCACCGGTTTCATGCGGCAATCGTCCATGGTGAAATATTTGCCTTTGAGGTCCGATTGGCCCGTCGCCAAAAGCTCCTGAAGCACCGTCGTATATTCGCTGAGATAGGTGTAACGGTCACCAAAATACTCATCGCCCGGCCAAAGGCCCATCTGGCTATATTCCGGGCGCTGCCAACCGGTGATGAGATTGATCCCGAAACGGCCGCCAGAGATGGAATCGATGGTGGTCGCCATGCGCGCCACGATCGCGGGAGGCATGACAAGCGTGGCGGTGGTGCCAAAAAGCTTGATTTTAGAGGTGACCGCTGCAAGTCCCGCCATCAGCGTGAAGGATTCCAGATTATAGTCCCAGAACTCGGTCTTGCCGCCAAAACCGCGCAGCTTGATCATCGACAGCGCGAAATCGAAGCCATATTTTTCAGCCGCCAACGTGATCTGTTTGTTGAGCTCAAAACTTGGCTTGTATTGCGGCGCGTTTTCCGAAAGCAGCCAGCCATTGTTTCCAATTGGAATGAAAACACCGATTTCCATTTGCACCCTCCATGTCCTGTGTTCGTATCGAACTGATGAGAAGTAAAATGCAGGTTCCGTGCCAGTCTCGTATGGTGTGTAAAAACAATGATTTATAAGGTATCGGAATTTTTATTTTTATCAAATGATAAAATATTTATCGCTTGATAAAAATATTGCTTATTTCTTCGGCAGATCGATTGGTTATAGACGGACTTATAATTTGATTGTCGGATGTGTCCGTTCGCGGCCCTAACGCTAGAGCACAAGAATGCTCTGATCACAGGTACCCCTTTGCCTCAAATGTGCCCGGCTTGGGGATAATGGCGATCAGTCCGGAGACTGATCGCCGCTAGTTCAATCCATCTGAACATTTGCGTCTTTGACGACTGGACCCCATTTGGCGATTTCCTGTGCCACATGGGTCTTGAGCTCATCTGGCGTGGAGCCGACGATCTTGGCGCTGAAATCTGCCATTCGGGCAGCAACGCTTGGGTCTGCAAGCGCTTTTTTTGCAGCGGCGTTCAGTTTATCGATCGCTTCCGGGGGAGTTCCCGCTGGCGCAAACAGTGCGTTCCAGGTGTAGGTTTCATAGCCTGGAACTGTTTCGGCAATCGTCGGCACGTCGGGGAAGGATGTTGCCCGCTCAGCCGTCGTTACGCCCAGCGCCTTTAACGTACCGGATTTGACGTGCCCTGACGACGACGGCAAATTGTCGAACATGATGGAAACCTGGTTTCCGAGAAGATCGTTCAGCGCCGGACCTGATCCCTTATAGGGAACGTGCTGCATACTGACGCCAGTCATAGCTTTGAAAAGCTCACCGGAAAGGTGGAGCGGCGTTCCATTTCCGGATGACGCATAGGCATATTTATCCGGCTCTGCTTTCAAAAGAGCAACCAGTTCGGCCACCGTGTTGACGGGTAGCTGTGGGTTGACGACCAGAACATTGGGCACGACGACCAGCAGCGAGATCGGCGCGAAGTCCTTTTCAGGATCATAGGGTTTGGTCTTAAGAATAAGGGGATTAAGAGCGTGGGTAGCGACCGTGCCCATCAAAACCGTATAGCCATCGGGCTCAGCCCGTGCGACCCGGTCAGCCCCGAGATTTCCGCCAGCACCTGCGACATTTTCCACAACGATTTGCTGACCGAGTTCATCACCCATTTTCTGCGCAATAACGCGAGCGACAACGTCGGTAGAGCCGCCGGCAGCAAAAGGAACGACCAGCGTTATTGTTCTATCGGGAAAACTCTGAGCTTGAGCTGAAGCGCCAATCGCAAGAAAAGTAGCAGCGGATGCGGCGAGTGCAAGAGCTGCTCGCCGTTTAAAAAGTCGATACGTCATTGAACCTCCTATGGAGTGGCCTCCCCGCCACCGTTTCATAGTAGCTCAACCGCATCTGAGGGCAAGTCGCACAAAGGACTATGCAACCGCCCCTCGGTTAGAGAAGGTTAAACCATCACACGCTTTGCATGGTCATGGACAGTGTGGAAAGCGGCTTCTGCGCCAGCGATCACTCGGTTTTCTTCCTCTGCGGTCAGCTCTACTGCGTCAAGCGCAGCAACGAAGGTACGCCAATGCAATCCCCGCCCTTCGGGTGCGCCTGCAAGATGCCGAGCACCAAATGTTTCGCCAAGGCCGATCTTCGCAGCGTCTTTCAACAGAAAGGCAGCACCGAGGTTCGAGCCCTCGACCACGTAAAGCCATCCCAGAGCCTCGGGCAGATCGAATGCAGCATCATCGTGGCTGAAATGAGTTGCGGAGCTTGCAGGCACTGTTGTCGACAAATCTGCCAGATCTTGCTCGATAAAGCCCAAACGCCGGCGTCCTTTAAGGTCAGGCAAGAGTTCGGCGAGAGTGTCGTTGAAGAAGAAGGCGTCGAGATCTCTGTGAAAAAGATACTGCGTCTGAACGAACTTCGCAAAATTCTCGCGGCTTTCGAACGGTTTTGCCGACATGATGAAGCCGTCCAGAACCTTGTGAGCGTCCTGCGTCGCTGCTTTCAAACGCTTTGTCCGGCTGGGTTCAACCTGAGACGTTTCGATGGCCAGTTCTGCAGCAGTCATATGTCATTCCTTTTTCGCAGTCGCTCCAGCGCACATAAAAATCTTTCCTCAAAAAGTCAATTTTATTGCAGAGGTCCCCAATCTAATTTTTTCTTTTAGCATAAGGCATAGGCAGCAGCAGCTTGTGGTGATGTACGAGCGCGTAGAAGTGCCATGAGCATTGGTTTTATTGAGAATTGTTTCGCTCGCGATTTTTCGGTCAAGCTGCGTAGATATCCACCCGCAGATTGAATTGTTGCTGAACGTTCCAGAATGCACGCTATGATTGCATTGGTATTCTGTGAGCCCATGGTTTTTTCTGCTGCTTCATAGGCAGAATGGCTAATGGAGAGCATTGTTCTGACCACATGAGTGGCTTGTTTCAGGTCGTTCCAGCTTCTCACATCCCCATTGGGGCCATAGAGGGCGATCTCTGGGCATGCTTTGAGCAGCGTTTGGAGATCGAAACCTTCGCTCCTAGCCCGTTGGAGGCTGAAAGAGCGATCCTTTGCAACGTTTGTCTCTTCTAAAGCCGCTTGAGTTTCTACTGGTGTTTCGGTCGGAGGGTTTCTCTCGTTATCCACATGTTGGCTTTCAATAAAGGATTCGGATTCTGAACTCTGTATAAGCCGCTCATTTTGATAGGCATTGGCGCTTATTTTTTGTTTTTCTATGTGTTTTTCCAACTGCTTAGCCATGTCTGCGCGCAAATGGTCCAAATCTTCCAGAACAAGAGCGAGATGTGCAGCCTTTGATTTACGGTCAAGCGTGGATGTCGTGATCAGATAGAGTTGCCGATAGCTGTCCCAATCACCATCGACACCGTCAACCACGGCAATTTCACCAAACTTTATGATGTCTCGTCTGCACAGGCTGATTTTTTCCCGCAATCTTTGTAGATGCAAACGCTCTTCGATGACCTGATCGGCAATCGTTTGTATTTCATCGGCCCGCGTAATCAGCGGGGCAAGCGAAAATCCGTATGCATCGCTAATGCCGCCGCTTCTGTCTTTGCGTGCGTATCGTTTCCCGTTTGGACTGTCTTTACGCAGAATGAGACCGGCTTCGATGAGCGCGGTAAGATGCCGGCGGAGTGTTTGCTCTGTCATGCCATGTGCACGAAGAGAGAGCTGCTGGTTAGATGGAAACACCACCAGGCCATTTTGCTCTGACAATTCTGCTTTGGGATAAAAACTGAGCAAAGCATTCAGCACTGCCAGTGATCGGTCCGAAATACCGAGTAAGGGACGAGCTTCGCATGTGGCGCGAAACAGCTTCCATTTATCGATTGACCGCGCAGGGTCAATGTTTCTGGACGCAAACTGACGTGCGAGACGGCCAAGTGATAGCCCTCGCCGCCCGAATGGCGTCGTTACAATATCGCTATTCATGTCTTTCACCTTCAAAAAGGCAAAAGAAAATCGCTCACCGAAGAAATATCGATGCCAAGACTATTGACTATGATTCGCGGAAATGAGATTCTTTGGGTGCTTAGATCAAAGAAAGGCTTCCGTGCGGCAACGTTCGGGGGCTTTTTTCTTTTGGGCTTGCTGCTCCTGTTAATGGTTCAATCGAAAACGGGTTGATTACTGTTTAGAGCGATGCTCTTCGAACAGTGTTTGTAGGTGCTCTAGAACGAAGGCTGCGAATTCTGGCGCTTGCCTACGGTCGATAGAGATATCCAGCCGGTGATCGGTTTCTACGATCTTTGCGAGTTTCTGACCGCTCTCCGTTGATAGAACACCGGTTTTCTTTGGCTCAACCTTCGGCTTGAGAAACTCCAAAATTGACTTGAAGCGCTCTTCCGAAGAAAGCTTGGCGACGGTCTCATCGTTGAGATAGGCCCGCGCAGCTTCATTGACCTTTGAAGACGAAAGCTGTTCTGCGAGATCCATCCAGCTACGACGCCCGACACCTGGAGCGGGGCCTATGCTATCGACGATGTCATCGGGAATGCGGCCGACAACCGAAAGCATGTTTGACAGATCGCCTTTGTACAGAGACATCGCGGCCATGATGGTTTCTCGGGAGAAACGCATCTGGAGCTTTTGCGCAAAGCGTGCCTTTTCGATGTAGCTGAGATCACGACGCTCGTTGTTCTCCTGACCCTGGGCAACAACAAGCTGCTCATCTGTGAGATTGCGAACGACTGCGCGAACGGGAATACCGATTTCAGCCACAGCCCGTAAACGACGATGACCGAAAGCAACCTGATAACGCCCAGGATGCTGCGGATGAGGACGAACGAGAATAGGGACCTGCTGGCCCTGTTCGCGAATAGCCTCCACAAGGCCGACATCGGCTTCAATGGAGGAAGGCATACGGTCAGGAATGAAAGATGGATCGACGTCTGAGGCATCGAGCGCGACGATTGTGAGCCCTTCAGCAAGCTTACGCTCAATCTCTTCGGCACGTTTTGAGCGCTCGGATACCTCATTGAGGGATTGTCCGATCATCCCCACCGGAGAATTGATGACATCGGTCACTAGCTCTGGCGAACCAAGGATAGGGCGAATGCGCGGACGAGCGCGCTCGGCAGGAGCGTCTGCATTATCGGTGTTCTTACCGCCGAGATTGGCGAAGATTTCTTTTCTGCTCATACGGCCCTACCCCAGGCTTTCTTAATCAAGCCTTCAATTTCGGCATTAACATTCGTCATGGATTCCAACGCGCGATCATAAGTCGCTCTCGTGAACTGCGTCCGTTCCACCTCGAAAAGCGTTTGATTGGTCAATCCGGCGTCGGACACCGCGGTGGTCTTTAGCATGGGATGGTTCAACACATGCTCTCCGAATATGGAGCGAAGGAAAGCCACCATCTGGTTCTGTGGACCATCACTCGGCTCGAAGCGTGTGACCAGGTACCGCATCCAGTGATAATCCGACCGAGCACCAGCCCTGCCGATTTCAGCGAGAAGGTCACCGGTCATGGCAAGGAACTGGTTCATCGACATGACGTCGAGCATTTGTGGATGAACGGTAACAAGAACCGATGTCGCCGCCGTCAGGGCCGATAGTGTGAGGTAACCGAGTTGCGGGGGGCAATCGATAACCACGACGTCATAAAAGTTTTGCGCCTGCGCGATAGCTTGACCAATGCGGGCGAAAAACAGCGTGTCTCCTGGCGCACGGCGCATCAGCGCGCGTGGGGTATCATGTTCGAACTCCATCAGTTCCAGATTGCCGGGAATAATGTGGAGATCGGGAATATAGGTTCCGCGAACGATCTCGGCGATGGGGCGTTGTTCGCCGTCATAGCGGATCGCACCGTATAGAGTTTCGTTGGGTCCGACATCTAGCTCCGGTTGATGTCCGAAGAGGGCAGACAGACTTGCCTGCGGGTCAAGATCGATTGCAAGAACACGATAGCCACGCAGTGCGAGAAATTGCGCTAGATGCGCCGATGTTGTGGTCTTGCCGGAGCCGCCCTTGAAGTTCATCACGGCGATGACCTGCAAGTCTTCGCCTTCACGACGATGAGGAAGGTAGCGGCGAGTACCGCGCGCGCCCTGATCGAGGAACTTGCGGATCTCGTGGATATCCTCAACGGAATAGCTTCGGCGACCGCCACTCTGCGAAGCGCTGAGCTCCGGTTGTTCGGCGGCGATCTGGCGGAGATATGCTTCTCCAATGCCGATCAGCTTAGCCGTTTCGGATGGAGAAAAATTCCTCATGCTTTTTTCGGACAGAGGTGCGAATGTATTTGCGTTGTGCGCTTGCAGTTGCGCAGACAGCGCGGCCGAATGCTGTAGGATAAGCTCCGTAAGATCGGGTGCCTTCTCAGCAGATTTCAGATCGGCGCTTTGGGTCATATCAAGTGTTTTCCGCTTGTTGGATCAGTTGCGTTTTTTTCCGCTGAAATCGGTTTTTTCCGCAACTGAGATATAAGCGCCGATTCTCTTTTTGGCGCAATAGGTATTCGGAAAGCCTAAACATGAATCTTTTCAGCCAACTAAGCATTATTCCTGGCGTGAATTTGGTGGAACGGTGCGAATTGTATCGGGAGGTTTGAGGACGTCTTGAAGTTAGCCGCGGCTAACTGCTTTGTATCGACTGTCATGAGAGAGCAGAGCGGGTCGGTTTATAGCTATATGAAGTGCTGGCTAATTCGCATTTGCGTTTCTGGAGTGGTTAAGGTTTTCTGCGTGCGAAATGAAAGACAGGAGATTCTGTGTGGTTTATGACGTTGCCGTTGTTGGGTCCGGGTTTTCCGCGATCAGTCTTGTAACCAATCTTCTAGAAGTTCTTCCTTCGACTGCGTCCATCGCCATTGTTGGAGATGATTCCGCGTTTGGTCGCGGAACGGCTTATCGAACCGAATTGCATTTGCACCGATTGAATGTGCCTGCGGCGCGCATGAGTGCTTTTGCAGATAAGCCATCGGATTTCGTGGACTGGCTGACGAAACGCGGACGGCCCGTTGACGGCGGCAGTTTCGCATCCCGTCATGATTACGGTCTGTATCTCAGAGATACGCTGGCTTCCCTATTGCGCAGCAAACATCAGCGCGCGCGCGTAGACTTTGTTAAAGCCAAGGCCCTTTCTTGCTCGTCATGCGACGAGGAGGGAGTTGGGTTTCGTCTTAGTGATGGGAGAGAGTTAAGAGCAAAAAATATTGCGCTTTGTCTTGGTGTCGGCACCGCGAGTTTGCCGCGGCTAACTTCCGATGCCGATATGGCGCTACTGCGTCGGGTGGTGCGTAATCCCTGGCGCTTGGGCTGGTTGTCGCGCGTGAAGCCAGATGACACCATCGCAATTCTGGGCTCCGGATTGACGATGATCGACCAGGTCCTGTCTCTCCGGAACATGGGGCATCGTGGCAAAATCCATGTTCTGTCCCGCCGTGGTTTGACGCCGCATGCGCACAGCACCCATCCCGTGCAGGCGGTAGAGCCGGCATTGATGAAAAGCCGGTTGGAGATCAGTGAGATTCTTGCAGACCTCCGGCGTCAGGTGAGGGGAGGGCAGGATTGGCGAGCCGTGATGGAAGGGTTGCGGCACAAGACTCAACACCTCTGGCAGGATTTGAGCCAAGCGCAACGGTCGAGATTCCTGCGGCACGCCTTGGCTTGGTGGAACATTCACAGGCATCGTATCGCACCCCAGGTCCATGAGGTTTTCGACGCCCTCATGCAGGATGGTACGGTATCGGTTCATGCGGGTTTCGTCTCCAAGATAGCGCGCCTTGGCGATACCAGCCATCTCACCTTCCGTCGGCGCGGCACATCGGAAGAGACATCGCTCGCATTCGACTGGCTCGTAAACTGTACGGGCATGGAGCGGGCTGGAATAGGCCATTCGCCACTGTTGCAAAACATGCAGGCGCAAAACATGCTCGACATCGATCCTCTCGGGCTTGGGATTAGAGTAGACGAAAACTCCCGGGCTTTGTCTTGTGAGGGTTACCCACGAGAAGGCCTCTTTGCTGTTGGAGCCTTGACAGCGGGGCAGTTTTGGGAAATTACTGCTGTGCCTGACATACGCAATCAGACTCGCCAGGTGGCTGAGCGCATTGCCAAACAAGCGGAGAACAACAGCTCCGATGGACAGGAAAATAACCTATAATTGTCGGTACGAAGTGGTGAAACAAAAACGCCACTTGGCTTTCTTTTGGCGTTTTTTATTTAATTAAAACAAGCGTATAAACTTGCTAAAAATTTAGTAAAGCCTAGCCCCTGGAGCGACACAGCCGCTCCAGGGGCTAGTGAAATTATGCGACGCGTTTCAAGGCATCGCCGATAATCGAGACAATATCCGTAATCTGACTTTCTTCGATAATCAGTGGCGGGGACAGCGCAATAATATCGCCGGTGACGCGAACCAGGAGGCCCTTCTTGAGGCAATCCACAAACGCATCGTAGGCACGGGTTCCCGGCGCACCTTCCCGTGGCGAAAGCTCAATCGCGCCAACCAAGCCCAGATTGCGGATATCAAGGACGTGCGGCAGTCCCTTCAGGGAGTGAAGCGCATCCTGCCATGCTTGTTCGAGATCAGCGGCGCGGGTGAGCAGGTCTTCTTCCTGATAGATCTCGAGCGTGGCGATACCGGCGGCGCAAGCGACGGGGTGCCCCGAATAGGTATAGCCATGGAACAGTTCGATCTGATTGTCCGGTCCTTGCATCAACGCGTCATACACCGCACGCTTGGCAAAAACTGCCCCCATCGGGATCGCACCATTTGTGATGCCTTTCGCAGTGGTGACGAGATCCGGAACGACGCCGAAATAGTCCGTGGCGAATGGTTTGCCGAGGCGGCCGAAGCCGGTGATGACTTCATCGTAGATCAGCAGGATGCCATGCTTGTCGGCGATGGCGCGCAGACGCTGCAAATATCCCTGCGGCGGAAGGATGACGCCAGCCGAACCCGACATGGGTTCTACGATCACAGCTGCTATGGTCTCGGCACCGTGCAGCGCGACCAGACGCTCTAGATCGTCTGCGAGTTCGACGCCGTGTTCCGGCAGGCCATGTGAGAAAGCATTGCGGTCTAGATCCAGCGTATGGCGCATATGATCGGCGGGAATTTGGGGGAAGACTCTGCGGTTGTTGACGAGGCCGCCGACAGAAATACCGCCGAAGCCAACGCCGTGATAACCTTTTTCACGACCGATGATGCGACTGCGGGTTCCTTGGCCGATGGCGCGCTGATAGGCAATCGCGATCTTCAATGCGGTGTCGACGGATTCCGAACCGGAGCCGGTGAAGAAAACACGATCGAGTCCAGCATCCGGTCCTCCGGGTGCGATCGCTGCGAGCTTCTCGGCGAACTCGAAGGCAATTGGATGGCCCATCTGGAAGGTGGGCGCGAAATCGAGGGTCGAAAGCTGGCGCTCTACGGCTTCGGTAATGCGCCTGCGTCCATGTCCGGCATTGACGCACCACAGGCCTGCCGTGCCATCCAGAATCGTGTTGCCATCAATATCTTTGTAATACATGCCTTCCGCACTGGCCAACAGCCGCGGCGACGCCTTGAACTGCCGGTTTGCCGTGAATGGCATCCAGAAATTGGAAAGATTTGGCATGTTGGATTTGTTGCTGTGATCCATCGGGTTCCCCATGTTATGATAAGATATCAATCCTGCACTTCGCATCATCGAACAAGTCTATTTCTTATAATGACTAAGCCATTGATAAAGATGGATTTCCTTGTAAGGATTTGCGGTATATCGAACATATGCAACGGTGAGGTTCACGGTGGTCGTCGACATTGGTAACAGATTGCGTCATCTGCGCTCTCTCCACAAATTATCCCAACGGGAGTTGGCCAAGCGTGCAGGGGTCACCAACTCCGCGATCTCCCTGATCGAATCCAACTCTACAAATCCTTCAGTCGGCGCATTGAAGCGGATACTCGACGGCATCCCTATTGGACTTGCCGAATTTTTTGCGCTGGAACCAGACAAGCCACGCAAGGCTTTTTACGCGGCTGAGGAGTTGGTCGAGATTGGTAAAGGGCCCGTCTCCTATCGTCAGATTGGAGAGAACCTGTTCGGAAGAAGTTTGCAGATATTGAAGGAGTGCTACCAACCGGGTGCAGGGACCGGCCGTGTTCCGCTGGTTCACGAAGGAGAGGAGGGCGGTATCGTTCTTTCAGGAAGGTTGGAAGTGACGGTGGATGATGAGCGTCGCATTCTTGGCCCCGGCGACGCCTATTATTTTGAAAGCAGACGGCCGCACACGTTTCGTTGCGTGGGGCCAGTGCCCTGCGAAGTCATCAGTGCTTGCACGCCTCCAAGTTTCTGATCCCAAGGGTCATCGGACGCCAACTCGAAAAATAAGATTAGCCGGCTATCTAAAAGATGCGGTTCTTATCCTGTGCGTGCGGGCCGTAAGAATGTCTGTGGTGGGAGCTCGCAGAGCGCTAAACGCTAGGGACAAAAACAGGTCAAAAGCTATTGCCTTACTGAAGACGAATTGGCCGCCCAGGAAAGGCTGCTTCCGCAAAACGGTATATTAACCCGTCATCCCTAGACTGACGGCTGGTCAAATACTGGGCGGTTCTTCCGCGTATCATGAGAAAAGCCGGAATATACGCAAGCGGCGCGTCCGCAACGAGCTGGCGATTACACATTAGGCGAACGTTCAAGAGAATGGCGATGTCAGGAAATCGTAAGACGCAGCTTCCACAAAAGATGGGATCGTAAACCGGTATGGCGATTAACGAGACGACATCTTACGAGCCGCATTATCGGGAGCAAACAAGCGGGCCAAACAATCTTCTCCGTTTGGCGGCATTGCTGTGGCGTAACGCCCTGTTCATTCTCCTCATTGGTATCATCTGCGCGGCACTGGCGTTCGGCGCGTCGTTGTTGATCCCGAATTACTATGTCGCGACGTCGCAAATCTTGCTCGATCCTGAAGGCTCCCGGGTCCTGGAAAGCGACTTGCCGGGACAGCCACGTGCGGTGGACTCACACGTCCTCAATCAGCAATATATCATCACCTCTGCACAGGTGCTCTCACGGATCGTGGAGAGCGAGAAACTTTACGACGATCCCAAATTTGGGGCCGCCGACCCGGTCTACCCCGACAAGGAAAGCCGCAGCAATCTGGCGCTCGATGCGTTGCGCAAGGTTATATCCGTCGATGCTGTCGGCAAGAGCTTCATCGTCAATGTGTCGGTCAAGTCCGACAGCCCGCAGCGCGCTGCCGAGCTTGCCAATCTCATCGCCACCACCTACGCGCAAGTGCGCATGGAAATGAACAGCGATGTGCTGCGGCGCACGGGCGGGGGGCTTTCTGCGCAACTTGATCAGCTGCGCAAAGCTGTGGAAGATGGCGACCGTGCCGTTCAGGCGTATCGCGCAGAGCATAATCTGGCGGATATTCAAGGACGACCGGATGTCGAGCAGCGCATTGCCGATGCCAATACCGAAATATCAAGGCTGTCGGCCTCGGTTGCCGAAGGCGAAGCTCTTGTGGCCGAGCTCAATCGTGCCAGAAACGACAGACAATATTTGCGCTCCATTCCGGACACGTCCCTGACACCCGCAATTATTTCTTTGCGCGCGCGTTATCAGGAAAGCCGTGAAGAGGAGTCCGTTCAGGCGACGTCATTGGGTGCGCAGCATCCGTCCCTTCAGGCCGCGCGTGCGCGGACCCAGTCGCTCAATGCTATCCTTGACGAACAATTGCGGAACTTCTCGACGGCGACTTCAAGCAATCTGGCGCGTTTGAGAAACCAGCTCAAACTTTCGACGTCCAACGCCGACGCGCTGAAGACAAGCCTCAACAGCGACGAACAAACCATGGTGCGGTTGCGCGAATTGCAGCGAAAGCTGGAAAGCGATCGTGCCGTCTATGAAGCGTTCTTGTTGAGAACCAAGCAGCTTTCTGAGCAGCAGGGCACATCGAGCGAAAACCCGCAGATAATTTCCAGCGCGGAACCGCCATTGCGCAAAGCTGGACCTCCACGCGGTCTGATATCGGCCGGCGGCGGAATTTTCGGGCTTCTTCTGGCTGCTGGCCTTCTCATTTTGCGGGATCAGTTTCGTGATCAGCCAAGTGAATTGCAGATGGTGCGCTCGCCCCGCAATAGTTTACCTGGCCCTGAGGCAGATCGTGGTCCCAGTGGTGGATTGTTGCCGACCTCGGATAACACCAGCGCTATCCCGGCTGCTCCCGTCGCCACATTCAATCGCTTTGTTCGTGAGGCGGATATGAGAGCGCTGGTCGCAACAGCAGATGAGGGCTTTGACGGTTTGGCGCGGTTCGTTTCATCTGCGCTCAAACCGGGTGCCAACCACACCATCATGGTCGTTTCCACAGGTCCGAAAAATCGCGCGCCCTATTCCGCGTTCAACCTGGCGGCGGATGTTGCCAAACTTGGACGTCGCGTTCTCCTTGTCGATCGTGCGACACACGATCCTTTGTTGACGGCCATGCTTTTACCTGAGCAAAGCACAGTTGAGGTGGACGGAAACGGGTTTTACGATGTCGAGTCCGTTCCGTTTCTTCACTTTTCCCCGGCGGATGAACGGGACTTGAGCGAGACATTCAAAAAAACGACGGACGGAAACGGCGAGGCTTTCGACCTCATCGTCATCGATGGTGGCGTGGCCACAAAATCGCGGGTTCATCCAAGCCTGCGCCGTGATCTCGATGACGTCTTCCTCATGCAGCACGAAGACGATACCGGAAGCATCGTTATCGCGCTTGTCACGTTAGAAGAGAGCGGCATGGAAAATATCAAAGTGGTCCGCATGACGCGTTCCGGTTTGCAATATTGAGGATCGACATTGGCTGAAAACAACAACCGGACAGCCATGCGTATACCGTTTCTGCAAGGTCGTTCTCTTACCGGTATCAACGTCATCTTCAATATGGGCCTTCGCGGTTCGACGCTTGTTTTGCGCTTTGCGCTGTCTTTTTATATTGTCAAATTCATGGGCCTCGAAGCCGCCGGCATCTATGGTCTTGCGCTGGGTGTGGTGAATGCTGCTCCGGCAGCTCTCGGCTGGGGCCTGAATTACTTCATAGCAAGAGACGTCAGCGGAAAAACATCCGGCGTCGCCGGTGTGTACATAAAGACGCGACTGCTGGTGACTGTCACGTCGCTTGCCGCGATGACCGCAATAGGTTTGATCCTAGCCCACTTTATGGGTCATGCGGTGGTACCGCTTTACTTCCTTATCCTTCTGGTCGTTTGGCTAGAGACGATTTCCTGCGATATTCATGTGCCGCTCATTGCACAGGAAATGTCGAGCCAGGCCAATGTGCTGTTCTTTCTAAGAACCTCATCATGGATTCTACCCGTCATCGGTTTGGGGTTGATCTCAGAGGTTTTCCGCAACATCGAAACGATCATGATCGCGTGGAGCCTTGGGTATATTCTTATGTTTGGCGCGCTTGCCAGCTTTCTACGGCAATGGCCTTTCAGACGGATTTTGCAGGCCCCCATGCGGATGCGGTGGGTGAGAAAACGCATGCGAAAGGCATGGCTGATCTATATCAGCGATATAAGCAATGTCGGATTGGTTTATGCGGATCGCTATATCGTGTCGCTGCTTCTCACGCTTTCGCTCACCGGCGTCTACACGTTCTATTGGTCGCTTGCCAATGCGTTGCAGACATTGATAGCGACCGCAGTTTTACAGGTCGCCATTCCCGCTCTTTTCAAAGCTTACAATACCGGCTCCATGAAAGAGTGGCGGGAAGTAATGATCTGGCAGTTTACCAAAACCGCTGCCGTTGCTTTCGGATTGGGTGTGGCGATTTTCATCAGCGGCAATATTCTCGTGCATCTCATGAACATGCCTGAACTCGGCCAGCATCAAGGTATTTTCGCGCTGTTGCTTCTGACGGCCGTCGTCCGCTCCTGCACGGATCTCATGGGTCTGGGGCTCAACAGCCTGCGGAAAGACGGACACTATGCATTCGTCAATCTATCCAGCGTTCTCCTGTCGATCGGTATGAGTTTCCTGTTGATCAGTAGCTTTGGTTTTATCGGTGCCGGTCTGTCCGCGTTTTTCACGGCGCTTGTTACGGCGACGATATCGAGCACGTTGCTTTGGCGAGCGTCACGATCATAGGAACGGCAGTAAGCTGAATATCCCAAATTCGTTTTAGAAGGCGATTGAACCCATGGCATCGGACCAGCCCCGGCATTCATTAGGACGCCGCATTTTCAAAAAGCTGTACCATGCAGCCATTCAGAGCCTGCCGATCAAGCAGGCAACGCAATTGCAGTATTATCGCTATCACAAATTATGGGCCGATCTGGATAACCCCAAAACATTGAACGAGCATCTCGCCGCCCGCAAGATCGCCTGGACAGGTCCGCAGTCCGATCCGCGCCTGATCCTGCTTAGCGACAAGATTGCGGTAAAGGCGCATGTCGCGAAGGTTCTAGGGGAACGATGGGTGACGCCAACGCTGTGGCGGGGCAAAAACCTTGACGATTGCCCACCACTGCCGTTTCCTTATGTCATCAAAGTCAATCACGGGTCAGATCGCAATATCTTCGTCTACGGACCGGAGGATCTGGTTGGCGCAAAGGAGAAATGTGATGTCTGGCTCAACGGGCGAACCGCATGGCGGTTGGCGGAAGAGTGGTACAATCACATCGATCCGGAAATCTTCATTGAACCGTTTATCGGGGAGGGTGGAGAGGCACCGGTAGACTACAAGTTCTTTTGCTTTGAAAACGATGTTCCCTGCATCCAGATCGACACGGCGCGCTTTAGCGACCACCGACGCTGCTTTTATGACGAGCATTGGAACAAGCTCGATTTCGGGCATTATTATCCGCTTGAGACAGGGGACCTAGCGCGCCCGCCGCATCTCGATGAGATTCTGGCAGCCGCTCGTACATTGGCACAGGGCTTCGAGTTCGTTCGCATCGATTTCTATGACAGGCCGTCCGGACCCTTGTTTGGGGAAATGACGTTCAGCCCGACCTCCGGCTTTGGTGCCTTCAGGCCGCAATCAACCGACGCATGGCTGGGAACATTTTGGAAAGACCAGCCCAAAGGCCATTTTCTGACCGGTTCGCAGTAATTTGAAGGGTCAATCGAGGCGGTTTCAGCGCCTCGCTGCGGCCAGTAATATATTCTCTAAATGACCGTAGTAACCGGATTGCTCGGCAGTTCCTTTGAAGCTCGCAAGACCCGGGAAAATCTCGTCGCGCTTTTCCCACCAGCGTTTCTGGCCAATCGCCAGAGCTTTTGCCAAGAGTTCCGACAGCGCTTCTGGCTTGTCTGGATCATAATACCAGCCAGTCTGGTGTTCTCGTATGATTTCCGTGGTGCCGCCACGCATCGTGCCGATGACGGGAATGCCATAGACGGGCGCTTCGACCAGAATGCGGCTCTGCGGTTCGTGCCATCTGGACGGCACGATGATCGCATCGGCCACGCGGTAGATTTCTTCCGGTCTGACGAAACCTTTAAATTCGATCGGCGCACCTTGAGACAGTCGCTTTAGTTTTGCGATGTCGCTGTCACGGCCTCGTCCGGCGAGAATAAGTTTTGCATTGTCGCGGTCTGGCAGTGACATGAAGGCACGGATCAGGTCGTCCACGCCCTTCTCTTGGGACACCGCGCCGAGATAGCCGAAGGTGAACACCGGTGCTGTCGTGTTCCGTCTGCCGACGAGAGATCTATCATAGATATTTTCGGTGGCATTTGTGTTGTGCATCACGTGCCAGTCGGCATCTTCCAAGACGCCGTTGGTGACGAACCGTTGCCGCAGAGCGTCGCTGACAGCGATGACCGTCATGCCTTCGCCTCTCATCTCACGCATCCGCCGCGTCAAAAGCGAGCAGTCGAAACACGGACGCTCACAATTATCGCCATTGCGAAACATGCTGGTCTTGGGACAGAGCAGTCCATAATCTCTCAAATGCAGGCAGATGGGGATATTTGCCCTGCGGGCAGCAATAAAGAGGGCTGGCTGCATATAGGCCGAGTTCTGAGCATAGATGAGATCGAACTTTTCCGTGACCAGAAATTTTGTGAGCTGTTCCGGACAAAGGGCTCCCATGGCGGTGCGCAGATGCCAGCTTGCCCGGTGTAAAAAACCGGCGGATGATTTACGAGGCAGGGGTAGATAGCTGTTGTTCCAGGGAAGGCGAACCACACGAATGCAGCCTTGCAACCGGGTTTCACCTGGCGGTGCGATGGCATCGCCCTCTTTGCCCAATGCCAGCACGGTGATATCGTGACGCTGGCCAAGCTCCATTGCGCCCAGGCGAGCGGAAATTTCCGCGCCGCCCTCCTCTTGTGGAGCGAAAGTTTGCGATACGATGCAGATTTTCAAATCCGCTTACCTCTATCCGCGTAGTGTTCTTATCTTTACGCGTAGTTATGACTTCAGAACCATTTAAATATATTGAACGCTGCGTCGCTGAAATACGCAGTCTTTAACAGAGGCATCAAAATAAAATGAGTAGTGCAACAGGCTGAGTGGCGTTTTCAAGTTGCATAGCGCACAATATGATCAAGTCAAATGGAGCATTCCCTCTTTTTCATTTCAATATTCTGTCTTGATTAAGAAATTTGCGATTTAAGTTTCCGTGAAAGGGCAGGTCGTCATCGATCCAATGCCGTGGATGAGGTGGATCATGAAGATTCTGCACGTTTTTGAGACTATGCCTGGCAGGCCAGCGACCTATTTCAACGAAATAGTCCCAAGCCAAATCAAGGCTCTGGGCGCTGAAAATATCAGGGTTATCGTACCCGATGCCCATATAGGCTTTCTGAAAAATACCCCGGCTTCTTCTATCGCGACTTTCGTGAGACGGAAACGATCCACTGCGCTCCCAGCATTGGCGCGTGCCGTGCTGCACGAGGTAAGATCATTTCGGCCCGATGTCGTTCACGCACATTCCACCCTTGCAGGAGGTATCGTTCGCACAATTAGAGCGATGCCGGGCAAATTTCCGCCTGTCGTCTATTGCCCGCACGGATGGGTGTTCGACATGGAGACGCTTGGCCCCTTGCGTCATCCTGCCCGGTGGGCCGAGCGTATTCTTTCCCCGCTTGCAGACAAGATCGTCGCAATATCGGGTTACGAATATGAGCAGGGCCTGAAAGCAGGGATTTCAGCCGAGCGGATGATCGTCATCGAAAACGGAATATCGTCACAGCTTCCGGTGGCTACGCCGACCGAATGGCTCGACACGCGCACAAAAGTGCTGTTCGTCGGACGGCTGGACCGGCAAAAGGGCGTCGATATTCTCTTGCAAGCGGCAGCGGAACTGAAGGACAAGGCGGTGTTTCGCGTCATCGGAGCGCATGTCACGACAAAGAATGATCTGACGCAGACGTTGCCAGCCAATGTCGAATTGCTGGGATGGCGATCGGCCGAGGATATTGCTGGCCATATGGCCGTTTGCGACGTCGTTGCGATGCCATCGCGGTGGGAAGGTTTCGGACTTGTGGCACTCGAGGCGATGCGTTCACGCAAACCCGTCATCGCCTCGGCGGTCGGAGGTCTGCAATCGGTGGTGAGTGACGGTAAAACCGGTGTTCTTTTTCCCCCGGGTGATCATAAGGCGCTTGCTGCGGCCATTGCGTCACGCAGTTCCGAGGGCTGGGCGCAAATGGGCGCGGCTGGCTATGAGCGTTTCATGCAGCGCTACAGAAGCGAGCGGACGAACGAAGAACTCATGCAGCTTTATGATCACATTGTGGACAACTGGTCTGCTGAAAGCCGCAGGTTCGCATGACCAACTTTATCAACGGACGGTTTCTGACCCAGAAAACCAGCGGCGTTCAGCGTTTTGCGCGGGAAATCGTCAAAGCATTGGACAGGCATCTCGCATCGACAAACAATACGGATGAGTGGGTTTTGCTGGCACCCAAAGATGCATCGCTGGATATGAAGCTGTCTGTCATCGAACAGCGTCATGTCGGCAGTCTCTCGGGTCATCTCTGGGAACAGACCCAACTTTTTGCAGCGTCCCGCCACGGTCGCCTGATCAATCTCTGCAACAGTGGACCGGTCCTGCATGGGAAAAGCCTGACCGTCATCCACGACGCCATGATTTTTCGCACGCCGGAGAACTTCTCGCGTGCCTATCGCTTCGTGCATGGCTCGCTTGGACATCTGCTCGCGCGTCGAGGTCATATCGCGACTGTTTCGGAATTTTCCAAACGGGAACTGGCGCAGACGATCGGCGCAAAAAATATCTCGGTCATTCCCAATAGCTGCGAACACATGGCATCCGTCACACCTGACGATACGGTGTTGCAACGTTTGAATCTGACATCAAATGCCTATGTGCTGTTCGTCGGCTCCCCAACGCCAAACAAGAATATCCTGCGGGCTGTCGAGGCAATTGGCATCATGGCTGACAATGCTCCGCGTTTCGTGGTGGTGGGCGCTGCGGCATCGAGTGTTTTCAAGGAAGATGCGCAGGAAAGCCAAAGCGACAGCGTAGGAGCCGATCAGGTCATATTTACCGGACGCCTGACCGACGAAGAGATTGTCGCACTTTATGCAAATGCCGCTGCCCTGCTTTTCCCAAGCCTTTATGAAGGCTTTGGTATTCCGCCTCTCGAGGCCATGTTCCTGGGTTGTCCGGTACTGTCATCAAACATAGAGCCGGCCTGTGAAGTCTGTGGCGATGCGGCGCTCTATTTCGATCCAAACAATGCTCATGATATCGTCCGGTGCATTGAGCACCTCGCGGCAAATCCAGACATCCGATCCACCATGATCGCACGCGGTCATGCGCGTGCACTTAAGTTTTCTTGGGATAGAAGCGCTGATGCTCTGCTTCGCGCGGTAAACGGTCTTTGATGCTATGTTTACTCCTGCTGAAATAAGATGGCCTGAACAGCTCCCACGGCTTTGCCGGACGAGGAATGCGTGATGGAGAAAAAGCGAAACCGATGAAGATCTGTATTGTCGCACAGACATTCGCGCCTCAAGAGGAGGGCGGGGCAGAGATCGTGGCACGCATGTGCGCGGTAGAGCTTTCGCGTTACCACGATGTCATCATTCTGTCGCTGGGTCTGGAAGGTGACCACATCGCCCCTCCCGGTGAAACGACCAACAGTGACGGCATTCGTGTTTTGCGGATCAACTGGCACAACAGTTATCTGCCAGGCCCACGCAAACCGGCCGTGGGAAAGCTGGCGAAATTGGCTTGGCACATTCGCAGCGCGATGGGTGCGACGTCGGCTAATGACGTCAAAGAACTGCTGCTGCGCGAGAAGGTAGACCTCGTTTACGCGCATAATTCCGCCAGAATGCAGCCCGCAATATTTGAAGCGACCAGCGCGCTCAAGATACCGCTCTGTCTGCATCTACACGACTACGCCTTGCTCTGCCCGAAATCGAGCATGTTTCGCAGCTCCGGCAATTGCGAAAAGCCGTGTCTTGAATGCCGCGTTCTGACGGCGCGTATCAAGTCCAGCAAAGGCGATGGGGTTACCGCGATCTCTGTCAGCGATGCGCTACGTCAGCGATTTTTACGCAATGGCGTTTTACCCCTGGCGGATTGGCACGTGCTTTTGAACGCCAATCGCAGCGAAGCGCTTTTCCAGGCACCGTTGGTGGGTCGAAAAAACAGCACGAGTGAGCGTTTTACGTTCGGCTATCTTGGAGCTTTGGCGGAAGAAAAGGGCATCGAAGACCTGATCCGCGCATTTGTGACGTTACCGCAATCCGAGCCGTCGACGTTGCTGGTGGCGGGACGTGGGCGGGAAGACTATGAGCGGCATCTGAAATCGTTAGCCGGCGATGCTCCGATTCATTTTCTGGGGTTTGTGCCGCCGGAAGACGTTTACAAAGTCGCCGACGTCATCGTCGTTCCATCGCGTTGGCACGAACCGCAAAGCCTCATTCTGATGGAGGCCGCCACCTATGGCGTTCCGGTTATCGGGACAGAACGGGGTGGCACGCCGGAAATTTTGCGGGACCTCGGAACAGGCTGGTGTTATGATCCAGATCGGGAAACGGGCCTTACCGACATTTTGGAGCGAGCTCTTTCGATAGGGCATGACCGTTGGTGGCTGGAGCGGGATACGCATTTCCCCGGCATTGATGGTTTTCGGGGAACATCAGAAGCATCAGGCTATTATCAGAAGCTCAATGAGATTCTGATTGCAGCAACCGCTGTTAAAATTCCCGATTCGAACCACATAAATGCCTGAGCACCAAAAAACGGTTGCTTGTGACAAGTAGAATATCAAGCATTGCTTAACGTGAATGAGCCATTGTTCGTTTCTATGCTTTAGACATCCATTGGAGGGTGGAAGATGAATGCCAATTTTAATCTGCCTGTCGTAGAGGGACAGAGCGTGCAGATCGCCGCTGATTACCCCGTTACGTTTGCAGATACGGTTGGCCTTTTCCGACCCGCCGATGCCTTGGCCGATATGTCTCAACGAGACGGCGCATCTTTCGCGACGGACACTGCCGTTCTTTTTGTGGGTTCGTGGGGTTTTGAGGAACTGTGCGCGCGAAAATTTTGGCAACGGCTTGCCGTGGAGCTGTCGAAACGTGGCATGGCCAGCATGCGTTTCGATTATCCTGGAACCGGGGATGCTCTTGACCACCCGGATTATGCCGACGGTTTGAAGATCTGGCTCGACACCATAGATGCAGCCGCAAGGACTTTGAAACAATCGTCGGGAGTGGACCGGATCCTGCTCATCGGGCATGGTATCGGTGGCGCGATGGCGTGGCGCGTAGCGGAGACGTTGGAAGGCATTTCAGGCCTGGCTCTTGCAGCGCCGGCTTTGTCTGGTCGCCACTGGTTGCGCGAATTCGTCGCGTTGAGCCGAATTGCCAATCAGGGTGCAATCCTGAATGCCAGCTCCACGTCCGGCCCGACCATGGGTGAGCAGGTAATACCTGAAGCGGTCACAGCCGGGTTGAGGACACTCAACATTGCATCCGCAATAAACGCACCGGCACCGAACATTCTTTTGCTCAAGCAGGAAAACCGCCCCGCCGATGCGGCATTTGCAGAGCACTTGAAGACACTTGATGTCGATGTCCGCGCTCTGACGTTTGAAGACTATGACCGGTTCATAAGTGACGTCCTGTTTTCGGTGCCGCCAATGGCGGCTATCGAAACGCTGGCGGAATGGGCAAGCAGCCTCGCCAAAAAGGTTCCGACTGCTTTAAACCTTCAGGCCAAATGGCGTGTTCCTTCATCGGCCACTCTGGTTGGCGATTGTTTCAAGGAAACGCCGGTACGGTTTGGCGAGCAGAGCCGCCTTTACGGCGTTTTGTGCGAGCCGAAGGGGCAACGCAAGGGCGCGACCGTTCTGGTGCTGCCGACAGGTTACGAGCGTGCGTCGGGCTGGGGGCGCATATCGGTTAAGCTGTGCAGAGATCTGGCACGCTCCGGCATCGCCAGCTTGCGCTTCGACATGGCCAATATTGCGGATAGTCCGCCGGTTCCTGATCAAAGGAACCAGATCATTTATGGCGACGGACAGCTTGCAGATATCAGTGTCGCTATGGATTTTCTGGAAGAAAGACAGCTTTTCCCGGTCGTTGTCACGGGCCGGTGCAGTGGCGGCTGGGCGGCTTTCAAGGGCGGGGTGAAGGACAAGCGTTTCAGTGGTGTCGTGCCCGTCAACGTGTTCGATTTCTATATTCCTGCCGATGCCGATGTCGAAGCTCTGTTGGTTTCCTCCCGGCAGCCACTGGCAAGCTATGGGGCGAAACTTTTCTGTGGTGGTTTCTGGCGAAGGGTGCTGCGTGGCGATGTCCGTATCAGAAACGGTATCGTCAATATGTGGGCGATGATTGCGGCAAAAGCGGTTTCGTTCACAACGCCGATTATGGTGCGCTTGCCGTTCCTATCTCAGCGTTTTCATACGCTTTCCCAAGATTTCAAAGCCATTGTTGCCAACGACACACGTATGTCGATCGTCTATACGGATGGTGATGTTGGGGCAGCCATGCTGGAGACCAATTTCGGTCCGCGTGGGCGGTTGTTAAGCAGCCGATATGGAAGTCCTCGGATCGTCTATATCGCAAACGCCGATCACAACTTGACTACGGCGGAAGCGCGCCACGCGTGGGCTGATGAAGTCAGAGCAATTGCGAAACAATTTCCGCCCCTGCAATAGGCCTGGTCCATCGACGGCAATCCTTATCAGGTGATCTCTATCCATAAAGAAACGCCAGAACCGGAATGAAAATCCTTGTCCTGGCGTAGGAGATTCGTTGAATGCAGGCTGTAAGCTCAGCAATGGCCTGCGCGGACCGATGCGAGGTTTACGATGTCGGCATTTGAAAATTCCATGTCCATCTCGTTCTGTAAAGCGGACTGGAGCGCTTGTTTTGCGACGTCGATGTACCAGCTAGCCGATGGCGCACCCAACGTTTCTGCAACGCCTTCTGCGTAGGTCAGCATATTGATGAGTGTGAGAAAGTCTTCCTGGCGTTCATCGATCTCGGCGTCAGTTCTAGATAATATCATCAGAATCTCATCGTATGTCTGTTGCGATGGATTCGTTTTACGCGAAGATCGCGCGTTAAGCGCGTTGCAAAATCGTTGCACACGCAGGGATTGATTTTTAATGTTGCGATTTCACCTTATGCGAAAACTAAAGGTACATTTTCCGAAACAGTGTGGTTGCGTTGAATTGCCAATCTTCGGCTTTCACCGGCTGCAGATTTTGCTCCATCGCCTGAAGCAACGCGATGGCATCCAGCTTTTTCCGGTCCACCCAGCAAAGGTCTAGAACCGGCTTGAGGGTTTCGACGTCAACGCCAGCCAATTGGGCGATCGTCTTCCATGTTCGTCGCTTGAAGAAAAGTGTCTGCGCTGCATAAGCGAGTTTTTCGCAACATGGTTGGTTCAGCAATCCGAGATTGGATATTTTGGCGATCGTCGCCTGAGCATTGACCAGTGGAATACTCAAGGGCGGATATCCGAGTTCCGCAGGGCCATAGGTCAAGGCAACATCGGCATCGTCCACGCGTATACCCGAAACATAGTCCTCGAATATTTTACCGATGCCGATCATGCCATAGGCGGCGCATTCCACTGCCCGTAATGCGCCCATGCTGGCGGCTCCGAACACCGAAATGTTCTTTGATAAAGCAAACAACAACTCCTTGTGCCAGACGGGTGCCGCCATTTCGAACTGTCCGTCGATCAATCCGATTTTGAGTGCTCCATCCGCAATCGCCTGCATGACATCGCCTTGGCAGGCGGGTGGACGGACCTCGACATTTGCGTCCACGAACTCATGAGCATTCGGCAAGCTCGGTCCCACGAAAACAACGATCATCATAAAGCCTTCGAAAGAGCACGGCTGCCTAAGCGCCGGTGTCGTTCTCCATCCGGATTTTCAAGCTGAGGTGCTATGACTTTAACGACACTGGCGGGCAACCATTCGGGCGCGAGATCAACGGCGTAGAGTTCTTGGATATCGCAATTGTGAAGTTGCTCCAGAACCAGCTGAAGAGAGTGCTCGGTGGATTTTGCGCTCAGAGCGGGGAGGTCGGTCAGCTTTTTGCATGCGCAAGCATCCAGCGCCGCGACTGTCATCGGATCTGCGTGCTGGGAAAAAATATCTGGTAGCAGGTCGTCTCTTGCACCGGCGATGAACGTCATCCGGGACTGGGCGGCCTCTGTAATGGCTCTTATTGCTGCAATGGCCGGTGAAGTGGAGGCACCAGCGCCGTGAGTGATGTCGACATGGCGGATGGAGCGGGTGTTTGTTCGGTTTTTGGGACCCATCAACGCTACAATGCACGGTATCCGCAAATCCGTCGTAATGTCGAACAGGACGATATCCAGACCTGCACGCGCGATTTTGTCCAGAGCGGTCCGCAGTGTTGGTTCCGCAATCGCATTCGTGTCGACGGATGACCCGTATCGCTTGGTTGCCGGCGTGACCTGCCACAGCGTCAGCGCGTCACGCTCCACCCGTTCCAGCAAACCGTGAAGCACGGCTTCGTCACGCGTATTACCGGAGGCGAGGCCATCGGACGATTGCCAGTATCGTGGCGATGTCACGGTTCGGTCGAGATGCACGGCATCGAAAGGCACCCATATCTCATGACCCGTCAACAGATGCTTGGCGCGTGCCCAATTAATGTCTTCGGTTTGTGACACCGGCTTTGCGCGCGGCGAGAGCAGGCTGTCGAGGGTGTTCGAGGAATGTCCAGAAGCTTCCAGCGTCTGCTGGCTCGTAACGAGCAACTGGCAAGCCGGATTTGTCGCCACCGATCGCTCGATTGCCTCCATCGCAGCCGATGTTTTCGCGGCCTCGTCATCCATGCCCTTACCTTGGGCGATAACGATTGCTTTTGCATTCGGGGCAAATGCGCACCAGACGGGAATACCGATATCATCGAGATCCGTCTGCCGACCAAGTCTGGTGATACCGAGTCGACGAAGAAAAGGCGAAACCCTTTCCAAGGTTTCGCCTGCAGAACATGCGCGATAATTATCGAGCTGCAAGATCAGCCATTGCCTTCGTGAATGCCGCCTGCTCCGAAGGTCTCGGCGGATGCCGAGATTGCGAAATCGACACCCTTGGTTATCGCAACACCCGATGCACGCAGGGACGCTGCCTTTGCCAGTTCCCCGGTCAAAGGCTCTTTGACGGCTGTTATCGTACCCGATTGAAGATCGACCAGCCAAAGGCCCTCTTCACCCTCGATCCCCAGAATAACTGCTTGTGCCATGGTATCCCCTGCCTAAAATCCGGCCCGTTTGAGGCCGTCTCGATACATTTCGGTCTGCCATTGCTCCTTGTGGGGAATGACAGCCAGCCAACGCTCCAAATCAAAATTGGGGTTGTCTTCAAAGACTTTTGCACGAAAAGCGCGAGCCTTGTCAACCTCTCCCAGCATGCCGCAAGAGGCCGCAGCAAGCCGGGACGCTGCGCGCTTGTTGCTCATCTTGCCGATATAAGCCAGCGCCTGATCGTACTCCTCTAAAAAGTAGCTGGCACCTGCTGCCGTCCAGAAATAGATATCCGGTGATATGGGATTGAGAGCGATTGCATGTTTGATCTTGATAATAGCACTGGCGGGATCGCTGGCATGAATCAGACTGTCAGCATGACTGGCCAGTACATCGGCATATTGCGGGCTGAGGCTTTCAGCCTGCGACAGCGCGGCTAGGCTTTCATCAATATTGCCCATGAAAAGGCGGCTCACCCCAAGCTCCTTGAAGCCGCTGGCAAACTCACCGTTTTCCTTGATAGCGCAGTCGGCAAAATACTGCGCTTTCGCGAGGAGTTCATCATCGCACCTCGCCGTCACCAACCACTCCATGGTGAGTGTGCGCGACATGGCCGCAAGCGCTTCTGGCAGGTCATTTCCATGCTCCAGCGCTTCCTTGAAGTATTTTCGGGCACGCCGGATCGAGGGCAGACTGACGCTCGAAAGGGTTTGCAGACCCTTGAGATAGAGGAAGTAAGCCTCTGGCCTGCGCGAAAAATCGCCGACCGCTCCCTGATGCAAACCTATTCTGGACATCAATTCGCGCTGGATTGCCAGCGCGATAGTTTCTCGATGCGATGCGATCGAAAAGGGAGATAATTCGAAACGTTCTGCCCAGATGATTTCCTCAGTCGGTGTAAAAATCAACTGGAAGAACAGGTGGTTGTCGTTTCGCCTGCTGTCGAGCGCATAAACGACATTGTGCTTTTCGAGCACGGCGGCCTTGTCTTTCGATGCCTGTATACGCTCTGACGTGTAGGGTGCGACGACCGAAACCAGATGGCTGCTGCAAAGCCCAATCGTCAAATCTTCTATCAATGCGTTTGCAATCGATCCATCCCGGCTGGCCTCTTTAGACGTGTGAGGGGGAAGGAGAGCGATACGGGGCTGCGCAGCCTGTTTTGCAGCGCTTTGTTCCCTCACCGCTGGTAGGCGTGGCATTGCCGCTATTGTCTGCGCGCCAAGCCCCGACGACAGTTGCTGTCTGACATCGTGATCTTGGGGGTTCGCTTCAAGCAGAAGGACTGCGGCGCGTTTCAGGTCTGCATGCGCCTGGGACCGCGATGCTGGAGAGCCGGAAATATCCATGAACAGCGATCGAAGCGTACTCAAAAGCCGCAGTCGAACATCCCTGACCCATATGTCGAGCGCTGTCTTTCCTTCGCCAACAGACGGGAGAAATTGCATGGCGACCGCAGCACAGGCTGCGTGAAGGCGCTCCTGCGGCTCGGATATTGTCATGAAGTCAAGGTCGCAGGCCACCATTTGCCGGTTCAGCGACAAGGCGTTGGTGTCGGCAATGATCAAAGGGGCAGGGGCATTCTTCGTCGCGAGTGCAAAGCGTCGCAACGTCGAGCGTAGATTTGTCAGTGCCGCCTCGCCGTTGCCGGGCCATAGAAGATTGGCCACATCACGTCGTGCAACCGGTCTGCCAATATCAAAGAGATAGGCACAGATGAGCAAAGCCTGGGTGGAAACGTTTAGTACGTTTCCGCTCTCATCTTCCAGATTGCAACGGCCTAACGTGGCCAATCGAAAAACCATGTCGGTTAGTTCACTGGGGTTGCGAAGATTTCTGTGGTTTTGGGAGCGTCCGTCTCGGCATTGCCGCCCAGTGACTGGACGAGTTCAAGAACGCGACGGCGAACGCGAACGTCCTTGATGGCTGAAAACGCCTTTGCTAACGATATGCCCTCTTTCGAATTCAGGAACTGGGACAGTGCACTTGGCACAGCCACTGTTCTGTCGTTTCCTGCGTCGGGAACGCCTTCAAAGAAATAGGAAATGTGAACATCCAGCAGTTCCGAGATGTGCTGCAAGCGGCTGGCACCGACGCGATTTGTGCCCTTCTCGTACTTCTGGACCTGCTGGAATGTGATCCCAAGCCCGTCGCCCAGTTTTTCCTGGCTCAGGCCCAGCATGACGCGACGCAGGCGAATACGGGAGCCCACATGTATATCGATTGAGTTGGGTGACTTTTTCATGATGATGCGAAACTCCAGAGCGTAAAACTTTACATAATGATTGCCGGAAACTTTGGCTGTTCGCAATCGGTGATTGGCGCGATTCATCGGCATGTGTGTTTCGAACACGCCAATGAATCGTATTTTTATCGAGATTCCGAAAAGCCGTGGCCAAAGCGTCGAATATCGACAAAGAAGACCTGCGTTGGCAGGCCTCTTCCTTCAGCGGATTTTGGCTGGCGGCATTGGTTTGAGCGTACTCATGAGCGCGCCGTAGGGCAGCAACATGATGATACCGACAAGCACTTTTACGCACAGATCACCCAATGCCCAGGATACCCAACGCGGGGCTTCGCTCGCGAAAATTCCAAGGATTGGCGCCGCTTCGATTGCAAAGGCGTCGTTGGGACCGACGAAAGCGAAAGTGGCGGCAAAGGCAATCGAGAAGAAGAGAGCTGTATCCAACACGGAACCGAACATCGAGCCTGCGAGCGGCGCGCGCCACCAGCTTTGCTGGCGAAGGCGATTGAAGACTACGATATCGAGTAACTGCCCGATCAGGTAAGCGGTGCCGGAGGCGATGGCGATACGCGGTATGGACGTCCAGAAGGACAGTGATACGCCGACGACGAAACCGGCAAGAACAACACGCCGCGCGATGGACGGTCCGAACTGGCGGTTGGTGAGATCGGTAATCAGAAATGCGACGGGGTAGGTGAAGGCTCCCCAGGTCAGCAGGTCGCCGAGATTGATACCGAACAAAGTGCCTGAAAGCGGATACTGAACGAAGATGTTGGATGCCACGACGACGATGGTCATCAGGACGACGTAGACAAGCGTAAAGCGCATATTGGGCATTTTTTTATCCTGGGTGATGCCACCAGTTGGAGCGAAGGGAGAACAAGCAAAAGGCTTGAGCGGCAATTGCCATTCAAGCCTTTTGAAAGTTCGTGATCTTGAAACCGCTATTAAGCAGCAGCTACAGCTGTTTCAACAGTCTTCTTGGCGATCTGACGACGCAGCAGACGGGCGCGCATCGAAAGTTCGGTTTCGCTTGCCTTGAGAAGGAAAGCGTCGAGACCGCCACGATGTTCAACGGAACGCAGAGCAGCTGCAGAAACACGCAGACGGAAGCGCTGGCCGAGAGCATCGGAAATCAACGTAACCTGGCAGAGGTTCGGAAGGAACCGGCGCTTGGTTCTGTTGTTGGCGTGGCTGACGTTGTTGCCCGTCTGGACGCCCTTGCCGGTCAATTCGCATACACGGGACATGGGTACACCTATTTGTTGTCGTCTGTTTTACCAACGGCTCACTACCCGGCAAAATCCGGTCAGCAATCCAACTGGCAATGATTGGAAAGTTGCGGTTCTATAGTCAGACAGGAACTTCCCGTCAAGCCGCTCGCTCTTTTTTGTGAGCGATTTCACCGAATTTCGCCGATACTCTGCTTTTTTATTGCCATAAGTCGGCGTATATCATCGCGGCAGAGGGCAGCTTTTTCTGTCAGCCGAGGTGTTACCTGAATGAATGTCAAAGTACAGAGGTTTTTCGCAGCAGCTGTCCTCACGCTGGGAAGCCTGTCACCCGCTGTTGCCGCAGAGACGCGCCACGATAGCGAATACAGCATCAATCTGGGCCTCTTGCCGATTGCCCGGGCAAACTTTTCGACCCGCATGGATGGCACCGCCTATTCCATTACCGGTTCGTTCAGCGCAGCAGGCATTGCCAGCGTGTTGAAAGACATTTCCGGGCGCACCAATGTTGCTGGAGCCAAGCGGGGAAACCGAATGCAGGCCAACGAATATTCGCTGGTCTACAAGGATGGCAAGCGCACACGGACTTATGATGTGCAATATCGCAACGGCAATGTGACCTCGACGACGGTCAAGCCGGAGCCGAAAGCGCGACCCGACAATTGGGTCGACGTCAAGGATCGCGATCTGCGCTCCGTGCTCGATCCGATTTCCGGGCTGATCTTTCCCGTGGGTGGACGCATTTGCCCCAGCCGTCTGCCGATCTATGATGGTGAGTCGCGTCTGGACCTCGTTTTGAGTTCTGGCGGAACCAAGCCTTTCACGACGAATGGCTTTACCGGTGATGCCATTGTCTGTAATGCGCGCTACGTGCCGAAATCAGGCTTTCGCAAGGGCCGCAAGGACATTGAATATCTGAAGTCGATTTCCATGGAAATATGGTTTGCCAAGGCAGGCAATATGGATGTCTACGCGCCGGTTTATGCGCGCATACCGACTAAGGTCGGTCAGGTTTATATCACTGCCACCAAATACGGCGGTTAAGCCAAGTCCTCAGCCTGGCGACCAGCCGGGTTCGGCCATTACGAAACTGTCGAAGGTGAAGCCGGGTGCCACGGTACAGCCGACCAGTGTGAAATCGCCCAGGCTTTCCGCCGCCTGCCAGCAATCGGCCGGGACGATGGCTTGCGGTCTTTCGCCGTCGAGGAGGGCCGGTCCGAGCTTTATGATATCAACTGTTTTGCCATCCATGCTCAGACGAAGCGCCAAGGGCGCGCCAGCATAATAGTGCCAGACCTCGACAGCATCGATCACTCGGTGCCAATGGGAGCGCTGCCCTTTTTCCAGCAGATAATAAATCGCTGTCGAATGACCACGTTCGCCATCCTTCGCATCTTGAAACGTCTGGCGATAAAAGCCGCCCTCTGGATGCGGCTCCAGTTTCAATGCGCGAATAATGGCATCAGTAGAAAGCAGACTTCCCGCCATCAGAATTTGTCCTTCCGCGTTCTGATCTCTGCAAAGACCTCGGCATCCGTGGCATCGGGCAGGTTGATAGTGGCACGAATGGCTGGATCAGCAACGCGCATGTAGGGATTGGTTTGCTTCTCCAAGCCTATGGTCGTGGGAATGGTGAACTTGCCTTCGTTTCGGAGTGCTTCTACTTCGCCCGCACGTTGCTTGAGAGTGGTGTTTTCAGGGTCCACCGTTACGGCGAAACGGGCATTGGACAGGGTATATTCGTGGCCGAAATAAACGTGGATGTCATTGGGTAGCGCCATCAGTTTCTGGAAGGAGTGCCACATATCTGCTGCGGGGCGCTCGAACAGGCGTCCGCAACCCATGGCGAAGAGGGTGTCTGCGGCAAAAAGCAGCGCATCATCCGGCAGGTAGTAACAAATATGCCCGGCCGTATGGCCCGGTGTGGAAATGATCTGCACGCGACGTCCGGCCAACTCGAATTCGTCACCATCGGCAGCGGATTTGTCGAGCCCGGGGATGGCGACAGCCTCATCATAGGGACCATAGATTTCGCAGCCGAATTTTTCCTTCAGCGCCAGATTGGCTTCGACGTGGTCCTGATGGTGATGGGTGGTGAAAATATGGGTCAGCGTCCAGCCGCGACGGTTGAGTGCGTCGAGGATCGCAGCTTCTTCCGGGGCGTCGATCGAAATGGTCGTGCCGGTTTCGCTATCATGCAGCAGAACACCGAAATTATCGCTGCGGCAAAGAAAGACTTCTATTTCCAACGGCTTCATGTTTCCTCTCCATCTTTTCAGGCTTTTGAACCCTGGGGCTTTTCAATGTAGGTTTCTCAGCTTTGAAGTCCACCCGAGGACTGCTACATCATGACAATGAACACCGATATTGTCGATCTGCGCGAATTCTACCATTCCCCGCTTGGCCGCTCCGCAGAGCAGGCCATCACCATGGCGCTGTCGACGCTTTGGCCAACTTTGCCGGACGAGCGGCTGGTGGGTTTGGGGTATGCAGTGCCATTTCTGGATCGATTTAGGCATGATGCGGAGCGTACCTTTGCCTTCATGCCGCCAGGGCAGGGTGCGATCAACTGGCCAGCCGGTGAGCTTTCTTCCACGGCTTTGGTGTTCGATGAGGAATTGCCGCTGCCGGACTCGTCCATCGACCGAGTGCTGATGGTCCATTCTCTGGAGTTTGCCGAAAATCCGCGTGAGACGCTGAAAGAACTATGGCGGGTTCTGGCTCCCGGTGGGCGTTTGGTGATTGTGGTGCCCAACCGGCGCGGCGTCTGGGCGCGCGTGGAACATACGCCTTTCGGTTCCGGTCGCCCCTATTCGCGCAGCCAGTTGACCTCGCTCCTGCGCGAGACGAATTTTACCCCGAGCGCCACGGCCGAAGCCTTGTTCTTTCCACCAACGAAACTGCGCTCCATTCTGCGCTTGCGTCGTTACCTCGAAAGCCTGGGCCGCAAGCTGTGGCCGGTCTTCTCCGGCGTTATCGTGGTAGAAGCGCAAAAGCGGCTCTACCAGGGTCTGCCAGTCGCGCAAAGGGCGTCGCGCCGCGTCTTCGTGCCTGTGCTTGCACCTCAAGGCGTGCCAACTACCAGAACCGTGCCAGAACAGCAAAAACCGCGCTGACACTCGACAAAAGGCCTGTTCCCGTCTAATGCCTGCGGCATTGTCTTGCCGGATTTTCCGGTGTTTTTCCGAAGGTCGATGAAATGAGTGCAGAGCTTAACCAACCTGTTCCGCGTCCGGGTATTCTGGATATCGCCGCTTACGTTCCCGGCAAGGAGCACGCCGAAGGCGTCGCCAAGGTCTATAAGCTCTCCTCAAACGAGACACCTCTGGGCGCGAGCCCGAAGGCTATCGAGGCTTTCAAGGCAGCCGCATTCAATCTGGAAATCTATCCGGATGGACAGGCAACTGCTTTGCGCCAGGCCATTGCTGACGTTCATGGTTTGAACACAACCAACATTCTGTGCGGAAACGGTTCTGATGAATTGTTGGGCCTTCTCTGCCACGTCTATCTCGGGGCGGGCGACGAAGCCATTATCACCGAGCATGGTTTTCTGGTCTACAAGATCCAGATCATGGGTGCGGGTGCGGCAGCCGTTACGGTGAAGGAAAAAGATTGCACTGTCGATGTCGATGCAATCCTTGCTGCGGTTACACCAAAAACCAAGATGGTCTTCATTGCCAATCCCGGCAATCCAACCGGCACTTACGTTCCCGTTTCTGAAGTACGCCGCCTTCAGGCCGGCCTGCCGAAGCATGTCATTCTGGTGCTGGATGCGGCCTATGCAGAATATGTCCGCAAGAACGACTATGAGGCAGGTCTGGAACTGGTTTCCGGTAACGTCAACGTGGTGATGACCCGTACCTTCTCCAAGGTTTATGGACTGGCGGCCCTTCGTGTCGGTTGGATGTATGCGCCAGCGGCCATCATCGACGCGCTGAACCGTGTGCGCGGCCCGTTCAATATGAATGCGCCTGCCATCGCAGCAGGTGCCGCTGCCATTCGCGATCAGGCCTTCATGCAGCAGTCAGTGGCGCACAACCTCGAATGGCTGGAAAAGCTTAACAGCGCCTTTGCCGACCTCGGCCTGACCGTGACGCCATCAGTCACCAATTTTGTCCTCATTCATTTTCCCGATGTGGATGGAAAGCGTGCAGCGGACGCGGATGAATTCTTGACGCGGCGCGGTTATGTGCTGCGCGCCGTTCGAGGTTATGGTTTTGCCAATGCCCTGCGCATGACGGTTGGATCGGAAGAAGCGAACCTTGGCGTGATCTCCGCGCTTAAAGAATTCATGGGCAGAGCATAATGAGCGACATTCTGTTCGACCGTATTACGCTGATCGGTATTGGTCTGATCGGCTCTTCCATTGCACGTGATATCAAGGGACTGGGCCTTGCACGTGAAGTGGTGATTTCCACGCGTAGCGCAGAAACGCTGCAGCGGGCGCAAGAACTGGAGCTGGGCACGGCCTATACGGTGTCGGCTGCAGATGCGGTGAAGGATGCCGATCTGGTGATTGTTTCGGTGCCGGTTGGCGCATCCGGAAGCGTGGCAGAACAGATCGCTCCGCACCTGAAGGCCGGTTCCATCGTCACCGATGTGGGCTCCACCAAAGCGTCCGTGATCGCGCAGATGGCACCGCATATGCCTGACAATGTCCATTTCATTCCCGGACATCCGCTTGCGGGTACAGAAAAATCCGGTCCCGATGCCGGCTTTGAAGGCCTGTTTCATGACCGTTGGTGCATTTTCACACCGCTGCCGGGAACGGATGCGGTGGCGCTTGGCAAGCTCAAGACATTTTGGGAAAAGCTCGGTTCGCGCGTCGATGAAATGGAGCCTGAGCATCATGACAAGGTTCTGGCTATCGTTTCCCATCTGCCGCACATCATCGCCTATAACATCGTTGGCACGGCGGATGATCTGGGAACGGTGACGGAATCGGAAGTCATCAAATATTCTGCCTCCGGTTTTCGCGATTTCACGCGTCTTGCGGCGTCAGATCCGACCATGTGGCGGGATATCTGCCTGCACAACAAGGACGCGATACTGGAAATGCTTGCTCGGTTTTCGGAGGATCTCGCCTATCTTCAGCGCGCGATCCGCTGGGGCGAGGGCGACAAGCTGTTTGAACTTTTCAGCCGCACCCGCACCATTCGTCGTTCCATCGTTCAGGCTGGTCAGGACGTCGATACGCCTGACTTCGGCCGTCACGCGCTGGATCAGAAGAAATAGCGATCAGATCGGCGGTATCTTTCCCAGGGGAATGAAACCGCTGACGGTTGCGCGACCGCGATCTACCACTAGGTCGACGGATGCCCTGTCACCACCGCCTGCCAAAGCACGCAGAAGCTTACGGGCGGTGTCGATTGTGGACTGCAGTTGCGGAAAGGTCTGTTTGGCGTTGTCTGCCCATTCGCCGAGCTTTTCGATCTCCAGCTTGAACTGGCCGGAGAGATAGCCCTGATCATCGAAGGAGAAGGGGCCCGTGATGCGCATGGTGCGGCCATCGCCGATATCCAGCATAACTCGGCGCAACTCGCCGCTTGCGCCGTAGAGCCCGGTACGGTCGCTGCCATCGATCATGCCAGCCTTGCCAGCGAGTGTTATGTCGCCGATGGCGTTGAGACGCGGCAGAAGCTGCGGCCATCCCTTGATGACGGTCGAAGCATCGGTCAGCGTGATCGCGCCATCGAGGTCCGGGCCGTTCTGGCGAAGATGCACTTCGGTCTTGGCGGCGTCGAAATCGATGGTCTGATCTGTCACTGACGACACGGCGGTCGCTTTCAACCCGTCGATCACGAGGGATGTGCGGTCTATTCCCTTGAGTTTGGTAGTGAGGCTGGATTGCAGATTGGCCCATTGTGCCGTCACGCCAAGCCCGTGTCCTGTTTGTATCGTGGCTGGCGAGTCCAGTTCCCAAACGATATGGCCCGGCGAATAAATCTGTGCTGCCGAGCGCAGTGCGCCGAAGGAGGCTGTCACGTCGTTGCGAGTGTCTTTAACATCCACTTTCGAGCAGAAAAGACCGATACGGAACGGATAGCCTCTGAAAGCGATATCGCGGCACTCGCCGCTGACGCTGGCGGCACCACCGGGTGCGAGTGTGCGGATAACGGTTTCCTGCAGCCGTTGGGCAGCGTAAAACCAACCAGCGGAGTAAATGGCAACGAAAACTATTATCCCAAAGCCCAGAAAAAGGAATTTTCTGCTGGTACGGGATGGGCTTGACGCTGCCATGATGATCTCCAATGGTGCACAGAGGTGATTTGGTTTGGCTTGCGATATGGACGATTTTTGGGTCTTTGGCTATGGTTCGTTAATGTGGAACCCGGGCTTTCCATTTGAGGAGCGTCAACAGGCGCGCTTGTATGGATACCGCCGTTCACTGTGCATTCGCTCGAACGTCTATCGGGGAACCGATGAAAACCCAGGGCTGGTGCTGGGACTGGAGCGTGGAGGCTCCTGCCAGGGGGTTGCGTTCCGTGTGTCGCACGCAGATCGTGGGCCCGTTATCGACTATCTTCGTGAGCGTGAACTTGTCAGCAATGTTTACAAGGAACGTGTCATTGCCGTGGGTCTTGCCGATGGTAGACGTGAAATGGCCATGACCTATGTGGCCGATCCTGAGCATTCACAATATGTCGGCGATTTGTCTCTCGACGAAGCGGCGCACATCGTGCGCCGGGCATCAGGTCGATCCGGGCCGAATGTCGATTATGTCGTCAATACGGTGCAGCATTTGCAGGACATGGGAATCCGTGATGCGCTGCTCGAGCGCGTTGCAGCAACAGTCGTTGCTCAGGTCGCAACCGTTCCCTGAAGTTCTGCCAGCCGTTTCACAGCTGTTGGCGGCAAAGGCAGATCGGGATTGTTGCGCGCGGTTTCGATCAACAATTCGTCGCTTGCCTTTTCCGTAACTTCTATCAGCTTCTTGAAGAAGACATCGGGGTCCAGACCCGGCTGTATGGCGGGCAAAATACGAACCTTGAAATGGCCTGGATAGCGCATCGTCGTGTGGAGTGGCCAGAATAAGCCTGGATGCATCGCAACCGGTACGACTGGAACCTTGAGATCGCGGTAAAGCCGGGCGATGCCGTAACGATATTCCGGCTCGGCACCGGGCGGACGGCGCGTCCCTTCCGGGTAGATGATAAGTTCGCGGCCCTTGGCCATTTCTTCCTTGGCGCGCTCCATAACCTTGAGCATCACTTTTCCACGCGCGGCTCTGTTGACCGGGATCATTCGCTGCTTGGCGACATACCAGCCGAAAAGCGGAATCCACATCAGTTCTCGCTTCAGGATGTAGACGGGGTCTTTGAGGTTCGGCAGAAGCGCGTAAGTATCCCAGAAAGACTGGTGCTTCGGTGCGAAGATGCAGCCGGTTTCGGGAATATTCTCCAGCCCTTCGATCTCGAAGGTCGTTCCGGCGATCTTTTCCATCAGCCAGTGATTGGAGCGAGCCCAGGCTTTCGGTATTTCGAACGCCAGCTTTCGTGGCACGATGAAATAAATCGGCGTCAGCACGAGCATGCGGACAATCAGGTTCAGATAAAACAACGTGTTGAAAAGGATCGAGCGCAGTCTGAGCATGAAAAAGCTTCTCCCGGCGCATCCCTGACCATGAAGGAAGCATCTTCGATGTTGTGCGCAGTGCCGAACGCCTACACGAAAACGGGGTGTTTCAGCAAGGCCCATCATAGGCCGAAGGCCGGGCATACTCAGATCGCAGTTGTACCGTTTCGAAGGCCATCGCCCTTGCCCAGTCCGGTCAGATCAAGAGCCGCGGCTGCAACGAATTTGATATATTCGGAGATCATCGTGCGAACGACATCCGGGTTCTTGAACCAATTGGTGCGGGCCAAATCCGAATTGATGACCGGATATGCTATGAAATTCGTATTCGGGCTGGTGTTGCGCAACTCATAGAGGCTGCGGTGCATGTGATAATTGTTGGTGACCACGACCACGGATGCATAGCCACGATCCGTGATCCACTTTGCCGCCTCGTTCGCGTTGCCGATGGTATCGACCGCCTGATATCCCATATCCACGCAGCATGCGAAGAGGTCGGGCGAGCTTTGCGTCATTTTTCGAATCTGCGTGCGGGTGGTGGACGGATTGACCCCCGAAATCAGCAGTCGCTTGCCCACCCCGTCGCGCAACAGGCCAACGGCCTGGTCGATCCGAAGATACCCGCCCGTCAGAACAATGATGGCATCGGCCTTGGTTGACGAGGGCGGTCGCATCGAGGCGACCGAGTCGGCAAACCAGAGAAACCCGCCGAAAACAGCGCCCATGACCACGACAAACATGAGGATGATGACGCGCACAAATCGGCGCAGGCGACCGCGCCGCGAAAGCCAGCTGCTTCGCGACGTTGGTGTTGGGTGGTCATCCGGGTCTGTGCGACTCATTACCATCAATTATCGATAAGCTCGGATTAAGGCAAGGAACGGGCAGTTTCATGCTCTCAAACACCCTCGCTCTTGGACGGGTCAGAGCGCACGCGATCTATGTCGTCAATGGTGCGGATAACGGTCAGTCTGGCGGTGATCGTAGTCAAAAGCGCGATGACCATCATGGTCGCGAAAATTCCCAAATAACCTTCAACACCGACGGCAAACGTGCCGAAAAGAGCGCTGGCCTGGTCGCTTTGCGGCGTCGCCAAGGACCGGGACTGCCAGAAGCCTGCGGCAAGAAAGACGCCAGCTGCGAGCGCGCTGCCAAAGCCCGAACCTTTGAGGCTGATTTTCAGAAAGTGTTTTTGAAACTCTCTCGCGACGAAGCTGCTTTCGGCACCGACGAAGTGCAGCACCTCAACGATATGGCGGTTGCCGGAAAGCGCGCCGCGTGTGGCAAATACTACCGTTAGAACCATCGCGCTGAACACCAAGACGAGGACGCCGATGCCGATCATGACAGTGGTATGGGCCATGGATACGAGGCGGTCCACCCAGGTGCGGTGGTCATCCAGAAAGGCTTGCGGAATCTCCGCCCTCAGCATGGTTCGCATCGCTTCGAAATCCGGCGGATTGCTCTCATCGATGGTGATGATGACGAGGCGAGGCACGGGAAGCTCCGACAAATCGAGACCGGAGCCGAGCCATGGCTCCAGCAGACGACTGGTTGCCGCCTCATCCATGATCGTGCCTTCGCGCGTACCAACGAAGCTTAATGCCAGATTTCGGGCCTTGTTCAGTGTCGCATTCATGTCGAGCCCCTCGTCCGGCTTGATCTGAATGGTGATTTCGCGCGAAATCTGGCTCTGCCACGTGGAGGCTGTTGCACGCACCATGCTGACAGCGCCCAACGTCAGGCAGGCAAGAAATGCCATGATCGCAATGACCACGATCAGCGCGTTGCCCTGGATATTGGATGGCGGCAGAATGGGTGCCATGGGGCGTATGCGCATCTGCGGCTGTTTGGGTGCCTGCTTCTGCTCTGGTTTCAACGGTTTGCGGTTCATCTCATTCATAGACGTCGAGCCGCCCTTCCGTCAGGATCATTCTGCGCGCATTGACCTGATCCATCAGCGCGAAATCGTGAGTGGCGATAACGACGGCGGTGCCGAGGCGGTTAAGCTCCAGAAACAGGTTGAGCAGACGTTTAGCCATAGGTGGATCGACATTGCCGGTTGGCTCATCGGCCAGCAGAATTTCCGGCTGGTCCATCAAAGCGCGAGCGATTGCCGCGCGCTGCTTTTCCCCGCCGGATAGGATGGGCGGCAGTACGTTCATTCGCTCGCCCAGCCCCACCCATTTCAAAAGCTCGATCACATCGTTGCGATAGGCACTTTCCTCTTTGCCCCGCACGCGCAGCGGCAGTGCCACGTTCTCATAGGTGGTGAGATGATCCAGAAGGCGAAAGTCCTGAAAAACGATACCGACGCGACGGCGCAGCAGTGGCAGTTCACTGCGAGGAATCCGCGCAACATCCCGGCTGAACATGCGGATATGCCCGCGTGTCGGCTGTAGCGACATCAATAGCAAGCGCAGCAGCGTCGTTTTGCCGGCACCTGACGGGCCGGTCAGAAACTGGAACGACCCTTTTGGAATATCGAAGGTCATGTCCCGCAAAATTTCCGGGCCCATGCCGTACCGCAACCCGACATTTTCAAAATGGATCAACGAACTTCCAGTCTTTTGCTTCCGTGGCGAGAGATTTGCATCGTTATGGTGCCTTTCACACGCTGCATGGCGCGTATGGGCGACTCAATGAACGATCTTTGCAAAGCATTAACCAATTAAATTTACGACTAGGCAGGATTTCATTCAATGCCCAGTTTTTATCGGGCCGAAGACCTGACCGAGGGAACTTCATGGGTATGTTCCGTTCATCTCGCCGGAATGCGACACTCGACTTGGACCTTTTGATGCCAGAAACGCCGCTACGTCAGACATGGCGAACGCGTCACGATCCAGACATCGTAGATGCCGAGTTTGTCACGATAAAGGAAACCTCCTTCCGTGACTATGGAAACGACAATCGACGAACCGATTATCAACAGGCGGCACCAAAAGCGGTATCGGCGTTCAGTGCGCTGCGATCTTTCATCAACTGGATCGACAAAAAACTGTCAGGCCTTTCGATCGATGGCTACTCCGCAATCGTTGCCGCGGCCGTCGTCAGCGTTTTCCTGTTGTCGGGCGGCTTCACCATGATGCCAATCGAAAAGGCAGCCGTGGTGGCTCCCATAGACCCTTTGGTCATTTCGCACCTCAGCTTCGTCCCACAGGATGCAGGTGGGATGGAGGTGCTGGTTATCAACGGCATCGTTGAAAACAAAAGTGACAGAGTGCAGAAGATACCGGCCATTCGCGCCGATTTATTCGCTGCCGATGGCGAGAAGGTCGCCAGCATGGTCATCGAGCCGCCCGTATCAGAGATTGATCGCGGGTCAAGCCAGGGGTTTTCCGCGAAGTTTCGCCATCCCGGTGGAAAAACACCCGAAATCAAGCTTTCTTTCGCCAAAACAGGTGTTTCCGAACGCTGACTGTGCTACCCGACGCCCTTCTTTCCGTTCCGATTGACCGCGTCATGTGATAGGTCACGCGGGATTAAAACGCAGGAGAAGACATGCCCGTCGTCCGTGGAAAAAATATCGAGCCGCTTTACACAGCCGAACAAATTGCTGAGCGCAATCGCGATTTGGCCAAGCGCATCGCCAGCGGACCGACGAATGACCTTCTGGTCATCGCTGTTCTCAAGGGCTCGTTCATTTTCGCGGCCGACCTGATCCGCGCCCTCCACGACAGCGGACTGGCACCTGAAGTCGAGTTCATTACGCTTTCCAGCTATGGAACCGGCATGGTTTCGCAGGGCGTGCGCATCGTGAAGGATATCGACAGCGACGTGAAAGACCGTGATGTGCTGTTGATCGACGACATTCTCGAATCCGGCCGCACACTTCTTTTCGCTAAAGAGCTTCTCTACGAGCGTGGCGCGCGTAACGTCTCTATTGCTGTGCTGCTGGACAAGAAGGTCAAGCGCAAGGAAAAACTCGAGGCTGACTATGTTGGCTTTGAGTGCCCTGATTACTTCGTGGTTGGATACGGCATGGACGTGGCCTATGCTTTCCGTGAACTGCCATTTGTTGGCGTGGTGACCGGCGACGCCGAGTAGGCGTACCGTCTCATTTTGCAACGCTTGGTGGCCGATACAAGCATGGATTGTTAACCATGCCACTGAGATGGTCGCTTTCATTTACCTCTTGCAAAGGGAAATGACCGAGTTTGAGCTCGCTGGAATGAATACCAGGAGCGATGGAAAATGGCAAAAATACTAATTACTGAAGACGAAGATGCATTGCGGACCTTTGTTGCGCGCGCGTTGCGTCTGGACGGACACGAGACCTATGAGGCTGCCGATGGCGAGCAAGGGTTCGAGAAACTCAGCGAAGGCAAGTTCGACCTTCTGCTTTCGGACATCCGCATGCCTGTGATGGATGGCATCGAGCTGGCGCACCGCGCGGCTTCACAATTTCCGAACCTGAAGATTCTCCTGATGACGGGTTATGCCGAGCAGCGCGAGCGTGCTGATGACCTGATGGAAAAAATCATCGACGTGATCCCGAAGCCTTTTGCGCTTCCCGACATCCGCAAAGCGGTTGCCCGCGCCTTGGCCGCTGTTCCGGCTTGAGACGTCTCAAATAGAATGACGTAAGGGCGGCTTGACCGCCCTTTTTGTTGGCTGGATGCGACTACTGAATGTCCAGAAGACGCTCCAGATAGCGGCGCTCGACTTCGCCGGGTGGATTGTTACCCAGCTTCTCGCGAATGGCTTCCAGAATTTCACGGGCGCGCTGGACATCGATTTCGTCGGGAACGCGAACCTGATTGTCACCGAAGTCCGGGCCATTGCTTTCACGGGGGCGACCGAGTGGATCACGCCCGTTCTGGCCGCCTTGACCCATCATGCCTTCTTGTCCTTGACCCGGTTGCTGACCCTGTTGACGCATAGCCTGCATGATCTGGCCCATCATATCCTGAGCGCCCTGGCGGAGCGCGTTCAGCGCATTACCTTGACCCTGAACGGCCTGTTCGCCTTGGCTATCGCCCAGCGCTTGACCGGCACCCTTCATTTCCTGCTCGGCTTTGCCAAAATTCTGGCCGGGTTCCATGCCGAGGTCACGCAGACCCTTTTGCAATTCGCCCAGTTGCTTGCCGAGTCCATCCTGCTGCTGGCGAAGGTTTTTCAACGCTTCACGAAGCTGCTCGGCGGTCATCTGGTCGGTCGGGTTCTGGCCCTGTTGTTGCTGACCCTGTTGGCCGGGTGGTTGCTCCCCGTTTTCACCCATTTGCGGATCGCCGCCTTCTTCGCCCTGGGGCTGGTCGCCGCGCTGCGTACGGTCGCGGAGGGCCTGATCCAGTTTGAAAGTTTCGTCCATCAGCTTCTGCTGCTGCTGCATGATCTCGCCTAGCTTGTCGATCTGCTGGCGCAACTGGCTGTTTTGCTGTTGCTGCTGACCCTGCTGTCCGCGCTGTGGACGACCGGCCTGAAGGTTGTTCATCATGCGCTGCATCTGAGAGAGCATTTCCTGGGCTGCATCACGGTTGCCGGAGCGGGCCAGGTTTTCGATCTGGTTCATCATGTTTTCCAGATCGCGCTGGCGCAGCACATTTTGCGCCTGCTGGTTCATGTTGGCCTGCGGCGCGTTCTTCATGCGCTCGGCAAGTTCACTCATGAACTCCTTCATCGCCTCGCGAAGCTCCTGCATCAGCTTGGCGATTTCTTCATCGCCTGCCTTGCGATCGATGGCTTCAGACAGCGCTTTCTGTGCATCGCGAAGCCGTTGTTCCGCCTGCGACAGATCGCCGTCTTCAATACCAAGCGCCACTTCCCACAAATAGTCCGAGGTGTTTTTCAACATCTCTTCGTTGTAGGCCAGCTTCATACGTGTCTGCGCAGATTGCAGCAGCAGATAATGGGTGGTGTTGGGAATGGTCTCGTCAGGGCGCATGCCAACCGCTTCATTGAAAGCGATGGCTTTCGGCATCTGCCGTGTGTCGAGCGAAAAAATCTGCCGCTGTTCGACAATCGAGGCGGCGAGTGGCTCAGAGAAATTTCGACCGGGCAGGATCATCTCTTGCGAAGGACTGCGGCCCGTTTGACCCATGCCATCGGTCGCGACCAGCGTGATGCGAACCTTTTTGCCTGCCATCGGATGTTCAGTCAAGTTGCGGCTGGTCACCCCCTTCATGTCGCGCGGGTTCTGGCGCGGCAAATCCAGTTTGAATTCTGGTGGTGGATAAAGAGGCGTTGCGCCAGCTGCGAGGCCGACTGGCTCGATCACGGCATGGGCTTCGCGAATTCCGTAGTCATCCTTGGCGGTGAAGCCGATTTCCAACGCGCCATTCACGGCACGGCGGGGCAGATTTTCGAACGCGATGGTCGGGGCCTTGTCCGGGATGACGTTGAACTGCCAATGCTGGCCATTGGCTTCTACCATCCCGCTTTCAGATACCTCCATGGTGAAGGTTCTAGGTGCGCGTGGTGCTTCCGTCGCTTGCGGCTCTGTTGTCGCAACAGTCTGCCCGTTGGGCTTGTCAGCGCTTTCCGGCGCGAGCGTCTTGATATCTCCGCCCACTTCGGGCTCGAAGGTGACGGTCTCGTCACCATCGCCGCCGGTCATGCGGATCGTCAATTTGGAGGCCTGGGGCAAGGAAACCGCGTCAGTTGCGGCTGCATTGTTGCCTGTCAGAAAAATCGGTGCGCGTCCGGTATAGGAAGGTGGTGTCACCCACGCATCCAGACGGATATCGGGATTGGCTGGTCCAGCCTCTGGTCGGTTGCGAAATGCATCGGCAATATCACCAGCACCATTCGAAAACGAGAAGCCGAAGGCGGCAACGAGAATGAGTGCTGGAACGGCGCGCAGTGCCACCTGGTCGTGGCGAGCGATGTCAGGCTGGGGAAGTCCTGCGTCCAGCGCTGCAATCCGCTGCGCCATGCGCAACTGGTGCTCTTTCCAAAGGGCGCGAGCGAATGGGGTCTCGAAGGCGGGTTCGTCCTCCTGCACGCCAACGGGCTGGTGGGGCAGGCCATTGCGCTCTTCCAACAGGCGCGAAGCCTCGTCCTTCGTCGGCCATTTCAGGCGCAAAATCGGTAGAAGCGAAGTGATGAAAGCAAAGATAAGGACGAAGACGACGGCCCAGCGCAAGATATCCGGCATCTGCCGGTAGAGGCCGAACCAGCCCAGCACGATAAACAGGGCGGCGATAGAAAGAGGCACAAGAGTTTTGGGTGCCAAACGTTCTGCAACGATGACAAGCTTTGCGATAAAGCGCTTGGACGTCACGCGCCGCGCAAGTTCAGGCCTGTTTTCGAAAGCGCCTTTTCCGCCTTGTTTCGATGTGGTCATCAATCCGTTCTCCCGGTTCTGGCCACCCGATTTCGCCATTCTGGAACGGCGAAACAAATCCGTGCAACGAGAGTGAAGATAACACTCTTTATGGCGAAGACGAGGGGAACTGAGCGCTAACCCCTGTTTTTCAGGCCTATTCGCTCAATTGTGATCACTCAAGCCAGGCCGGAACGGAGTCGAGAGCAATCAATTCCTCATAAGTCCCGCGAGGACGGACGACATGAAACTCGCTGCCCTTGACCAGAACTTCGGGCACTAGCAGGCGCGAATTGTAAGTTCCGGCCTGCACCGCGCCATAGGCACCGGCGGAACTGACGGCGATGAGGTCGCCAGGTTCGGGGGCCGCCATTTCGCGGTCGAGTGCCAGGTAATCGCCTGTTTCGCAGACGGGGCCGACGATATCGGCCTTGATGCGCGGGGCATCTGCCGCAGGCTGAACAACCGGACGAATGCCGTGATAGGCCTCATAGAGCGTCGGGCGGATGAGGTCGTTCATCGCGCCATCGACAATAACGAAGGTCTTTTCGCCGCCGTCCTTCACGTAGATGACCTCAGTCACGAGAATGCCAGCGTTGCCGACGAGCAAGCGGCCAGGCTCCGTGATAATCTTGCAATCCAGGCTCTTCAGCTCATTCTTGACGATATAAGCGTAGGCATCCGGCAAAGGTGGTGGGTTGTTGTCTTCGCGATATGGAATGCCAAGACCGCCGCCGATATCCACGTGGCTGATCGTGTGACCATCGCCGCGAAGCGCTTCAACAAGTGTCCGCAGCAGACGGAACGCCGATTCGAACGGCTGCAATTCCGTAATCTGGCTACCGATATGCATATCAATGCCGCTGACCTGAATGCCAGGCAGGGTCGCCGCATAGGTGTAGACCGCACGCGCGCGCTCATAGGGAATGCCGAACTTGTTTTCTTTCTTGCCCGTTGAAATCTTTGCGTGAGTTCCAGCGTCAACATCAGGATTGATGCGGAAGGAGACATGCGCCTTTTTGCCGGCCTTGACCGCCCGCAGGTTCAATACCTCCAGCTCCGGTTCGGATTCGATGTTGAAGCAGTAGATGCCGGCCTCAAGCGCGAAATCCATTTCGGCAACGGTTTTGCCAACGCCTGAGAACATGATGCGACTTGCCGGAACGCCAGCTGCCAGCGCACGCCGCAACTCGCCACCGGAGACCACATCAATACCAGCGCCCAGCTTTGCCAGGGTTTTCAGAACAGCCTGATTTGAATTTGCCTTCATTGCATAACAGACCATGGCGTCTACATCGGCAAAGGCTTCCGAGAAGACTTTGTAATGGCGCTCGAGCGTCGCCGTGGAATAGACGTAGAACGGCGTTCCAACGGCCTTGGCGATTTCAGGCACAGGAACATTTTCGGCGTGAAGCACGCCGTCGATATAGTGAAAATGGTTCACGTCGCTAAACCTTAAAGGAGTTTATCGAGAATAAATGGCCGTTCAGGCGTGGGCTGCACCTTGTTATGGGTGGAGCGGGTGTTGCGCTGCTCCTTGGGCGTGCTCGGTGGATCGATGTCGCCTTTGCGGCCACAGCCTGAAAGAGCAAGGCCGACAGCAAGCGTAATGCCGACTGGAACGATGAAAGTGCGCAAGGTTTTTGAAAGCATGGGCCTGTCCAAAGGAAATCTCTGCATTCCTGATAACGAAAAACAGGGCGCTTGTGCACCCTGTTTCTTTTGATGCTGACGTAACGGTAGATTGATCAGTTCTTTGTTCGCCACCAGGCGATCTGCTTCCGCACTTCTGACGGTGCCGTCCCGCCGAAGCTGGTGCGGCTGGCAACAGACGCTTCGACGGACAGGACGTCGAAAATGCCTGCGGTAATCGCTGGATTAATCGACTGCAACTCTTCCAGCGAAAGGTCAGCCAGATCGCAGCCTTTCTTTTCGGCCATGGCAACGGCATGGCCGGTCGCGTGGTGGGCATCGCGGAAGGGTAGACCTGCCTCGCGTACCAACCAATCGGCCAGATCGGTGGCCGTGGAATAACCGGACCCGGCGGCGGCGCGCATCTTGTCGACGCGGACTTCCAGGTCGCGGACCATGCCCGTCATGGCGGCGATGGCAAGTTCCAGGCTTTCGGCGGAATCGAACACCTGTTCCTTGTCTTCCTGCATGTCCTTGGAATAGGCGAGCGGCAGACCCTTCATGATGGTGAGAAGAGCAATCAGCGAACCGTTGATGCGGCCTGTCTTGGCACGCACCAGCTCTGCCGCATCCGGGTTTTTCTTCTGCGGCATGATGGAGGAACCGGTCGAGAACGCATCAGAAAGACGGATGAAGCCGAATTGCGGGGTCGACCAGATGACGATTTCTTCGGCCAGACGCGAAAGATGTGTGGCGCAGATGGATGCGATCGACAGGAATTCCAGCGCAAAATCGCGGTCGGAGACCGTATCGATGGAATTGCGGGTCGGCTCGCGGAAGCCCAGTGCCTTTGCGGTCATATGGCGGTCAATAGGGTAGCCGGTGCCCGCGAGGGCTGCGGCACCAATCGGGCTTTCATCCATATGTTCGATGGCGTGGCGAACGCGGGCGCGGTCACGACCGATCATTTCCACATAGGCCATGCAGTGGTGGCCGAAGGTGACAGGCTGCGCCGTCTGCAAATGGGTGAAGCCTGGCATGACGGTGTCGGCATGTTCTTCGGCACGGTCGAGAAATGCCATGATCAGACCCGTCAGCATGGCCTCGGTTTTCTGAAGTTCTTCCTTCACCCAAAGGCGAAAATCGAGCGCGACCTGGTCGTTACGCGAACGGGCCGTGTGGAGACGTCCAGCTGCCGGGCCGATGAGGTCGGCGAGACGTGCCTCGATATTCATGTGAATGTCTTCGAGCTTGCGCGAAAACACGAAGCTTCCCGCCTCGATCTCTGACAGGATCGTGTTCAGGCCGTGAATGATCTTTTCTTTATCTTCTTCAGAAATAATGGCTTTTGCAGCCAGCATGGTGGCATGCGCTATTGAGCCGCGGATATCCTGCGCATAAAGCTTCTTGTCGAAGCCGATGGAGGCATTTATCTCTTCCATGATGGCGGAGGGACCGGAAGCGAAACGTCCGCCCCACATCTGGTTGGAAGATTTCTGTTCGATGCCGTCAGCCATATTTCGCCTGCCCTGGAGTATTCAATGACCGATAAAAAGCCGCTCAGGCTTCCTTCCGCCAGACTTGTTGCAATTGCCGCCGTCGCCGGCATTGTCTGCGGCGCGGGTGTGGTGATGTTCAGGCTTATTGGGTCTGAAGGTCAGGTTCAAGGGGAAGTCGCAGCCCAGGCTGGTTTATGTGAGGGTGCGGCAAAGCGCATCGCTTCCCTGAAGCCGCTGTTGAAGGGGCAAGTCGCGGCCATGTCGGCAAGCGAGCGTCCGCGAGTTGTCCCGCTATCCTTCAAGGGACCGGATGGGGCGGCGATGACGCAAGATGACCTGAAAGGAAAAGCGGTTCTTCTCAATCTCTGGGCAACATGGTGCGTGCCATGTCGTGAAGAAATGCCTGCACTCAACGCTCTCGAAAAGGAAGCAGGAGCCAATAACTTTGAGGTCGTCACTGTCAACATCGATACCGGTGATGATGAGAAGCCGAAAACCTTCATGAGCGAATACGGCATCGATTCACTCAAGCTTTATCGCGACAGTTCCATGGGTGTGTTCAACGCATTGAAAAAGGAAGGCCTCGCATTCGGCCTACCCGCAACACTGCTGATTGATGATCGGGGCTGTCTGCTTGCCTCGATGAACGGGCCTGCCGCATGGGACAGCAATGATGCAAAGGCGCTGGTGGCCTTTGCGAAATCAAAATAGCACCGAATGATTTACCGTGTCGGAACGGGTGTTTCGCCACGGTAATCGTAAAAGCCACGACCGGATTTGCGGCCGAGCCAACCGGCTTCGACATATTTAACCAGAAGCGGGCAGGGTCGATATTTGCTGTCTGCCAGACCGTCATGCAGCACCTGCATGATCGACAAACAGGTATCGAGACCGATGAAATCCGCCAATTGCAGCGGTCCCATCGGGTGGTTCGCGCCCAACTTCATGGCTGTGTCGATGGCTTCGACGGAGCCGACGCCTTCGTAAAGCGTGTAGATCGCTTCGTTGATCATCGGTAACAGGATACGGTTGACGATAAAGGCGGGGAAATCTTCCGCAACCGTAATCGCTTTGTCCAGTGAGCGGACATATTGCTTGGCGCTTTCGAAGGTCTGCTCACCGGTGGCAATGCCGCGCACCAGTTCCACCAGTTTCATGGCGGGTACGGGGTTCATGAAGTGAATACCCATAAATTGCTCCGGACGGTCCGTAGCTGAAGCGAGGCGGGTGATCGACAGCGAAGACGTGTTGGTGGCCAAAAGCGCTTCGGGTTTTAGCACCGGGCAAACCTGGGCATAGATCTTGCGCTTGGTTTCTTCATGTTCGGTCGCGGCTTCGATCACCAAATCCATCGCCGCAAGGTCGTTGACGTCGGAGGAGCCGGCAATCAGGGAAAGCGCTTTTTTTCGGTCCTCATCCAGCATCTTGCCATTGCTGACCTGACGGGCAAGATTGCCGTTGATGGTGGCAAGGCCCGCTTCGATGCGATCCTTGGCCAGATCGTAGATGTGAACCTTGTAGCCCGCCAGCGCCGAAACATGCGCGATGCCACAGCCCATCTGTCCGGCTCCAATAATACCGATAGTCTTGATCGGAACGGCCATGATGTCTCTCCTGTGGAATTGGTCTGTGCGCCCTGCGGCTGCAATATGGTGTGCATCTTATCGGAAAACGAAAGGCGGCGCGTTGGAAAAACGCGCCGCCTTCAAATTGATATGATCAGAGCGCCTTTTCGAGCTCTGGCAATGCCTCGAAGAGGTCGGCCACCAGACCGTAATCGGCAACCTGGAAAATCGGTGCCTCTTCGTCCTTGTTGATGGCGACGATAACCTTGGAGTCCTTCATGCCTGCAAGATGCTGGATGGCACCGGAAATGCCAGCAGCGATGTAAAGCTGCGGGGCAACGACCTTGCCGGTCTGACCGACTTGCCAGTCATTCGGTGCATAACCTGCGTCAACCGCAGCACGGGACGCACCAACGGCAGCACCCAATTTGTCGGCCACTGGCAACAGGACTTCCCTGAATTTTTCGGCAGAGCCCAATGCGCGACCACCGGAAATGATGATCTTTGCCGACGTCAGTTCAGGACGGTCTGAAGAAGCAAGGGCGTCCGACACAAACGATGAAACACCAGGGTTTTCAGCCGCAGCTGTTGCTTCGACCGACGCAGACCCACCAGCCTGCGCTGGTGCAAAGGTTGCCGTACGAACGGTGATGACCTTCTTTGCATCTGTGGCCTGAACGGTCTGGATGGCGTTGCCGGCATAGATCGGACGCTTGAAGGTATCTGGGGAAATCACCTCGATGATTTCGGATACCTGAGCGACATCCAGAAGCGCTGCTACGCGCGGCAGAACGTTTTTGGCGGATGCCGTGGCAGGCGCGATGATCACGTCATAAGAAGAGCTCAGCGAAACGATCAGCGCTGCCAGCGGCTCTGCAAGCTGGTTGGCGTAGGATGCGTCGTCGGCCAGCAAGACCTTGGAGACGCCGGAAAGCTTGGCTGCCTCATCGGCAGCGGCCTTTGCGCCGGAACCTGCCACCAGAATGGTCACGTCGCCACCGATTTGCGTGGCCGCCGTCAGCGTCTTTGCCGTCTGGTCGGAAAGGGTTGCGTTGTCGTGTTCTGCCAGAAGAAGAATGGCCATGGTATAATCTCCCTTTCGCTTTCCTTAGATGACGCCGTCAGCTTTAAGCTTCGACACCAATTCCGCAACCGAGCCGACCTTGACGCCAGCTTTGCGACCCGCAGGCTCCTCGGTCTTCAAAACCTTGAGGCGCGAAACGATGTCGACGCCGAAATCGGCAGGCGTCTTTTTATCGAGCGGCTTTTTCTTGGCCTTCATGATGTTTGGAAGGGATGCATAGCGCGGCTCGTTCAGGCGGAGGTCGGTGGTAACGATCGCCGGAAGCTTGAGCTCCACGGTCTGCAAACCGCCATCGACTTCACGGGTCACGGCAACCTTGCCATCAAAAGGCTCGACCTTGGACGCAAACGTGCCCTGTCCCCAGCCCAGAAGCGCTGCCAGCATCTGGCCGGTCTGGTTGCTGTCGTCATCGATGGCCTGCTTACCGACGATAATGAGGCCTGGAGCTTCAGCATCTACAACGCCCTTCAAAAGCTTGGCGACAGCCAGAGGCTCGACGGCTTCATCGGTTTCGATCAGGATTGCGCGGTCGGCACCCATGGCAAGCGCGGTACGAAGCGTTTCTTCGGCCTTTGCGGGTCCGATGGAAACAACGACGACTTCTTCCGCCTTACCGGCTTCCTTGAGGCGAAGAGCCTCTTCGACTGAAATTTCATCGAACGGGTTCATCGACATCTTGACGTTGGCAAGCTCAACACCTGAACCATCCGCCTTCACGCGGATTTTGACGTTGTAGTCTACCACACGCTTTACCGGGACAAGAATCTTCATCGACAGCCTTCCTTCAACTCCTGACCATAAAGCGAAACGCTGAACGGTCCTCCTGATAATCAAGTTGCGACATGGATACGCATTTTTCCCGCAAATTCAACGGAGCAATGCTCATCATCTCATGCATGTTGCGGATATCTTACGTTAACGTGAACGTAAATATCAATCGTCGTAACAATCTTTACCGGATGCCATCGAAAGGCCGTTCCGTTTGCGACACCACGGCCGTTTGTGGGCCTTGATTCCTGTGAGCGACTGCGCGTGGCGTAACGATTGTGCGGTCAAACAGCGGCACACCCCGTCTGCGCAGGAACAGCACCAGAATAGCGCCCATCACGATTCCGCCGACATGTGCACCCCAGGAGACACGGTCCTGCATGCCGAAAAGGAACATGAAGAACTGCTGCCCGACCCACAGCGCCAGCGGAATGAAGGCGGGCAAGGGTACGGGAATGCGCATGAAAACCAGAACCCAGACCCGCACTTTTGGATGAAGCAGCAGATAGGCCACGACGATCCCGGAAACCGCGCCGGATGCACCGATGAGCGGGGCTTCGGATGCCGGTGCGACTAGCCCATGAAACAATGCACCTGCCACCGCGCACGCCAGATAAAAAATCAGGAAGCGTAGATGACCGAAGGCATCTTCAACATTGTCCCCAAAGACCCAAAGGAAAACCATGTTGGACGCGAGATGCCAGAAGCTCAGATGCATGAAGGCGTAGGTCAGAACCGTTGCATCATCGGGCACCATTTGCAGGCCGTGGTCGAGATGCGCGTAATCGAACACCACAGCGGGAATGAAACCGAGGCCGAAGGATGCGGCATTGGCGGCCTCGTCGCTGGCAAAAAAGTCAGCCACCAGCCAGACAAGAACGTTGATGCCAATCAACGACAGCGTGACATATTGCAGTTTGATGTATTTTAGCGAATTCGCATCATGCAGGGGAATGAACATACGGGGATGACCTTTGCCCTGTGCCTAGCGATTCTGACCGGGAACCCACAATATATCAGGTGCATCTGAGTCAGCCGCATCATTGGCAAAACGAGCCGCGACGAACAGAAAATCGGAGAGCCGGTTGATGTATTTCAAAGCTGCAGGACTGACGACTTCACCTTCGATCCGCGACAATTCCACCATCTGGCGCTCTGCACGTCTGGAAATGGTGCGGGCGAGGTGAAGATAGGCGGCAGCTGGCGTTCCGCCAGGCAATACGAAGGATTTCAGCGGCGACAAATCTCCGTTCAGCGCGTCGATTTCATTTTCGATCCGTAAGACCTGCGCCTCAACGATCCTCAGCGGCTCATAGGACAAAACTTCGCTGAGATCAGGCGTTGCCAAATCAGCTCCTAGATCGAAAAGATCGTTCTGAATACGAAACAGCATGGCGTCGAGGTCAACAAGACCGGTTGTATGGAGACGTGCGACGCCGATGGCCGAATTCGCCTCATCCACGGTTCCGAAGCTCTCGATGCGCAAATCATGCTTCACACGGCGCGGGCCGGAGACGAGTGCCGTCGTGCCGTCGTCGCCCGTGCGTGTGTAAATTTTGTTCAGCTTGACCATTTCCGTCCCCTATCGACCGCCGCCGGTTAGCCACAGCGTCAACATGATGAGTATGATGGCAATGGCCTGCAGGAGAAGTCGCAATTGCATCAGCTTGTTGGATTTGTTGGCATCCGTCCCTTTGAGCATGTTGAATAGTCCGCGTATCAGGACGAGGACGACGAGACCCATAACAATGACCGCCAGAACCATGGTAAAACTGGACATGCTCTACTCTCCCGAAATGCCGTGTAGCCTTTGTGGCGTTGTAGCTGATTGAAGTGTCGAAGCGCTAGTCGAACTTGCGCAGTAATCGGTAAAACAAACCTGACGGTATCAGCCGTTTCAACAATACGGCTTGCTTGGCTGGCTTCGTTACCAAGTAATGGGGCTTCGGCTTCTTTGCCGTCAGCGCGTGTTTGAGCACGGCATAGACCGCGTCTGGCCCCAGCTTATGTTTGTTGACCGGTCCGCTGCCATCCAGCCGGGTGAGTTGACGTTTATAGTCCTGTGCGTGGGCAGAGTTTTCAAGGTCGATATTTCCCTTGATATGCGCAAGTGCCGTCGCGGTAAATTTCGAAGCAATAGGGCCAGGCTCGATCAAACTGACGTCAATGCCGCTTCCATGAAGCTCCATGCGCAGCGTTATACCCAATCCCTCGACCGCAAATTTCGAGGCGGTATAGGCACCGCGATAACGATAAGGGACTAGGCCGAGGATGGATGAACAGTGGACGATACGGCCACTGCCTTGCCTGCGCATAAATGGAATGACGCGGCAGGTCAGGTCGTGCCAGCCGAAAACATTTGTTTCGAATTGCTGGCGCAAAACATTGACGGGCAAATCTTCAACGGCACCGGGCTGGCCGTAAGCGCCGTTATTGAACAGTGCATCGATGCGCCCTCCGGTTTTGGCTGTTACATCATCGACAAGAGCGGCGATCGTCTCAGGCTTGGTATAGTCCATGATCAGGGTCTCCATACCCTGCTGTTCCAGCGCAGCTTTGTCTTCAACGCGTCTGACGGTCGCAAAAACCCACCAGCCATCTTTCTGAAGCGCCTGCGCGCAATAGGCACCGATCCCGGAGGAGCAGCCGGTGATGATGATGACCGGTTTTTCGAGCATGAAATGTTTTCCTAAGACGGTACATGTTATGGAAAAGAGGTAGAATGGAATTCGGTAGCGCACAATTCTTTCTTTAGAGTGGAACCGGTGTGTGGTTTCATGCGCTGTACAAGCATCGAATGGCTTCCCATATCTCGCAATGGGCTACAAATGAATGCAGATTGAGGAGGTGACATGGTTGCCGCGTTGGACATTGTCCGAAAAGTCGCCTTGGATGCCTATTTTCACTTTGCGGAGGACGACGGCTGGGCAATGGCGAGCCATGTTGCGCTCTCCATCCTTCTGGCACTTTTTCCCTTTTTGATTTTTGGAACCGCACTGGCGGGTTTTCTGGGCGCGGACCAGTTCGCCGAAACCGCTGTTCATATTATTTTTGACACATGGCCTGCGGCCATTGCAGCACCACTTGCCGCCCAGGTGCAGCAGGTTCTCACCATCCCTCGCGGTGGGCTATTGACCATTTCCGTACTTGCAGCGGCTTACTTTGCGTCAAACGGTGTTGAAGCCCTGAGAATTTCGCTAAACCGCGCCTACAGGGTCAGCGAAACACGCTGGTGGTACGTAACGCGCCTGCTCAGCCTGTTCTACGTCGTCATTGCCGTCACGACTTTCGCTGCCATCAGCATTGTCCTTGTTGCGGTACCGGTTGCACTTTCTTTTGCTGAAACACGCTTTCCTTTGTTGAAGGACATCTTGGTAACGGTTTCCAACCTCGGCCTCTACGGTACGATCATCGTTCTTGCCGTGGGGCTTTCAGCCGCGCATTTATGGCTTCCCGCTGGACGTCGCCGCATATGGGATGTTTTGCCGGGCATCATCCTGACGCTGATCTTCTGGGTCATTGGTGCGGCAATATTCGCCTATTATCTGGCAACCTTTGCAAACTATGCGGCGACCTATGCGGGTCTGGCTTCGGTCATGATTGTTCTTGTCTTTCTTTATATGGTCGGCGTAATCTTCATGCTGGGAGCGGAGGTCAATGCCGCGCTGATGAAATACCGCATCCGGCATGTCATCAAGGCGGGCATTCACAATGGTAGCCTGAGAGAAGCGCTAGACGCCGAGGAGGCTGCGGATATCTGACGGCGTGTGGCCCTGAGCACGCAGCGCCCAAAGACCCGTACTACCGATACTTTTGGACAGCTTTTTTCCGGTCTCATCAAACACCAGACGGTGGTGGTGATATTCTGGCACCGGCAGTTCCAGCAGAGTTTGTAGCAGCCTGTGAATGGATGTCGCAACAAACAAATCCATTCCGCGCACCACATGGGTCACGCCCTGCAAAGCGTCATCCAAAACCACCGACAGGTGGTAGCTTGAAGGTGCATCCGAACGCGACAGGATGACGTCTCCCCAGACTGCCGGATCGGCTTTGATCAACGTGTTATCGCCGTTGCCGGTTTCACTCCATTCCAACGAGTGCCGGAGATGAGAAATGGCCTTATCCATATCCAGCCGCCACGCATGCTGTATGTTTGACGACAAAAGCGTTGCGACTTCTTGCGCGGGTCTTTGCTTGTCGAGCGGCGGATAGAGCGCTGCGCCATCAGGATCGCGAGGCCATATCTTGCTGTTCGCCTCGTAGTCTCTAACGAAAGCTTTCGTCTCGCTGCGGCTCATGAATGACGGATAGGCCAGTCCGATCCCAATCAATTTCTCCAGTCCCTGGCGATAGTCGTCGAAATTCTCCGATTGTCTCCGCACGGGCTCGTCCCATGAGAGGCCAAGCCATGTCAGGTCCTCATAAATTCTCTGCTCGAGTTCCGGCGTGCAGCGCACGACATCAATATCCTCGATACGCAGCAGAAAACGCCCACCCTCATCCTTGGCCATATCGTGGTTGAGAATGGCAGAAAGTGCATGGCCGAGATGAAGCCGCCCGTTGGGGCTGGGTGCAAAACGAAAAACCGGCTTTTGACCTGAAAGAAAAGACATGGTTTCTTCTGCCACGGTTGCGGTGCTTCGCCAAGACGAAGTCATTTGGTGATGTGGTGTGGTCAAAATCATTCGAGATATTGTGGATATAGATCAAGGACTAGCGGCACTTGTCGTAATCGATCCGCGGCTGAAGGCGATCGCGCAAAAAGCAGGGCCATTGCCGTTGCGCCTTAGTCCGCCTGGGTTTGCGGGTCTGGCCCACATCATCGTGTCCCAGGTCGTCTCCAGGGCCAGTGCCGATGCCATCTGGCGAAAAATGGAAGATGGGATCGGTGAGGTTACGGCGCAGAATTATCTGGCTGGGACCGCTATCGATCAACCCAATTTCGGACTGTCACGCGCCAAAGCGAAAACTCTGAATGGCGTTGCTACAGCCGTAATTGAGGACAGGCTGAATTTTGACGCCTTAGACGCGATGGGTGAGGAGCAAGCTTTTCGTGAACTGACGTCGCTTGGCGGCATCGGTCCATGGACGGCGCAGGTTTATCTTATGTTTTGCGGTGGTCATGCGGATATTTTTCCATCCGGCGATGTGGCGCTACAGGCAGCGGTCGCGCATGCGTTGGAAATGGAAGTCCGCCCCACACAAAAAATACTCGACCGGATCGCGTCTGAGTGGTCCCCCTGGCGGTCTGTCGCTGCCCGGCTTTTCTGGGCTTATTATGCCTCCACGATGCGGCGGGATGCTTTGCCGGTCGCCTGAAATTAGCCTTTCTTTCAGCGCTTCATTTATGGGCTTCACAATCCTGTAACAACAGACCTAATATACAAGATGTAGATGCAGAATCGGTCAGGAGACGCCCTTGACGATTGCCGTTTCACCACAGGCTTTGCCCGCGCTCGTTTTGAACGCAGACTACCGGCCACTGAGCTATTATCCCTTGTCGTTGTGGTCCTGGCAGGACGCGATCAAGGCAGTATTCCTTGACCGTGTGAACATCATTGCAGAATATGATCACGCGGTGTGTTCACCCAGCTTTTCCATGCGGTTGCCGAGTGTCGTTAGCCTCAAGACCTATGTTCAGCCCACCAGAAACCCCGCCTTCACACGCTTTAATGTCTTCCTGCGTGACAGATTCGAATGCCAATATTGTGGATCACACGATGATCTGACATTTGATCACGTTATACCGCGTGCCCACGGTGGAGAAACCACCTGGCTGAACGTTGTCGCGGCATGTTCACCCTGCAATCTCAGAAAGGGTAGTAAGTTGCCCAAGATTGCAGGGATGATCCCTCACCAGAAACCCTATCAGCCGACGGTGCAGGACCTGCATAATAACGGTCGCTCATTTCCGCCCAACTATTTGCACGAAAGCTGGATGGATTATCTTTATTGGGACACCGAATTGCAGCCTTGATCGTCGTTATGCTGACTTGCGGCTGGCACCGAAAAAGGCGATTGCCGCAAGAGCTACACTGGCGAGTACGTTCCAGCCAGCAAACGACAAGCCGAGAACGCGCAACGCCGCATCATTGCAGGATGGTGCCTTGATGGCATTGAGATCGCCCAGGAGATTTCCTGCATTGGTTGTTATGGATGGGGCACTGGTGGCGCAGCTCGTCGGGCCAGCCCAAAAGCCCCATTCCACGCCGGAGTGATAGACACCGAGACCGGCACCAATCAGCATGGCAATGCCAATGATAACAAGGGCCGTTCGCGTCAACCAGACGGGCAGTTGGAACAGGCTTGCAGCAATCGCCAAAATGCCAACGGGTATGGCGTAATAATAGGGATCGCGCTGAAGAAGGCACAATGCGCAAGGTGTGTAACCGCCAATATGCTGAAAAGCGAGCGCCGAGCCAATGGTAAAGATCATTCCCACCGTGACGACGATAGCCGCCATGCTACGGGTCTTTTCTGCGGAGGTTGCACTTGCCATGGTCTGTCTTTCACTTTCGACGGAAAATTCTAAAGCACCTGATCAGGTGTAAAACGGGCGGGATGCGGCTCTTTCAAATATGCTGCTCAATGCCTCTAATCCAGTCTTATCCGGCTTGCAAATCCTTCGTTCGGTGTGGTGGTGCCAGCTCTGAGCAAAGTTTCGTGAAATCGCGATTTTCGCAAATATCTATTGACGTTATATGGTCGGTTCGTATAGTCCGCCGCATACCAAGGAATGAGATTCCAAAGTTGCCCCTTTGGCGGAATTGGTAGACGCGCCTGACTCAAAATCAGGTTCCGCGAGGAGTGCTGGTTCGATTCCGGCAAGGGGCACCAAAATTTCAGTCAAAATACTGAGAATTCAACAGGCTAAGTGGAGCTATTGCTTTTCGATCCACCTTTCTGACCACCTTTATCCGCTCGGCAGAAGGCTGTTCACAAACGTGTGAAATAGCTCCTCGGGCATCATCCCATATACGACTGTCATTCCGATTTGGGAGGCGAGAATTTGGTTTCAGCAACATCTCTACTGGGCGCTGTCAGCGAGCACTTCGTTATGTGCCAGTTGCTACGGCATGGAATGATTGCTGCTCTCTTGCCCCATCTGGCGTCCCAAACGCAGATATCGTGGTGACAGACGACATCGGGGACAGGCTGTGCGCTATCCAAGTCAAAACCCGCACTGAAAAAGGATCTGACGGCGGTTGGCATATGGGCCGAAAGCATGAGGGAATTGCGTCCGACCGGCTATTCTATGTCTTCCTTGATTTCGGTATTGATCTAACCTCAAATCCCTCCTCCTTCATTGCCTCAAGTACTGTTGTTGCCCACGTGATCAAAACATCTCATCAACACTGGTTGTCCGCGCCGGGAAAGAAAGGTCAGCAAAGGAAGGATTCAGATTTTCGACAGATGCTCCCCGATTATGACCGAATAGGTTTGAAGTTTGGCTATGGTGCGGGATGGATGGAGCAGTATCGTGAGAACGGGAAAAGCCTCCGAACGGAAGCCAGTCGCTGATCCCCGCTACGCACGTAGTGACCGCAAGAACACCCTTGACGCTCGTCCAGTGAATGCTGAAGAGTCTTCATCAACCTTTTGATGGCACACTGTCCGCTCCTAAAAGATAGGGGCGTCATGAGGGGTATTTTGATCGCGGCGGCAGCGTTGCTTGCTGTAGGATCGGCAGCGGCAGCCAATTATCCGTGCAGTGGGAAGAAGGGCGGCATTGATCGATGCCAGGGCGAGATGTTCATTTGCGTGGATGGATCAGTCAGCGCTAGCAAGAAGTCCTGCATCGCGACAATTGGCAGCCTGGGCGTGCTAGGCTCTGAGGCATCGGACATGTCACCGGCAGCGCCGTCATCCAAGGATTGCTCTTGTCGCGGCGGTTCATACTGCACTGGTCCGAGAGGTGGGCAATACTGTCTCAAGGATGACGGCGGAAAGAGTTATCTCAGAAAGTGACCGAAGTGGCTTACAAATAGGGGAGAAAGGGATTGAAGGGGAAGTTTTTCTCGGAAGAAGCCGTTCAACAACTGCGCAAGGGACAAAGAGGAGTAAGGTCAAAAGCTCTCGCGTTGAGGGAGAAGTTTGTTCTGCACAGGTACGAAACCGAACGCGGCAAAGAATACGCGCTGCACGGATTTAGTCGCAGACTAGACGGTCTAGCGCACTGTGTGGAGCGAGTTTTCGACCTTCCAAAGCGCAACTCACTTGTTGAAGCTGCGTCAAACATTCAATCCTTTATCATCAACGTATCAGGGTGCTGCAACAATTCAGCGTGGGTATGGGTGTTTCAGAAAAACGTTACCCTAGAAGATGGCTCGGATTTGCCACAGCATGGTTCGCCTCACACAGTGGACCCTTCCGATGCGGCTGAATACGTCGAATTGGAAGATAAGATTTACAAGGCAACTCTACTCGGCGACATATCTCTGGTGGAATCCTTTGAGCTGGCAGCGCTGATGCGTTTGTCGCCCTTCATGGTCCACTCTGCCACGTAAGGCTCCCCAACCGCCTTGTTCCACGCACAGATGCTTGCTGACTTTCACACCATTGAGGAATTGGGCGAGCGTCTTCTTGCAGAGTTGAGCGCTGATGGCATTGAGTTCTAGTCGTAACACTTGCTTGGGTGACTGCATCCCCCCGGGTAACGCACGCCGCACTGCATGGCGCGTGGTTTGTTCTGGTCGAATGAAATCTTTTGATAGTTTTTCAAACGGCCCGGTGCTGCTTGAGGCTCTTTTACGGCTTCCGAAAATTCAATGGCGCGAACGCTTTCTTGTGCGTACCCGCCCCGCCGTGGGGCCGACCCCAGTTTTTCAGAACTTTAGTTAAATCTGGACCTCCGTTACGGAAGTGCAGGCCGCCAGGCTGCGCTACCGGTTCAACATTCCTCAACAGCGCCGCCCTTGGCTAGTGCGAACCAAAGCGACGAATTCGTCGGGTTGGCTCAGGCAGCGTTTGCATCGCTGTGATGCACCTTTTGAAATCCTTTGATAAATTCAAAGCCTCACGCGGGCGCGCGTGCGTAGTTGGTGCGGAATGGTCCTATGTGCAGAATTGCATATCGACTTACCCGGTTGTTTCGGGCCAGCTCCAACAGCGGGTTTTCACAGGACCACAACTATCGATCTGAATATCTCCGAAGGTTTTTAGCGTTTCGACGTGCGTTCGCCCTTTGAAACAAAAGGCATGGCACTAAGTGCCGCTACTGGCGGCAATTGATGAACGCACCCCGCCTGATTCTATCGGGATGGCTCCGCGTCAATGCAGAAACGCGACAATTTCCATCCGCAGGTGGTCACGCTTTCCGAACCTCTCGGATATCTCTTGCAGCAGTGGCTGAACCGAATCGCCCTGAACATCGGGCAGATCGGCATCGCCCAGTAGGCAATGCTCATCGCCAACCGCCGTGATATCGCAGCCCGTGGCCGCTACAGCCTCAACGAACGCCGGTATAGTGAAGTCGATAATCTTGTGTCCTGCGGCGTGCAGCTCGGACACCATTTTCTTTGCCGCGATGCTGGCAGACGGCTTGAGTGCGAGAGCGCGGTCGGCAAGTTGAAGGGACATGTTCCTCTCCGTTTCAATGTTCGAGAGGATAGTAGCTGTCCTTATTTTGAAAAAAAGCAATAAATTACGATCAAAAATGATCTATAAAAGGAACGTAATTAGTGCTCGTGTATGTGAAATAATTTAGTCATGTGCGCCCATTATGCGGCATGAAGCGACATAGGAAATCTTAGTATTTCCCCAGAAAAGGGGCGGCAAAAGCCGCCCCTTTCATTTACTTTGAGTTCGTCTCAAAACTCCTCCCAACTATCATGCGCAACGGCGGCAGCCGAACCACCACCACCGAAGGCACCGACGATCTTGCGACCCAATGCGCGGGCTGGAGATGGTGCCGGTCTTGATGTGCTGGAGGCAGAGCGGACGGGTGCGGACGCTGGGGCAGAGCGGCTGGCGCTTGCGCCATCACCCAGATTAAAGCGCGACAGCAGCTGGTTGAGAGATGCCGCTTCCTTGGCAAGGCTGTGGCTGGCGGCGGTCGATTGCTCGACCATGGCCGCATTCTGCTGCGTGCCCTGGTCCATCGTGTTGACGGCGGTGTTGATTTCCTGAAGACCAACCGACTGTTCGCGTGACGATTCCACGATCGCACCGATGTGGCGGTTGATTTCCTGAACCTCGGTGACGATCACTTCGAGCGCCCGACCGGTTTCGCCGACCAGATTGACGCCGGAGCGCACATGCTCACCGGAGGTCGTGATCAGCGCCTTGATTTCCTTCGCAGCCTTTGCAGAGCGCTGTGCCAGTTCGCGCACTTCCTGTGCCACTACCGCAAAGCCCTTGCCCGCTTCACCCGCACGCGCCGCTTCGACACCGGCATTGAGGGCGAGAAGGTTTGTCTGGAACGCAATCTCATCGATGACGGAGATGATGTTGGTGATCTCGCCCGATGAGCGTTCGATCTCGTTCATGGCTGTGACGGCCTGGCGCACGACGGCCCCGGACTTTTCTGCACCATCACGGGCCTTGGCAACCAGATGGCCGACTTCTTCGGCACGGCTGCTGGAATCCTTCACCGTTGTGGTGATTTCTTCCAGAGCAGCAGCCGTTTCTTCGACAGATGCGGCCTGCTGTTCAGTACGCTTGGACAAATCGTCTGCGGCAGAGCGGATTTCATTGGCACCGGCATCGATACCGCGGGCATTCTGGCCGACGGCACGCAGCGCGTCATTCAGATTGGCAACGGAACCGTTGAAGTTGTTGCGCAGTGTGTCGAGATGGGTAACGAACGGCGTATCGATGCGGTAAGCAACGTCACCTTCGGCAAGACGATCCAGGCCCTTGGCCAACTGATCGACGGCAAACTGGGTATCCGCCGCATCCCTGGTCTTCTGTGCTTCACGCTCGATGCGTTCCTTTTCGGACACGCTGCGGTTTGCTTCGGTTTCCTG